>CAJUGL010000064.1 GCA_910586515.1 uncultured Acetatifactor sp.
ATGCAACATTTTGGCATAGAAAGTTGCATTTTTCAAGTCGGTTCAGAGTAACGTGTGGACATGAAAATACCTGGCGTAACTGCCCATGAACCGTAATCCGGCAACAGTAGTTGCAAAGCAACTTAATATGCTCTGTAAAAGAGCTGTATAACAAGGAGGTAGTTTTATGAAAAGAAAGTTTCTAAGAACAATGGCATGCGCAATGTCCGTATGTATGCTTTCCATGTCATTGGCAGGCTGCGGCAGCGATGCCGGCGACAGCAGCGCGCCGGAGAGCAGTTCCCCGGAGAGCAGTTCCCCGGAGAGCGGTTCCCCGGAGGACAGCGGGACGGAGTCTTCCGAATCCGCAGGAGATGAAGCATCCGAGAGCGGCAGCAGTCAGGCAGAAGGGGGAGAAGACGGGGCCTATGTGAATCCCAACGGGGATCTGTATCCGGCTTATGACTTCGGCGGTATTGAGCTGACGGTGCTTGGCCATAACGACCTGGGAAATCTGGATCCATCGGGAGAAAATCTGGAGCCTTATCAGGTTGCGGACAGACAGGCCAAGAAAGACTACATTGAGAAAAAGTATAATGTAAAGCTCACTTTTGTGCCCAATCCTACAGATGTGTGGGAGGATATTCCGGACGAGACGGTTAAGCAGTATATTGCGGGAACGCCGGTGGCGGATATCATGAACTGCAACTATACCTGGGTGGCGTCTTATGTTGCCAACAATATACTGTATGATTTTACCGACAGCTTTGCCGGCAGCGATTTCTACATGGACAATTACAAGTTTTGGTGGGGCGGTAAGAACTACGGCATTTCAAGAAGCATGGGCGGCGAGGGACTTTACTACAATGCTACCATGATCAAGGAACTGGGCATGGAGTATACTCCGGCTGAAATGTTCGACAGGGGGCAGTGGAGTTATGACGACTGCTATAATTATCTGTTGGAGATGAAACAGTTAATGGGGGAGGATGAATATCCTCTGTTTGTTTCTCCGTATTACTGGATGCTCTTCGGCGCCGCCGGGAACGGAACCGAGATTATGGCTTCCAGCGGAAATCTGAACTACTGCACAGAACCCATGTTGGAGTGTCTGGAATTCCTGAAGAAGTGTGTGGAGAACGGTCTGCAGAATGTTCCCCGCAAACCCAAAGATGACGGAACTGTAGGCTACGATAACTGGAACTATCCTGGAGAAACTTTTGACAAGGGACAGACGGTGGCGATCTCACACCGCGCCGCATGGCAGGCAGACGCCGTAAAGGGTGTATTTGAGCTTGGCTTTGTTCCTTATCCCTGGGGCAGCAATGTGACCATCGATGAGAGTCAGGTGGGAAATTCCGGCGCATATAAGACGCTGAGCGACAATTATATGCATACATACTTCGACGGCTACCTGACCTGTCTGACCAACGGTATTGAAAGTAAAGCCGATCCCATGCAGGTACTCTCCATGGTGACCGAGTGGATTGGCTGGGATGATTCCCTGAGCGCTTATGTGGAGCCGGAACCGGAAGAGGAAGAGATCATCACCGCTCCCGGATGGCTTGAGGAAGATACCATCGACAAGGAACTGTACCATTTTGTCGAAGAGCGTCAGCGTTTGGAACTATTTAACCCGATTTCTGACGTGAAGGGACTGGAGCTTGGGATGGGAAAGAATCTGTCCGAGGCGATTTGCGAGGGTGGTTCACTCCGTTCCAATATGGAATCTGCCTATAATCAGGATATGCAGGCGCTGATTGAAATGAAGTTAGTGCCGGAAGACGTATTCAAGCCTCTTGGAAGCGGAGAAGGCAGCAGCTCTGCGGAAGGTGAAGACAGTTCTGCAGAAGGTGAAGACAGCGCGGAAGGCGATGGCTCCGACGATGCAGCTGAATAACGATTGAAGAATAAAAGGTTCTCCGCCTTGTATCCATACAGGAGGAGAACCTTTTTTGTTAAAATGGATGGGAGATGGCACCATGCGTAATGTATATAAGAAAACAATAGCGCTAGCGCTTGTTCTGGCAGGTTCCCTATGTGTATCTGCCATACCCGCCAAGACTTCCGAGGCCGCGGCAGACAGTACCGTGATGGGACAGGTGCCGGAATATGCGGTGGCGGATTCATATGATGTGTATCTGAGCCGCTATGAATCCGCAGGAAGTGGATCGGACACGGTGACTTTAAAAGGCTCTGATTATGCTTCCGCCGACGGGATGGAGGTAACCGTGGACGGGGACACGGTAATGACCGGAACCGACGGACAAATCACATGGGACGTGGATGTAAACACGGCGGGGTTTTACCAGATTGATATGGAATATGCCGCGGTTCCGGACGGCGGCAACGATATTCAGATGCGCCTGCTCCTGAACGGCGAACTGCCTTTTGCCCAGGCTTCTCCTCTGGTCTTTTATCGGATGTACGCCAATGCGGATGAAAGCTACAAGGAGATGGAGGGCAACCAGTCTTTTCCTTCCCAGATTGAAGTGGCGGACTGGCAGAAGGTATCCCTGAAGGATGCGGAGGGATTCTTCGGAGACGACAAGGGATTGAAGTTTTACCTGGAGAAGGGAAAAAACACATTGACTTTCGAGGCGGTGAAGGACCGGATGATGATCCGCGGCATTACCCTGCGTCCGGCTGAAGAACTGCAGGACTATGCCTCCTGGCTTGCCGCAAGGCAGGAGGAAGGCGCTCAGATCATGACCACGGGCGCATACAGGATCCAGGGAGAGGATGCGGCGCTGAAGTCCAATCCCAGCTTTTATCCCCAGAATGACCGTACTTCGCCTCTTTCTGAACCCTATGACCCTACCTATATCGTGCTGAATACCATCGGCGGCAGCGGATGGAAGAAGGCGGGGGACTGGCTGGAATGGAAGGTGGATGTGCCCGCAGCCGGGCTGTACCGCATTGCCATGCGTTATAAGCAGAAGGACAGCGTAGGTTTTTCAGGCATCAGGGCGGTTTCCGTCAACGGCAGTGTTCCCTATGCGGAAGCACAGGATATTCGTTTTCCGTATTCCAATTCCTTCCAGACGAACTATCTGCAGTCTGTTGCGGGGGAAGATCTGTATTTTTATTTTGAAGAGGGAACGAACACTGTCCGTCTGACCTGTTCGCTGGGCGCATATGCGGAGGCGGCTTCGGAACTGAGGGAAACCATAGACGAAATTTCGGAAATTTATTATTCCATCACGGCGATCACCAGTACTGCGCCTACCAAATATCAGGACTATCAGCTGACCAGACGTCTTCCCAATCTCACCACGGAACTGCAGCATGCAGGGGAACGCCTTGCGGATATCTGCAGTCAGGTTATGGAGATTACGGGAGGAACCACTGACGTAAGCTCGTCCATAGACAGATCCGCGGACATGTTTCTGGAGATAGCGGAGTACCCCAGCAGAATCACGGACAAGATCACCACCATAGGAGACTCCATTACTTCCCTTGGATCCGCGGTGCTTACGCTTTCCCAGCAGGCTCTGACCATCGACTGGATGGAGCTTCAGGGAACGGAAGAAAAGCTGCCCCCTGCGGAAGGCAGTTTCTTCCAGAATGCAAAGCATGAGATTCAGTCCTTTATCGGCTCCTTTACCAATGACTACAATGTAGCCGCGGACAGCGAAGAGGCTGGGGAAGGCAAAACCATCACCGTATGGGTATCTACAGGACGGGATCAGATGGATGTGCTTCGCCGGCTGATCAATGAAAGCTTTACTTCCCGAAAGAATATCAAGGTGGAACTGAAGCTGGTGGACATTTCCATTATCATGACCGCTGTGGCCGGAGGAACCGGACCGGATGTATTGATCGGCGCTTCCAACACCATGCCCATGGAACTGGGATACAGGGGCGCGGCATACGATCTGAAACAGTTTTCGGACTACGGGGAGACGGCGGCCATGTTTGCTCCAGCGGCGGTTGACAGTTATGCGTTTGAGGGAAAACAGTACGGACTGCCGGATCAGATGAGCTTTCCGGTACTGTTCTACCGCAGCGATATTCTGGCCCAGTACGGCATTATGGTGCCGGAGACCTGGGAAGATCTGGTGAGCATTATTCCCTCTCTTGCCACCTACAACATGCAGGTGTATCTGGACAGGGAATCCATACAGACTCTGGGCGCAGCCTCCGGGGTAGGAACTTCCAAGGCCATCAACAGCGTATATCTGTCCATGCTGTATCAGAACGGCGGCGAGCTGTATGACGAGGCAGGGAAGGAGACGCTTCTGCTGAGCGAAGAATCCGTAGACTGCTTTGAGACCTGGACGGATTATTATACCAAGTACGGATTTTCCGCCACCATCAGTTTCGTGACCCGTTTCCGTCTGGGAAGCGTGCCCCTGGCCATCATGGATATCTCCAACTATAATACGCTGAGCGTCTCCGCGCCGGAGATCAGCGGCAAATGGGGAATCAGCCTGGTGCCCGGAACCAGAAGGGAAGACGGGACGGTAGACCACAGTATTCCTGTGACCACCAGTTCCGTGGTTATGATTAAGCCCACGGTGGAGAGGGACGGCACCATGAACGAGGCATGGGAGTTCATCAAATGGTGGGTTTCCGCGGATGTACAGACGGGTTATGCCCGGGAGATGGAAGCCGTGCTGGGTTCTTCCGGACGGTACATGGTGGCAAACCTGGAATCCTTTGAACAGACATCCTGGCCTGTGGAGATTGCGGCAGTATTGGACGACAGCCTTTACTGGCTGAGGGAGATCCGTCAGATCCCCGGTTCGTACCTGACAGGCCGAAACCTGGAAAATGCGTTCTACGCGGTAATTAACGATATCAGTCTGGACCCGCTCGATACACTGGCAGGCTATGTGGAATCCATAGATGCGGAGATCATCAAGAAGCGTCAGGAGTATGGTTTGGATACGAAGTGATATTGAACAGAGAAAGATGGTTTGGAAACGGAGTGGTATTATGAATAATAGAGGAAAACCGGTAAGCAAAAAAGTCCCGCTTCTCACCGAGCTGCGAACAAAGAAGGAAGTTTATCTGATGATACTGCCCTTCAGTCTGTTCTTCATTGTGTTCGTTGTGGCTCCGGTACTATTTTCCGTAGTGATGAGCTTTACGGATTACAATGTAATACAATCGCCGGGGTTTGTGGGACTGGATAACTATATTGATCTGTTTTTGAATGACAGCCTGTTTCTGAAGGCGCTGCAGAATACCTTTGTCATGGCCGTAATCGTGGGGCCGGTGGGTTATATGCTTTCCTTTACCATGGCCTGGATGCTCTGTGAGCTTCCCGACAAGCTGAGGGTAATTATGACCGTGATCCTGTACGGGCCTTCCCTTGCGGGCAATGCCTATGTGATCTGGACTTTGATTTTCGCAGATGATTCCACCGGATTTGCCAATGCGAGACTGATGAGCATGGGGATAACGGACGGCGCGATTCTCTGGCTTCACGACGCAAAATACATGATGACAATCATTCTGGTAGTGCAGCTGTGGATGAGCTTCGGTGTGGGATTCCTGAGCTTTATCGCCGGTCTGCAGGGCGTGGACCGCTCCCTTCAGGAGGCGGGGATGGTGGACGGAATCACCAACCGGTGGCAGGAGCTGTGGTACATTGTCCTGCCTTCCATGAAGCCCGTGCTTCTGTTCGGCGCAATCATGGCAATCACCGGCGCGTTCTCCATCAGCGGGTCCGCCCTGACAGGGTTTCCCAGTACAGGTTATGCGACGCACAGTATCGTGGATCACCTGACGGATTACGGTACCACCAGACTGGAGATGGGGTATGCCTCCGCCATTGCGGTGGTGCTCTTTGTCCTGATGGTGGGCTGCAACAGGCTGATTCAGAAAGTTCTGCGAAAGGTGGGAACTTAATATGATAAAATGGTTTGGACGTATCAGATCCACCGGCGGTTTCCGGAAAGCCTTTGTGCGTTATATTACCAAGGGCCGCAGCAACCGCAGCGTGGGAGGAACAGCATTTTTACTTTTATTTATACTGGCATTTGCCATATTCGCCGTATTTCCGGTAGCATTCATGGTGGGTAATGCATTTAAGCCCATGCGTGAACTGTACCGTTATCCGCCCACCGTTCTGCCGCAGAACCCTACGGGGCAGAATTTTAAGGATTTGCTGGTGTATGCCAGTGAGTCCCTGGTGCCTTTTACCAGATATCTGTACAATACGGGCGTTCTGGTGATACTGGGGTGTCTGGGGCAGATCCTGCTCTCCGCCATGGCCGCGTTTCCTCTGGCAAAGTCCGAATTCAGGGGAAAGAAGCTGATGAGCAGCATGGTAGTGTATGCGCTGATGTTCTCCGGGGCGGTAACGGCGGTGCCCAACTACCTGATTCTGACGAAACTTGGACTGGTAGACAGCCTGTGGGCCATTATCCTGCCGTCGTTCGCTTCCACACTGGGACTGTATCTGATGCAGAACTTTATGGAAATGCTGCCGGATTCCCTGATCGAAGCGGCTAAAATCGACGGAGCAAGCTATTTCCGGACACTGGTTTCGATTATTATGCCTGTGGTAAAGCCGGCGCTGATGACAGTGTTTATCTTTACTTTCCAGGGACTCTGGGGCAATACGGGAGGAAGCGTGCTGTACACGGAGAACATTAAACCGCTGAGTTATATGCTCTCTCGTATCGCGTCAACCGGTATCGCAAGACAGGGAATGGCATCTGCGGCCTCTTTGCTTTCGTTCTTTATCCCGGTGCTGATCTTTGTGGTCACCCAGAGCAATGTTATGGAAACAATGGCTACCTCCGGTATGAAGGATTAAGGGAGGGTGATTATGAGAGAAAAAATGAAAAAATGTCTTTTCTATGTGCTGGCGGGGCTGATGATGCTGGCGACGCCCTTAACCGTTTCGGCGGAAGGGACCGCAAACTACTGTTTCGGCTCCGGAGGCCCTTACAGGAAGGCGCCTGTCGCCTATGAGGTGGAGAAAGTTTATCATGCTGTCGATTTGGAGGGCGTGGAGAATCTGAACGAACTGGAATCCATGTTTGTGACAGAGGATTCCATCTATGTGGCGACGCTGAACGCCGTTTTGGTGTTGGATTATGATTTCAAGGTAAAGCATATTCTCTCCGAGTATGAGGACGAGAACGGGAATACCGTTAAAATTAACGCTCCCCAGGGTCTCTTTGTCACGGATGAGGGAGAGTTGTATGTCTGTGAGCCAAACGCCGGTCATGTGCTGATTTTTGACAGGAATTATAAACTTCTGCACAATTACGGGCAGCCGGAGGGACTGGACATCTCGGTGGCCTACAAGCCCTCCCAGATTGTGGTGGACAGTCTGGACCGTATGTATATTATCGCGTCCGGTATTTATGAAGGAATTCTGGAAGTCAATTCCGACAATAAATTCCAGCGTTATTTCGGCTCTACCACGGTATCCATATCTCCCCTTGAGGTTTTCTTCCGGATGATTGCCACGGAAGAGCAGCTGAGCAAGCAGGCGCTGATTCTGCCCACGGAGTATTCCTCCATGACCATCAATGAGAAGGGATTTATTTATACCACAATCCGGTCGTCGGAGGTGGAAAACCCCATTCGTCTGCTGAATGTAAACGGAAAGGATATCATGCCGGAGGACTGGCAGGGAGAGCACCCCATGGGAGACTGGGGTTATGCTATAGCGCAGAGGGTTACGTCCGAGTCCGGCCCTTCCAATTTGTCCTACATTGACTGCAACGAGTACGGAATGTACATGGTGCTGGACAGGACCAGAAACAGAATCTTCACTTACGACGGAGCATCCAATGTACTCTTTGTATTCGGCGGCAGCGGAGACAAGGACGGATGCTTCAGAAATCCGGTGAGCGTCCGCTGGCTGGGAGACAGCAGCAGAGTGTTGGTTGCGGACAAGCTTGCCCAGTCAATCACTGTAATGAAGCCTACCAATTATGCCGGGGCCATTATTGAGGCGGTCAGGCTTGAGACGGAAGGCGACAGGGAGAACGCGGTCGTTGAGTGGCAGAAGGCCCTGGAGATGAACAGCAACTGCAGCGTGGCGAAGGATGCCATCGGCAGGGAGCTTTACTGGGAAGGACGCTATAAGGAATCTCAGGAGATCCTGGGGCAGATTTACCGGACCGATTACTATTCCATGGCGTTTGAGAAGACCAGAGAAGAGATAGTCCGCGCCTATGCGCCTGGGGCGGTGGCGGTTCTGGTGGTCCTGATTGTGGCTGTCAAGGCGGTCCGGCATGTAAGGAAAGGCCGTAAAGGAGGGGACGCTTATGCAAAAGGCTAGCAGTTTTGATCTGAAGAAATGGTTGGACCGCGTGGTGGAGGAAGGCATTCGGTTCCCGCTGTATATGATGGGCAAGCCCTTCAAGGCTTTCAGTGATATCAAATATGAGGGGAGAGGAAGCGTGCCGGCCTGCGTTGTCTTTATGCTGATGCTGATGCTTTTGAGCATAATGCGTCAGTCCTATACGGGAGCCGTGTTTGTGGAAGTGGAACCCCGTTACATGAACATCTGGATGGTGATGATGGGAGCGCTTGCACAGACGGTGCTGTTGGTGGCGGCAAACTGGTCTGTATCCGTTCTGACCAACGGAAGCGGCAGCGCCAGGGAAATTTTCATGGTCGCCATGTACGCGCAGTATCCTTATATATGGCTGAGCGCGCTGTATCTGGCGCTGTCCCATGTGCTGTCGCTGAACGAAGCGGCGCTGCTGAATTTCTGTCTGGCGCTGGGATTGGTGTGTACGCTTTTTTATGGCTTTATCGGACTTGTCTCGGTGCATGGTTTCGGTTTTTTCCAGGGAATTGCCTCCGTGGTGCTGACTATAATCGCGTTGGTGATCATTATCTTCATTATCCTTCTGTTGGTGATGATGGTCAGCGAGCTGGGGGCATTTCTGTCAACCGTGTGGGAGGAGATTGTGCTGCATTATTTCTAGTACACAAGGGGGTACTGGTGTGCTGACATGCCGCACACGGATGCGTAGTTAATTAGTAAAAGAAAGGACGCAAGCAAGAGAATGAGAAGATTATGGCAAAAGAAAACAGCATTATTGTTTGCCCTGTTGTTCCTTGCAGCAGAAGTGCTGACTCCGATAAAGGCACTTGCTTATACAGTGGAATCGCCGAAGGAAGATACCGCCGGCATGGAGCTGGTGGCGCAGACTGACCAGGCGGAGCTTTATCTGAACAGAGAGGATGCGCTGCTATGTCTGGTGGACAAAAGCAGCGGCGCCGCGGTAAAGACCAAGATCATGGACGGCGACAGCGGCAATGCCAATATCAAGGCAAACCAGAAATCAGATTTTATCATTTCTTATTATAAGGATATCAAAGCGGCAAACACGCTGTCCCAGGCCAACTATACCATGGCGGTGGAGCCGGGCCAGATGGAGTTCACTGAGGTAGACAACGGAATAAAGATTGCGTATACGCTGAAGGAGGATAAGCTTTCTCTGGACTGTGTGCCCAAGTATATTTCCGAGGAGCGGATGACTTCGCTGGTGTTGGACTACCTCTCGGTGAAGGAGCGTGAATGGATGTCGGATTTTTACCGCCTGTACGACGGAGTGTATACCCGTACCAGGGACGGAGGAGAGCTTCAGTCCACGATCCGTGCGATTTATAAGTTATTCTATGAAGTAGGCCAGTATACGGAGGAGGATCTGGAGGCGGACAACGCGGAAAGCGGGTATGAGAGCGAGTGGAGCAATCTGGAGATCCGGGGTTCCCTGGAATATACGCTTGACGGAGGCGATCTGGTGGTGCGCATGCCCCTGGAGGAGCTGACGACAAACAACGAGGATGTCATCCTCTATTCGGTTACCCTGCTTCCCTATTTCCTGTCGGCAGGACTGGAAGAAAAGGGGTATTATGTGATGCCGGACGGGGCGGGCGCGGTGATCAATTTCAATAACGGCAAGGTCTTCGCGACAGATTATAACACCCGGGTATACGGGGGCGATGTGCTTCTGAATACGGAGCCGGTGCCTGCGGCGGATTACTCTGCCATGATGCCTGTCATAGGCGCGGTGTATGAGGACTATGCCCTGCTCGCCATCGTGGAAGACGGTCAGGGGGCGGCGGAGATCAATGCCAGGATTTCCGGCAAAACGGACAATTACAACACAGCATGGTTCACCTTTTATCTGACGGAGAAGGAGAATGTGGCCAGTACCATCAGCTCCGGCGTCATGGTGAACCGCTGCGTGCAGGATCCCATTACGGGAGACCTTGCCGTCCGCTATAAGATGATTACAGATGCGGAGGAGACGAATTATACGGGGCTGGCCCATCTTTACAGGCAGTACCTGACGGACAAAAACGTCTTAAGCGTTCTGGAGGACCGGGGCGCGGAGCTTTATCTGGAGCTGTTGGGCTCCACGTTGGAAGCCAAGACTTTCCTTGGTTTTCCCTACAGAGGGGTTAAAAGTCTCACTTCCTTTAAGGAAGCGGCGGGTATTTTGGAGGATTTGAGCGGCCGCGGAGTGAACGACGCCGTAATTCAGCTGGACGGTTGGCTGGACGGCGGACAGAGACATGAAAACTTAAGCAAGGTTAAGCTGGAGGGCGAGCAGGGCGGCAAAAAGAGCTTCAACGCCCTGGCAGAGAAGGCGGAGAGCCTGGGGTACGGGCTGTACCCGGATGTAGCCATGCAGTATATCTACCCTTCCTTTGACCTGTTTCAGAAGAACAGCGCCAAAAATTATGCCAAGAAATACGGCAGCAGGTATCTGAGCAATCAGTATGCGTGGCATACGGAGATAGCGATGGCAAGCTTTACCTCCAGGTTCAGCATGATCTGGTCGCCTTATCTGCTTTCACCGTCCCATCTGGCGAATTATACGCAGAAGGCGGTGAAGGGGCTGAGCAAGCTGGACGTCAAGGGCGTGACAGTGACGGATATGGGTGTTGAGCTGATCGGCGACTACAATGACAAAGCTCCCGTGAACCGTGAAAACGCATTGGATAAAGTGGCGGAATCCATGGATATCCTGGAGCAGAGTTTCGATCTGGTGATGAAGGCCCCCTACCAATATGCATGGAAGGGCGTGCGGAAAATGAGCGATATGCCTACCAGAAGCACGGAGTATACCGTTTTTGATTATGATATACCGTTTCTGCAGCTGGTGTTGGACGGATGCGCTTCCTACTCTACAGAGCCTCTGAATTATCAGACCCAGAAGGATACGTCGGAATTACTGCTGAAATGTATTGAGACCCGCAGCAATCCCAAATTTTATGTGATGGAGGCGCAGATGGGAGATCTGCGGTATGCGCTGTATGCGGATTACTATTCCATCAATTACGGAGAATGGGCCGAGCGTATTGCCCAGGTTTATAATGAATACGCGGCATTCGCCGGCAAGGTGGCGGACAGCAATATCGCGCTGCACGAGACCGTTGCCGAGAAACTGGTGAAGGTAACTTATGAGAACGGCCTTACCGTGTATGTGAACTACGGAGATAAGACGGTATCTGCCGACGGCAAAGAGGTGGCGGGACGCAGCTACCTGGTTGTAGAATAGGGGGTGAAAGAATATGCAGGAGACAAAAAAGAAACGGAAAAAAACCTCCGACTTTTACCGCAGGCAGGACAGATGGGCGCTTTTGATGATGACGCCATGGCTGATTGGCGTGGTATTCTTCTTTGTGAAACCGTTGGTTGAAGTAGTGATCTACAGTCTGAATGACATTCAGGTGACGCTTGGGGGATTGGACCAGACCTGGGTGGGACTGCAGAACTTTAAGTATGTATTGCGGGAACATGCCACGTTTTACCAGGATTTGATTCTTACCTTTTCCAATGCGCTGCCCAATACGGTGCTGATCATTTTCTTCTCTTTGTTTGCGGCCGTGCTTCTGAACGGGAAATTTAAGTTCCGGGGAGCGGCAAGGGTACTGTTTTTCCTGCCCATCGTGCTGGCGACGGATCTGATCAACGTGGAGCTGGTTGGCGTGACTTTAGAGGAGAGCGGGTCGGGAGCGGCCTCACAGTCCCTGAGCGGCGCCATGATGCTGGTGAATTTTCTGATTGACGGCGTGGGACTGCCCACGGAAGTGATTGCCGCACTTCTGGGCGTTATCTCCAATGTGTTTGAGACCATCAAGCTCAGCGGTGTGCAGATTTTGATTTTCCTGGCGGGTCTGCAGTCCGTCAGCCCCAGCATGTATGAGGTGGCGAAGATGGAAGGCGCGACGGCTTACGAAACTTTCTGGAAGGTTACGCTGCCCACCGTATCGCCCCTGGTGCTGACCAATGTGATCTATACGCTGACCGATAATCTGATGCGGACAAAGCTGATTGAAACGATTCAGACGACTGCATTCGGCAGCGCGCAGTACGGCTACAGCGCGGCAATGAGTGTTTCCTTCCTGCTGCTGACGTTGGCAGTGGTAGGTGTTGTTTCCTTGATTCTGGGAAAGGTGGTGTTCTATAATGACTAAATCCAAGACCAGGCCTTCTGCCCGGGCAAAAGGCAGACGACTGCCCAAAACGGCGAATGAATGGGTTTTCTGGTTCCGGCGCAAGGGAGGACATATTTTGATGTCCATTCTGCGGTATGCACTGATTCTGAGCATAGGGTTTATTATTCTGATGCCCATACTGCAGATGATATCCAAATCTTTTATGTCGCCGGAGGAAGTGGGCAGTCCGGTTTCCACATGGGTTCCTTCAGCTTTTTCCATTGAGCACCTGTTTGTGGCGTTTCATCTGCTGGATTATCCCGCGTCGCTGGCGTATACCCTGGCGACTACGGCGCTGCAGGTGCTGCTGCAGATTCTGTCTGCGGCCATAACGGGCTATTCCTTTGCAAGACTTCGATCCAAGAAGCTTCAGAAGCTGTTTGCCGTGGTGATTTTGACCATCGTGGTGCCGCCGTCGGTTTTGATGCTGCCCCAGTACCTTTTCTTCAGGAATTTTGACATCTTCGGCATTATCAAGCTGATCACTGGCTCCAGCATCAACCTGCTGGGCAATCCCGTTGCGCTGTATATGCTGGATTTCTTCGGCATGGGCTTAAAGGGCGGCCTGTATATCTTCATCTTCCGTCAGTTTTTCAGGGGACTTCCCAGGGAGCTGGAGGAAGCGGCGCACATGGACGGCTGTAGTTTCCTGGGCACATTGTTCAAGATTA
Source organism: uncultured Acetatifactor sp. (assembly GCA_910586515.1). Taxonomy (GTDB): domain Bacteria; phylum Bacillota; class Clostridia; order Lachnospirales; family Lachnospiraceae; genus Acetatifactor. The sequence goes on from CAJUGL010000064.1 coordinate 13,089, forward strand.
TCCTGCCCAACGCTGTTCCCGGCATTATCACCGTGGGCGTGCTGAGCTTTGTGTGGAACTGGAATGATACCTATTATACGAATCTGTTTGTGGCAAATAAACTGAATCTGATGGTGAAGCTGAACTCTTCTTCCGCAGGAATGGACAATGCCCTGTGGGCAATTCACAAAAACGTTCCGGGAGATTTCTACTTCGAGCATACGAATATACTGTATCAGGCATCCATATTGACGGCCTCTTCACTGTTGGTTATCCTGCCGCTGATTGTGCTGTATATGTTTATTCAGAAGCGCTTTGTGGAGAGCGCAAGCAATGCGGGCATCGTAGGCTGATGTGCGGAAAATAGTTTATCTTTGATGTAATGCAAAGTATTGTGTATGGGGTTGCTGCATGTGAAGACTAAAGTGCAGCAGCCCCATTCCAAATGGTCCGGCGCAGGACCGCGGACCTGGGAATGAGGACAGAGAGGAGGCCGGAGAATGGAGCAGGATGCGTTTGAGAGAATGCAGAATTCCCGGATATATCGTTTTTTTGAGTTTTTATACATGCTTTTTCAGATAAATTTGTGTATGCTGCTGCTGACTTTATGCGGAATGGCCTTGTTTGGGCTGTTTCCCGCCATGTTTGCCGCAGCGGCTTATGTTAATGATGTGTTTGAGGGAAAGGAGGGAAAAGTATTCCGGTCCATGTGGGGTTACTTCAGGAAGTATTTTTGGACAGGGAATCTGCTGATGCTTCTCTATGCGCCGGCAGTGGCGCTGGGATTTTATGCGGTATATGGGCGGGAACTGAATACGGCGCTTTACTTTCTCCTTTTTTGCTGGCTGATCGGCGCTGTGGCGCTGCACTGGTATCTTCCGGCTGTGAACGTATTGTATCCGGAATTTCCCGTAAAGAAGAAGATTTTGTTTGCGCTGGTGGTAGCCTGCAGCCGGTGGATGACGACGCTTTTGTTTCTGGTTTTTCATGCGGCGTGGCTTTACGCAGTGCTGCTTGCGCCGCAGTTAATGATGTTTATCGCATTTTCCACGCCGGTGTGGTTTACTCTGTGGAGGGTGAAGAAAGCGATGAAGCCGGAGAGCTTTTATGATCCGTGGGCGGAGGAAGAGGAGAATGGTGGGGGACATGACGAATAAAGTGACAATGCAGGAGATTGCCGATGCATTGGGAATCTCCCGCGTGACGGTCTGGAAGGTGTTTCATAATTACGAGAATGTATCCGCAGCGCTCAGGTCCAATGTCTGGGATAAGGCTGTGGAGCTTGGATATGTGAAGGGAGGGCGTGAGATAGAGCAGGCCGGGCAGGGGCGGGAAAGGAATGTCTCCGTCATAGTTGCCAGGCCTGATTCCGCCGCATTTTCCATGAAGATTATTCACAGTCTGGCCAGGGAACTGAGTCTGTACAATATCAATCTCATGTATACCTATATGCCTTCCCGCTATTCGGACAAATATAAGATGCCCCAGATGCTGTACAGCAATAGGGTTCAGGGGGCGGTGGTATTAAATATATACGATAAAACGCTGACGGAGGGAATCAACAGGCTGAATCTGCCGAAAGTATTCGTGGATGTGACACAGCAGATCAGTCCCGGAAATCTAAGCGGGGATCTGGTGCTGCTGGAAGGGCAGGATACCATGCGCCGGATCACGGAATCTCTGGTGGCCAGAGGGATGACGAAGATCGGATTTATCGGGGATATCGGACATGCCAGAACAATCTGTGACCGTTATGAAGGTTTCTGCCGCTGTATGAGGGAACATGGGCTGACGGTGGAGGAAGGTTTCTGTCTGACCCGGATAAAGGAGATTTTCTCCTGTGAAGAGGAGATAGGCGCTTTTCTGGACAGTCTCCCCCTGCTTCCGGAGGCCTTTGTCTGTGCCAGCGATTTCATTGCTCATTGTCTTTGGCTGTATTTTTCCAGGCATCGGGAGCGTGTTCCGGAAGGAATCGCGGTGACGGGCTATGATGACAGCGACGAATTTGCGGATGTGGTAGGACTGCTGACCACGGCCAGCGTGAAAACAGAGCTCTTGGGAAAGCGCATTGCCATGCAGATTATCTATCGCATGGAACGGGGCGACGCGCCGTATGAAACGATCTATGTGAAGCCTTCCGTTATAGAGAGAAATTCCATATTATGCGTATAGATGCGAAGTATTTGGACTGAAGGGACAGATTCTGCTTAAGCATTTTGCTCAATTATCCGATATAAATATCGTAGGTAATGTTTGGAAAGAGGGGGGACTGTCATGAGAGTACAGAATAATATAACGATTTTCAGCGGGGATACGCGGAACAATGCTCAGGCGGAATGGGAGAATAAGGAAGGAACCGACAGCCGCGGTCAGAAAGGCAGTACCATATATGCAGGGAATTTTCTGAGGGAATTTCCCATGCGGGAGAGAATACAGCAGAAAAGGGCCCAGGCCCAGCAGCGCGCCATGAAGATTGTGCAGGATGCCTGGGACGGGGACAGGCAGCTGGATGATGAGATAAAAATGCGCGAGGAGGAATCCGAGGCGCTTCGTGAGGAGAATAAAGAGGTTCTGGATAATCTGAAGGATGTCAATCAGAGAATGGAGGAGCTTCGGAGAACTTTCGGCGTAGAGAGGGACAGCGAGGAGCAGAGGGAGCTGGAGCACATGATAAGCGTTCGCAGGTCGCCCTGTCTGGATACATCGGAGAGCACGCTTACGGAATATCAGAAGCGCGCGCTGGAACTGGAGAAGCAGGCGGCCGGATACAGGAAACAGCTTGCGGAGAACAACGGGATAATCAAAGAGAACAGCGAGGTGGCCAAGGCTATCCGCAAGGAGCGTCTCAAGAGCCATGTTATGGTGGACGCTCAGGGGGAAGCGGAGAAGGTGATGGAATCTTCCAGGGATGAAATTGTGGGTCTGGTGATGGAGGAGGCAAAGGAACACCTGGACGAAGAACAGGAAGAAAAGGAAGAGCAGGCCGAAGCTATCGAGGAGAAGAAGGAAGAACAGGAAGAGATTCAGGAGAAACGGGACGAGAGAGAGGAAGAACTGGAAGCGCTCATAGAGGAAATGCCTGTGCAGGAGATGACGGATTTGCAGCAGAAAGTGGACGAAGTCAGACTTCAGGTTCAGAAAGTTCTTGCCGAGGCAAATCTGGCGGTTGAGGATGTGAAGGGCGTAAAGGTGGATGCGTCAGTATAACAGCAGCGGAAACGGGACAGACAAAGATTAAAACAAGGAGATGTATATGAGAGTACAGAATAATATCACTGTTTTCGCGGGAGATACCCGGAATAATAAACAGGCGGAAAATGCAGACACCGCATCCCGGAATTCTCAGGAGAAGAATAAGACCATTTATGCGGGCAGCCTGCTGAGAGAGTTTCCTCTGCGGGACAGGATACAGCAGAGACGCGCCCAGGCCCAGGAACGGGCAATGAAGATCGTGGGCGATACCTGGAACGGGGATAAAAAGATTGATGAGGAGCTGAATCGAAGTCGGGAGCGCATCAGGGAACTGCAGGCTTCCAATAAAGATGCTCAGGACAGTATCCGAGATCTCAAGGCGGAAAGCGAGGCGCTGGCGGAACTCTATCAGGTGGATCCGGACAGTGAAGAGCAGCAGGATCTGGAGCTCCTGAAGAAGGCACAGGCAGCGAGCCGTCCTTTTTCGGGAATAAAGCTGACGGAGGAAGAAGGGGAGAGACTGGCGGAGATACAGGACAAAGAACTCACCGAATATCAGACGCGCCAGCTGGAGATAAACAAAAGAGTGTGGGATTACCAGGAAACGATATCCCTCACAAACCGGAAAATTGAAGTGGAAAATGCCGTAATCCGCGGTGTACGTCTGGAACGTCTTAAGAAAGACCCCATGCTGGAAGCGCAGCAGGAGGCGGAGACGGTCATGGAGGCAGCCCGGGACGAGGCCGTGGGCATGATTGTGGATGAGGCAAAGGAGCATCTGGACGAAGAGCAGGAAGAGAAAGAGGAGGAAGCCGAAGCCATCCGGGAGAAGAATGAAGAACTGGAGGAAATTCAGGAGAAACGGGACGAGAGAGAGGAAGAGCTGGAACAGCTGATAAAAGATATGCCGGTGGAGGAGATGACAGACCTGAATCAGACCGTGGAGGAAGTCAAGCAGCAAATTCAGAAGGTGCTGAATGAAGTGAACTTGATAGAAGAGGACATCAAGGGTGCAAAAGTGGATTTGAATGCGTGAAGGGATAGCAAATATTTAAACAATTGAAAAAGTTGTTACCATTCACAGCTGATCAATATCTGATTTTTAAGGAAGTCCCGTTGGGGCT
>CAJUGL010000065.1 GCA_910586515.1 uncultured Acetatifactor sp.
ATGGCCATCTCCTTGGGCAGACCGCACTGGTAGATCTTCAGCTCCGGCCCCACTACGATAACGGAACGCCCGGAGTAATCCACACGTTTGCCCAGCAGGTTCTGACGGAAACGCCCCGTCTTTCCCTTCAGCATGTCAGAAAGAGACTTCAATGACCGGTTGCCTGGGCCGGTAACCGGACGCCCGCGCCTGCCGTTGTCAATGAGCGCATCTACCGCCTCCTGCAGCATTCTCTTCTCGTTGCGCACGATGATATCCGGCGCGCCCAATTCCAGCAGCCTCTTCAGACGATTGTTTCTGTTGATAATCCTTCTGTAAAGATCGTTTAAATCCGACGTGGCAAATCTGCCGCCGTCCAGCTGGACCATAGGCCGGATATCCGGCGGGATCACCGGTATAACATCCATAATCATCCAGTCAGGCATATTTCCGGACTCCCGGAAAGCCTCGATGACTTCCAGCCTCTTGATGATACGCGCCCGTTTCTGTCCGGAGGAATCCTTCAGCCCGGTCTTCAGCTCCTCGCCTTCCTGCTCCAGATCTATCGCCTGCAGCAGCTCCTTGATGGCCTCCGCGCCCATACCCACACGGAACTTGTTCCCGTAGGTCTCCCTGGCGTCCTGGTACTCCTTCTCCGACAAAATCTGTTTGTAATCCAATCCGGTTTCACCGGGATCCAGTACAATATAGGACGCAAAATAGAGCACCTTCTCCAAAACTCTGGGAGACAGATCCAAAATCAGCCCCATACGGCTGGGAATTCCCTTAAAATACCAGATATGAGACACAGGCGCAGCCAGCTCTATATGCCCCATGCGCTCCCTCCGCACACTGGACTTGGTCACCTCAACGCCGCATCTGTCACAGACTACACCCTTATATCTGATTTTCTTGTACTTGCCGCAATGGCACTCCCAGTCCTTGTTCGGACCAAAGATTTTCTCACAGAAGAGGCCGTCCCTCTCCGGCTTCAGCGTTCTATAGTTAATGGTTTCCGGCTTCATTACCTCGCCGTGGGACCACTCTCGAATCTTATCGGGTGAAGCTAAGCCTATTTTAATGGCATCAAATGTCATGGGCTGATATGCCGCCGCTTCGTTTTTTGTTTCTGGCATGTTTGGCACTCCCTTCTATTTTCAGTCTCGCAAATATGCAATGGCTCACAAGACCGGTTCTTTGTCCGGGCAGCTTAAGGCTCAATACTCGTCGCTGCTGTCGAAATCGTCCGCGTCCTCCTCATAGGGTTCATCCTCATACGGCTCGTCGTCGTCCTCCTCTTCCCCCTCCTCTTCCGAACTGATAAACTCGCCGCTGGCATCGTCATACTCCTGAGCCTGGTATCCCATTTCGCCCAAAGCAGCGCCGTCATAATCGTCATATTTGCGGTCATCTCCCATCTCATAACGGTAATCCGCATCTCCGTAATCGATGGTTTCCATGATCTCCACCTCTGTCTGATCTTCCCGAAGAACCCTCACGTCAAGGCCAAGAGCCTGCAGCTCCTTCAGCAGTACCTTAAAGGACTCGGGAATACCCGGCTCCGGAATATTATCTCCCTTGATGATGGCCTCATAAGTCTTCACTCGTCCTACTACATCGTCCGACTTCACCGTCAGAATCTCCTGCAAGGTGTAAGACGCGCCATAGGCCTCCAGAGCCCACACCTCCATCTCTCCGAAACGCTGCCCGCCGAACTGCGCCTTTCCGCCCAGGGGCTGCTGCGTGACCAGAGAGTACGGTCCCGTGGAACGGGCATGAATCTTGTCGTCAACCAGATGGTGAAGCTTAAGGTAATGCATGTGTCCGATGGTAACCGGACTGTCGAAATACTCGCCAGTCCTGCCGTCCCGCAGACGCACTTTCCCGTCGCTTGAGATCTTGACGCCCTTCCACAGCTCCCTGTGATCTCTGTTGTCCGAGAGATACTGCAGCACTTCCGGAAGAAGTTCGTCCTTATGCTTAACCTCGAACTCCTCCCACTCCAGATTGACATAATCGTCAGCCAGTTCAAGGGTATCCGAAATATCCCTCTCGTTTGCGCCGTCAAATATAGGCGTAGCCACATTGAAGCCCAGAGCCCTGGCAGCCAGAGACAGATGAATCTCCAGCACCTGTCCGATATTCATACGGGAGGGCACGCCCAGAGGATTCAGCACAATGTCCAGAGGACGCCCGTTTGGCAGATAGGGCATATCTTCCACGGGCAGCACCCGGGAAACCACACCCTTATTGCCGTGACGGCCTGCCATCTTATCGCCTACGGACAGTTTTCTCTTCTGCGCTATATAGATGCGGACAGCCTGGTTCACACCGGGAGACAGCTCATCGCTGTTCTCTCTTGTAAACACTTTTGCGTCCACTACAATACCATATTCCCCATGGGGAACCTTCAGGGAAGTATCGCGGACTTCTCTCGCCTTCTCTCCGAAAATGGCGCGAAGGAGCCTCTCCTCCGCCGTGAGCTCCGTCTCTCCCTTGGGCGTTACCTTGCCCACCAGGATATCTCCCGCCCGTACTTCCGCGCCGATACGAATGATTCCTCTGTCGTCCAGATCCTTCAGGGCATCGTCGCCTACGCCGGGCACATCCCGGGTAATTTCCTCGGGTCCCAGCTTGGTATCACGGGCTTCCGCCTCATATTCCTCGATATGGACGGATGTATATACATCATCCTGAACCAGCCTCTCACTGAGAAGCACGGCATCCTCGTAATTATAGCCTTCCCAGGTCATGAAACCGATCAGCGGATTCTTGCCCAATGCCAGCTCTCCCATAGCGGTGGAAGGGCCGTCCGCAATCACCTGCCCTGCCGCCACATGATCGCCCTTGAATACGATGGGCTTCTGGTTGTAGCAGTTGGACTGGTTGCTCCTGGCAAATTTTGTGAGATGGAACTCTGCCTTCTCCCCGTCGTCATAGGTCATCCGTATCAAAGCGGCGGATACATAGTCAATGGTTCCGGGCTTCTTCGCCACAATACACACACCGGAGTCTACGGCCACCTTCGGCTCCATTCCGGTCCCCACCACAGGGGACTCAGTGGTCAGAAGAGGCACAGCCTGACGCTGCATGTTGGATCCCATCAGCGCACGGTTGGCATCGTCGTTCTGCAGGAAAGGAATCAGCGCCGTAGCCACCGAAAATACCATTCTGGGCGACACATCCATGTAATCAAACATGGCACGGGGATATTCCGAAGTCTCGTCCCTGTAGCGTCCGGAAACGGTATTCCGCACAAAATGCCTCTCCTCGTCCAGGGCCTCGCTGGCCTGGGCCACATGATAATTGTCTTCCTCATCCGCCGTCATATATACGACGTCATTCGTAACCACGGGATTCCTGGGATCGGTCTTGTCAATCCTTCTGTAAGGCGCCTCGATAAAACCGTACTCGTTGATCCTGGCATAGCTTGCCAGATAATTGATCAGACCGATGTTGGGTCCTTCCGGCGTCTCTATGGGACACATCCTCCCGTAATGAGAGTAATGCACGTCACGGACCTCAAATCCCGCACGATCCCTGGAAAGACCGCCGGGCCCCAGAGCAGACAGACGTCTTTTATTGGTCAGTTCCGCCAGCGGATTGTTCTGGTCCATAAACTGCGACAACTGTGAAGAACCAAAGAATTCCTTCACTGCGGCAGTCACCGGTTTGATATTGATCAGCGCCTGGGGCGAAGTCTCATCCGCGTCATGCGTGGTCATCCGCTCCCGCACCACTCTCTCCATCCTGGAAAGTCCGATACGATACTGATTCTGCAGCAATTCGCCCACAGAACGGATGCGCCTGTTGCCCAAGTGGTCAATATCATCGTCATTTCCCAGGCCGTATTCCAGATGTATATTATAGTTAATGGAAGCGATAATGTCTTCCTTTGTCACATGTTTGGGTACCAGCTGATGCACGTTCTTCTTAATGGCCTCAGCCAGCTTCTCGGGATTGTCCGAAAACTCCTCCAGAATCTGTGCCAGAACCGGATAATAGACCTTCTCCCTGATACCGAAATCTCTGGGATCACAGTCCACAAAACTGGTAAGGTCCACCATCATATTGGACAGAACCTTCACATTCTTCTCTTCTGTCTGAATATACACAAAGGGCACTGCCGCATTCTGAATGGCATCGGCCAGCTCCATGGTCACCTTTTCGCCGGTCTCAGCCAGCACCTCCCCGGTTGACGGATCCACCACGTCCGCAGCCAGAACCTGATTGCGGATTCTGTTTCGAAGCGCCAGTTTCTTGTTGAATTTATATCTTCCCACCTTGGCAAGATCATATCTGCGGGGATCGAAAAACATGGCGTTGATCAGACTCTCCGCACTCTCCACGCTCAACGGCTCCCCGGGACGGATTTTTTTATACAATTCCAACAGACCTTCCTGATAATTCTCGGCTGTGTCCTTGGCAAAACTGGCTTCTATCTTCGGTTCGTCGCCAAACACCTCACGAATTTCGTCGTTGGTTCCAATACCCATGGCCCGAATCAATACGGTAACAGGCACCTTTCTGGTCCTGTCCACCCTTACATAAAAAACGTCATTGGAGTCGGTCTCATACTCAAGCCACGCACCCCTGTTGGGGATAACCGTGCAGGAATAGAGCCTTTTGCCCAGCTTGTCATGACCGATGGCATAGTAAATGCCGGGGGAGCGGACCAACTGGCTTACAATGACACGCTCCGCGCCGTTAATCACGAAAGTTCCGGTCTCTGTCATCAGAGGAAGGTCGCCCATGAAAATCTTATGTTCACTGATCTCTTCTTTTTCCTTATTGTAAAGCCTGACCGTCACCGTCAAAGGCGCCGCATAGGTGGCATCCCTCTCCTTACACTCCTCAATCGAATATTTCACATCGTTCCTGCTCAATTCAAAGTCCACGAATTCCAGGCTCAGTGAACCGCTGTAGTCGGCAATGGGAGAGATATCGTCAAAAGCTTCCTTCAATCCTTCCCTCAGAAACCATTGATAGGAATCTTTCTGCACCTCAAGCAAGTTTGGCATCTCCAAAACCTCACTTTGCCGCGCATAACTCATGCGCATAACCTTGGTGCCGGCAACTGGACGTATTCTGTTTTTCTCCATTGACATTTCACCCCGTTCTTTCTGTGTAAAATTCCGTTCTTCCCGGCAGCTGTCCTCTCGCCGTCCGGAAAGTCTTTTTACACTTTTATGCCTGAAGCTCCCGGGCCGGCGCCTGAAAACAAACGCAAAAAAGCCGCCCTCTCCTCCCTGGCAGGCAAAACAAAACATTATATGCACCACTTGCCTGTATTTTCATACGCTAAATACATCGCACAATAGTGCACTATCCATAATAGCACAAATTGGAAACGAGGTCAAGAAAAATTTAGAAAATCTTAGGAAAATAAAAAGGCAGTCTCTGCCGAAGCATTAACCGCCTTTTTATTCCGCTTCCGTATTTCTTACTTAAGTGTAACCTTAGCGCCGACTTCCTCAAGCTTCTTCTTGATTTCCTCGGACTCCTCCTTGCTCACGCCTTCCTTGATTACCTTGGGTGCGCCTTCAACCGTATCCTTTGCCTCCTTCAGGCCAAGTCCGGTGATCTCACGCACAACCTTGATTACCTTAACCTTCTCTGCGCCAACCTCGGTCAACTCTACGTCAAACTCGGTCTTCTCTTCTACTTCTGCCGCAGGACCTGCTGCCGCTACGACTACACCTGCCGCTGCAGATACGCCGAACTCCTCTTCGCAAGCCTTTACCAGATCGTTTAACTCTAACACGGTCATCTCTTTGATTGCTTCAATCAGTTCCTGAGCTGTCAATTTAGCCATTTTTATCGTCCTCCATTTTTTATTTTCGTTCTACCTGAAAGGCCTATCCTGCCTTCCGCCTCAGCGCATGCCCTATTCGGCGGGCGCCGCTTCTTCCGCCGGCGCTCCGCAGGCAGATGCGCCGCCTTTTTCTGCCAACTGGTTCATTACCCTTGCAAAATTGGTGACAGGGCTCTGCAGACTGCCCAACAGTCTGGAAATAAGTACTTCCCTGCCGGGAATGCTGGCAATGGACGCCATTCCCTTGGCATCATAAACCGTACCTTCCACCACGCCGGCCTTGATCTCCAGCTTGTCTGCAGTCTTCGCGAACTCGGAAAGCACTCTTGCCGGCGCAGTCGCATCTTCCGTGGAAATGGCCACTGCATTGGGGCCTTCCAGATACGGCGTCAGGCCTTCAAACTGTGTTCCCTTGAAAGCGAAATTCATAAAGGTATTCTTGTACACCTTGTAGGTAATTCCCGCCTCACGCAGATTTCTGCGCAGCTGTGTATCCTGCTCAACGGTAAGCCCGCAGTAATCTACCAGGACTACGGACTGAGCGTCCTTGATATGGGCGGAAATCTCATCCACAATGGGTTTCTTTAATTCAACCTTTGCCATTTCTTTACCTCCTTATAGATTTTGTGCCGATAGTACTGATCAAGAAGATATTCAAAAAATCCTCCCCAAAAAAGCCATGGGGAGGATTACATTCTGACACTGCATTCTTCTCCTCGGTAGGATTTACGCCGGCGACATTTCCGCTCTCAGAACTGTCTCCCGCACCTACTGTCTTCGGCTTGGTCTTACAACCGTATGCATCATACCATATGGAGCCGACCTGCGTCAACCCCCAAAAAATATTTTATCAACACATTTTCCTTAGAATCTGGCTACATTCACCTTTACTCCGGGACCCATGGTGCTGGTCAGGGTGATGCTTCTGAGGAACTGCCCCTTCACCGCGCTGGGTCTGGCCTTCATGACAGCATCCATCAAAGCGTTGAAGTTTTCCTGCAATGCCTCGTCCGTAAAAGAAACCTTGCCCACGGGAACATGGATAATGTTTGTCTTGTCCAGTCTGTACTCAATTTTACCGGCCTTGATATCTTTTACCGCCTTTGTCACGTCCATGGTCACGGTTCCGGCCTTGGGGTTCGGCATCAATCCCTTGGGACCCAGGACCTTACCCAGACGGCCAACCACACCCATCATGTCGGGAGTAGCCACCACTACGTCAAAATCCAGCCAGCCGTCCTTCTGGATGCGGGGAATCAGCTCTTCGCCGCCTACGTAATCCGCTCCGGCCGCCTCTGCCTCATTTACCTTGTCTCCCTTTGCAAATACCAGAACTCTCACGGTCTTACCTGTTCCGTTAGGCAGGACTACCGCTCCGCGGATCTGCTGCTCCGCGTGACGTCCGTCGCAGCCTGTTCTGATGTGTACTTCAACGGTCTCGTCAAATTTAGCCGATGCGGCTTTCTTCACCAACGCGATGGCATCGCCAGGCTCATAGAGAGAGGTGCGGTCCACAAGCTTTGCGGCCTCCGTATATTTCTTGCCATGTTTCATTATTCTACCTCCTAGGTTCAAGCGACAACCTCTGTTGTCTCCCAATTCTGTTTTTATGACTCAACTGTTCCTCAGTCTTCCACTGTTATGCCCATGCTGCGCGCCGTTCCGGCGATCATGCTCATGGCCGCCTCTACGCTGGCCGCATTCAGATCGGGAAGCTTCATCTCTGCTATCTCCTGAAGTTTTGCTTTGGAAATAGTGGCCACCTTGGTTTTATTGGGCACTGCGGAACCCGACTTCAGGTTGCAGGCCTTCTTCAGCAGCACTGCCGCAGGAGGAGTCTTCGTAATGAAACTGAAGGATCTGTCCGCATACACGGTGATCACCACGGGAATGATGACATCGCCCTTGTCCGCGGTCCTCGCATTGAACTGCTTTGTAAATTCCACAATATTCACGCCGTGCTGTCCCAGCGCAGGACCTACCGGCGGAGCCGGCGTCGCTTTGCCGGCAGGAATCTGTAATTTAATGTAACCTGTTACTTTTTTTGCCATCTTGGCACCTCCTAATCATGTGGTAAACCGCTGCAGCGCCTTTCTCCGGCATTGTCAACGGCAATCCGGCGCAGACCTTTATATGCCTGCTCCCACTTTGGAACGATCCGCACATGACGCTGAACCGTTACCCCTCTTTTCCGCGGGTTCTCCGGAGAATTCCGGGTCCTCCCGCTGTATTAAACCGCCTCTGCAGGCGGACAATACGCCAACTGAATCTTTGACTGCTTAAAGCTTTCTCACCTCGGCGAAGCTGATCTCCACCGGAGTCTCCCTGCCAAACAGCTCTACATTGATCGTAGCCGTCTGCTTGCCGTAGTCGAGCTTCTGCACAATGCCGATGGTGTCCTTCCAGATACCGGCCACAACGGCAATGCTGTCCCCTTCCGCGAAATCGATGGACACGTTCTCCGTCTTGATCCCCAAAGGTTTCATCTCGGCCTCCGTAAGGGGCACCGGCTTGCTTCCCGGGCCCACAAAGCCCGTGACGCCCCTGGTATTTCGGACAACATACCAGGTATCGTCATTCATCTCCATATTGAGAAGCACATAACCGGGGAACAGCTTCTTCTGAACGGTCCTTCTGGCCCCGTTCTTCATCTCAATCACATCCTGCAGAGGAACTCTCACTTCCAGAATCTGTTCTGCAAGATGCTTGTTGTTCTCAATGGTCTTCTCAATGTTGGCTTTGACTTTGTTTTCATATCCTGAGTAAGTATGAACCACATACCATTTTGCCTCTGCCATAATCTCCCTCGCCTAAATCGATGTAATGAAGTTCACGCCATATTTCGCAACATAGTCCAATATTGCAATGAGAACTCCCACCACAACCGAAATCGCCACCACCGCGACGGACTGCTTCAAGGTAGCCTGCCTGTCCGGCCATACTATTTTCTTAAACTCGGCTTTCACACCCTTAAAGTAGGTTGAGCCAGCCTTCTTCTCTGCAGATTTTCCCATTTCTACCATGCCTTTCCACGACAGACCGAACCGCTGCCGCTCACACCTCTGCCCGATTTACTTTGTCTCTTTATGCGGTGTGTGCTTTCTGCAGAATCTGCAATACTTCTTGGTTTCCATTCTGTCAGGATGAGTCTTCTTATCCTTGGTAGTATTGTAGTTACGCTGCTTGCACTCCGTACAAGCTAAAATGATTTTTGTACGCATTTTGCTACCTCCACATGTTCTTTAAGCTCCCGTCTTATTTTAAGCATAAAAAAAAGACCTAAAACCTTATCTCGTTTTTTTACTATATCACAGTCCTGTCCGCCCGTCAACTGTTTTTTGAAAAAACTGCCGCGTCCGGGTCTTAACCACTTGTTTCCAGCTGCCGGATGTGATATAATACGGTAGAGAAAGAATCCGGCTATGCTCTTTGGCGATTATCGCCTGCAGAGTTAATGGATTATAGCAATGATGAATATAGCAATGAATATAGAAAATATAGCTACAGAAAGGAGGCGGGACAATGGGACCTGTCATGAATACGGTTTATAATAATTACCTCACCAGTTATATGCCGAAGCCGCTGACCAAATACGATTCCCACAAGAAAAGCGAGCTGCGCAATGTCTACAATACCATTGTCAAGCTCAATAAAGATGCCCCTTGGTATCTGCCCACTACAAGCAAGGACACACAGCGCTATGCCGTTGACCTGAAAGAAAATGCCCGCGGACTGCACAACACGATCGCGCAGCTGGGAGGGCTTGAAAAGGACGGCCTTTTCCGGAAAAAAAGCGCCTTTTCCACTGACGAGAATATAGCCGTGGCCTCTTATATCGGCCCGGAAGATACCTCTGCTGACATTCCGGCTCTTGAGCTGGAGGTACATTCGCTGGCCTCCTCTCAGGAAAACCTGGGGGTATTTCTTCCCAATAATACGAGAGTAACACTGGAACCGGATACTTATTCTTTTGATATCAACATCAATGATATGAATTATGAGTTCCAGTTCTCGGTAAACGAAAGCGAAACCAATCTGGACGTACAGGAACGTCTGATGCGCCTGATCAATAATTCCGATATCGGAATCCGCGCCGCTCTGGCAGAATCAGAGGGACGCACGTCGCTCCGGCTGACCTCGGAATCCACCGGTCTCGCTCCCGGGAAAGACTGTATTTTTGCAGTCAGCGATGACCGGACCAGCAAAACGGCAGGAACGGTGGAGTACTTCGGTCTTGACTATACCAGCCGTGAACCCGGCAACGCAAGTTTCACCGTAAACGGAGAGGAAGGGTACTCTGCTGCCAATCACTTCACCCTGGACAATTTATTTGATATACGCCTGACGGGAATCAGCCCGGACGGCCGCCCCTCCTATATAGGCCTGAAGACGGATGTGGAATCCCTGACGGACAATGTATACCACCTGGTCGGCGGGTATAACGATTTCATCAAGGCTGCGTCTTCCTATCTGGAAACCCAGTCCAAGAGCCGTCAGCTGCTCCGCGAGATGAACGGCATTGCCTCCGTGTACAGCAGCTCTCTGGAGACCATGGGGCTGAATCTGACGGAAGACGGCACGCTGGCAGTGGACCGGGATATGCTGCGTCAGACTGCCTCCCAGTCCGAAGACATCAACACAACCTTCGGCTCCCTGAAAAGTTTCTCCAACACGCTCCTGCGGAAAAGCAGTCAGGTGTCGCTTAATCCCATGGAATATGTGGAGCAGGTCATGGTAGCCTACAAAAATCCGGGACATAATTTTGCCAATCCTTATGTCACCAGCGCCTACACAGGCATGATGTTCGACGGATACTTTTGACCCGCACAAAATTGCCGAAAAAAAGGCAACAGTTCAGTGCCCTGTCTGAACTGTTACGAAAAAAGCAGCCGGCTCTCAGCTCGGCTGCTTTTATTATGTGCGTAAATCGTCATTTGCCGGATTTCAGAGAAGTATACGAAACAACGTTATTTCTCCGGTTTTCCCTTCTTGCCTTTGGCCTTGTACTTGTCAATCTGCACCAAATCGTCCATCAGTTCCAAAATCTTGTCCCTTCCTGTCTGGTTCAGTTTCACATAATACTGCATCACACGGTTTTCCAGAAGCTGCGCCCCCAGAGAAGCGTCTCTTTCCAGAGAGGAAAAGTCAACCGGATTCAGGCTCAGCTTATCGCACATCTTGATAACGGTTCCGTATCCCATTCCTTCTATTCCACGCTCCAATGCCGTCACCAGCGTGCTGTAAGGGATTCCCATCTCCATGGCAAACTGGCGCACGCTACGGTATTGTCCCAGGATTTCTTTCTTCAAAATTTCTGCTTTTGTCATTTTCTTTTCCTCCATTATCAAACGTCGGTTCCACATACAAGAACAATATACGCTTTTCCGTATTCTATTTCAAGTGCTATTCTGAAAATTAATAATATTACGGACAAATTTTAGAGTTTCTTAATATTTGATTTCATATACTATTTAGCGTTTTTACCGACTTTTTCCAGTCTTCTGCAATATTCTTCACCCCTCTGCCGGACGCCGCTTACGCGCTCGCTTCCTGCTATTTCCAGCAGAATAAACGCATCCATGGCAGACGCCGCCAGATCTCTCTTCCCTGCGGCCGGATTTTCACCGTCCCATCCCTTCACCGGAGGATTTTCTTCTTTTGTCAATATTTTGTCTCCTTTTCCGTTACTTTTCAAGAGCACCTCGTAACTGTTCCGACAGGGCGCTGAACTGTTACGAGAATGCACACAAAACGCGAAAAAAATGCGTTTTGCCGCCCACAAGTCTCGCAAAATTGCATAGAGCGCAATTTTGACTTCGCGAGAGAGGCTGTCTGAACTGTTACAGCACCTCATAACAATTCCTTCAGTCCCTTCCAAAAACATCTCTGGTATACACTCTATCCCTCACGTCATCCAGACAGCGGTCATACCGATTGGCAATTATGGCCTGGCTCACCTTCTTGAATTCTTCAAGATCGTTAATCACCCTGCTGCCGAAAAAAGTCTCTCCGTCTGCCAGAGCAGGTTCGTAAATCACTACCGCCGCGCCCTTGGCCTTGATGCGCTTCATCACTCCCTGAATAGAGCTCTGCCTGAAATTATCGCTGTTGCTCTTCATGGTCAGTCTGTATACCCCGATTGTAACGTTCTTTTCCCGGGTACTGTCATATCGGTTATTATCCCCGTAACCATAATATCCGGCCATGGCCAACACCCGGTCCGCGATAAAATCCTTTCTGGTCCGATTGCTTTCCACTATGGCCTGGATCAGATTTTCCGGCACATCCTGATAATTGGCCAGAAGCTGCTTCGTATCCTTGGGCAGGCAATATCCGCCGTAACCGAAACTGGGATTGTTGTAATGGAATCCTATACGCGGATCCAGGCATACTCCCCTGATGATCTGCTTCGTGTCAAGCCCCTTCATCTCCGCATAAGTATCAAGCTCGTTAAAATAGCTCACCCGCAGAGCCAGATAGGTATTGGCAAACAGCTTCACCGCTTCCGCCTCAGTAGAGCCCATAAACAATGTCTCCACATCCTCTTTCAGACAGCTCTCCTGAAGCAGCCCCGCGAACACACGGGCCTTTTCGGCCAGCCGCTCATCTCCCATATCCGCCCCCACGATAATGCGGCTGGGGTACAAATTGTCATACAGAGCCTTGGATTCCCGCAGAAATTCAGGGCTGAACATGATATTTGCGCTGCCGAACCTTCTCCTGACCGCCTCCGTATATCCCACGGGAATCGTGCTCTTGATCACCATTACCGCCTCCGGGTTACACTTCGTCACCAGCTCAATGACATCTTCCACTGCTCCTGTATCAAAGCGCTGGGTAGATGAATCATAATTGGTAGGCGCGGCTATCACCACAAAATCCGCCTCCTCATACGCCTGCCGCGCATCCGTTGTGGCAGTCAAATCCAACTCTTTCTCTGCCAGATAAGCCTCGATCATCTCATCCTGAACAGGAGATTTGCGCCGGTTTACCAGCTCCGCTCTCTCCGGAATGATGTCCACGGCAATCACCCTGTGCCTTTGGGCAAGCAAGGTGGCAATGCTCATGCCTACGTAACCTATGCCGGCTACCGCTATAATGTATTTTCTGTCCGTCATTTTTCTGTTCTCTTTCTTCTCCCTTTATTCATAAACGCCCTTCATTTCCTGTGCGCGCCCAAGGTCAGCCCCCTGCGCTTTCCGAAAACCGGTTCCCGATTTTCGCCAGAAAAGCCAGCACATCCTGCTTCATCGTCTCCGGGAAAGCCGTCAGCACAGGCGCAGTCTCAAAACTCAGCACTCCGTCGAACTTCACTTTGCGCAGTCCCCTGACAAATCCGTCCCAATCCGTGGAGGCAAGGTTTTCCCTGGTTCTGGTAAACGTAAAGGGAATCTGATGCAGATCCGCCTCTCCGTCGTTGTCATGTATATGCAGAACCTTAAGCCGGTGCCCAAGGATACTGATAAAGTGTTCAAAATCAAGCCCTGTCAGGTTCCCGTGACCGGTGTCAAAACAGAATCCCAAAACTTCTCCGTGATGCCGGTCATTCATCCTGTCAATGCGTTCCGCAGCTTTCCCGGGATTACAGCAGGGTCCTTCCACAATATGGCCGCCGATACTCTCATACAGATTTTCCACGCACATGGTAATTCCCATCTCCCTGGCCATGGGCGCCAGAAAGTCCAGAAATTCCTCGGTAACCTGCCACTCCGCTTCCTCTGATCCCAGGAAATACGCCAGCTTAAACCCATGAATCACAATGCAGGGACAGCCAAAAAAGGCGCAGACCTCCATACTCCTGGGCGCCACCACATTCCGCAGATAATCATTCAGTTCTCTGCTCCCCCTGGGAACATAATTGGGATAGGGCATATGCATCTGGTTAATATAAATGCCCGCCGCCTCCGCAGCAGCTTTGTGCGGCGCAAAAAAACGCTCCAATTCCTGCCTGCCCGCGCTGAAAAAGTCATTGGTCTCGAAGCGATAGAGAGAAGCGTTGGTCAGATAACTGTTCAGACTGAAGTCCGCACAGGAAAATCCCGCCTCCTTCAACATCCGAAATCCTTTCTCCGGACAGCTGTCATAGACGACATTTTTTGTCTGCACCCCGATTCGCATATTCCTTTCCTCCCCGTCCTTTCCGCCGGACATACCAATCACGGCTTACTCCCTGCGAGCGCGCCTCTGCCTGCCGGAAGCCGGTCATAATGAAATGACGGCATGTATTCATCGTTAAAAAATTCAATGGGATTACGGACATTCATCTCCCGAAGCTGCCGCTTAATCTCCCGATAATAAATATTGCAGATAAATATGGCGCAGTCCTCGGGCAAATCCTTCAGCTTCTCGGGCGGCTTTATCTCCAGCCCGCAGAAATCTTCTCCCCACAGAGCAGGATTGTTATCGCAGGTGAACAAAGGCGGATATTGCCTCCCATAGCACTTCATGTAATTCCGGCACATATTCCCTGCGCCGAACAGCACCCTGGAACCATACTTTTTCAGCCGTCCCTCTATTCCGATCTGCCAGCCGAAATACTCGCCCACATCCCTGGCCAGCTGCAGTAAACCCGGGCGCAGCAAAGGTGAGAATGCAGATGCCGTATCTCCAAACGCCAGCGCCAGCAGCCCGTCAAAGCCGATTTCCCGCAAACCGCGGATCAGGCCCAGCCAATCCGTCCTGGACTGCCCCTGCCCCACATAGGTAAAGGGCAGCATGGCGTTCTCCCTCTGGGTATCACAGTCCCGCAGGATAACCGCCTTCACCCGACTGCCGAGAGTAACCGCCGCCTCACGCATATTCTGTCCGCACAGATTATAAGCGCCCACATCCATGCAAAATCCGAAACGCTCCCCGCCTGCCTCCCGGTTAAGCCTGTCCACCCATGCGGCCGCTTCCTCCGCCTCCGCGCAAATCCCCCGGGCCATGCGGCCGTTTATATTGCGGCACTGATTCACCAGCAAAATCATGACACCCTTGTCATTTTCCTCCCGCGCAAGACGCAGATAATATTCTCGATTTACATCCCATTCTTTTCCTCTGGCAATTCCGGCGAAAAGCGGTTTTACCATCAGATATCCTGCCCCTGCCTCAGCGCAGACCCTGACGCTTTCTCCGGCCAGCCGCCCCAACAGCTCTCCCATATCCTCCCGCCCGGTGTCCCCGGCCAGGCAGGGCGCTGCCGCCAAAGGCATTCCCAAACCGGACCTTCTGCAGCTTTCCACCATCGTTTTCAGACAGTTCCCCAATTCGGAAGGACATTCCGAAAGCAGAATCCCCGGACGCCGCTCCTGTCCCTTACCGCTTCTGCCTGTCTGTTCCAGCTCTCCCGGCGGACAGTACATTCCCATATCCAACAGCATATTTCGGAATCCGGCTTCCGCCAAATCCAAAATCCCCTGCTCCGGACGTTCCCGGCTCACAATGCCGGAAGGCGCGCATAGTATTTCCACTCTCCCGCTCTCCCTTTCTCAGGATCACAACTTGTTTTCCCGATATATTCCTATTGGATTAACTGCAGCATGCCCTGAATGCTTTTGTTCGCCTGTGCAAGCATGGACTGCCCTGCCTGCGCCAGAATATTCTCCAGTGAGTACATTACCATTTCATCCGCCATGTCCGTGTCCCGTATCAGAGATTCCGCAGCAGTCGTATTTTCTACCACATTGTCCAGATTCTTGACCGTGTGCTCCAGCCGGTTCTGATATGCCCCCAACCTGCTCCGCTCACGGCCGACATTTTCAATGGCCTCCGCAAAGGAATCAATCCCTTTCTCAGGCCCGTCGGTAACAGTCACATCCACTTCCTCAAGCCCTATCCGCCGGCAGTTGATATAGGGCAGCTCAATGATCAGCTTATTATCCCTGGATGAGTCCGCGCCTATCTGCAGGGAAATGTGTTTATTCCAGTCCATTTCCCGGTCTTCATATATTGGTCGTTTCACCTCTGTTACAACGCCTGAGTCGAACTTTCCCCTGTCTCCAGATGGTTTCGTATTAAAAAATATATCACCGCCCTGCCAGTTAGACCAGGATATCTTCCCGCCCTGTGTTGCAACCGGGGGTTCATTTTCGCTCGAACGATCGTCACAGACAATCAACCGATTGTTTGCTTTATCCGGAATCAGCAAAGTATAGTGGCCAGCCGGCTGTCCAAAATCATTCCCCGGCGAAGTTCTGGTTCCCTCCACGATGCGGTCTATCAGCTCCCCGGCATCTTTGACTCCCTCAATTCCTATATTGAAAATATACTGACTGCCGCTCGTCTCCTTGCTGTGTGTAGTTCCGGTAGTAAACCTGATGCTGTAATGATTGCTGCAGGTACAGCAAGTGGTATAAAAACCTTTCCCAATCAAGTCATTGACCATCGACTGAGAACCGTCAAACTGGCTGAAATCCACATGAGCCGCTGCATGATTAATACTTGCTGTCCCGCTAGCAATCTGTGTTTCGTTGGGTGGATCTCCCACGGTTTCCTTCCAGTCCGCCTGATTTGTGTATGTCTCGGACAGGCTTCCGGTGTTCGTCATATCCACCCAGGCAGGCAGTTGGCCGCCAAAGACAAGTTCTGTTTTTTCTCCCACCACCACCTGGGCAGGATAGATCTCCCCCTGAAGCACCTTTGTTTCATTAAACAGCGTCCTCTGCGCTATCCCGTCTATCTCCTTCCGCAGCTGATCAATCTCCATCTGAATTGCATTACGGTCACTCTGCGACAAGGTACCGTTTGATGCCTGAACGCTCAGTTCTATCCCTCTCAGGAGCATATCCTGTATTTCCGCCATGGCGCCATCCGCAATCTGAACCATGGAAATTCCATCCTGTGCATTCTGGACTGCCTGTTTCAATCCCCTTATCTGCCTTCTCATCTTCTCGGAAATCGCCAGACCGGATGCATCATCCGCCGCTCGATTGATTCGGTAGCCGGACGACAGCTTCTCGGCAGACTTTGCATTCCGCTTTCCTGTAATGCCCAAATACCTCTGGGCATTCATCGCTGTCATATTGTGCTTTATTAACACTTTCCTCATCCCCTTTTATCAATCCATTTATTGGATATTGTAATCTACTATAGCATATTCCGTTATAACGTGCAATAACGGAGTCAATATTTTTGCAGTTCGGAATATTCGCGGATTATTCTGTATGATTAATAAAACAGGTAAAGTATCTTCAAGCGCTGTAAAGAAAGCGTTTTACAGCAGTTTCTTTTCTATTAAAGATTTAATTCTGCTGGAACTTGTGCTTTCCGTATAAGGAAAAAACACCATCTCCGCTCCATGATTTTCCAGAAACTCCTTCTCAGCCAGCCAGTCCGGGTTATTTACATAGTCACTGCCGGAAAACTGGCAGTCAAACTGATACAGCCGCCAGGCATCTCTGGTGCCGTTGTAATCCAGAGGAATTTCCACCGCCTCATCCACATAGCGGCAGGAGCGCACCATTTCTATCCGCTCGGAAAAGGGAATGAAGGGCTCCACTTCCTTATGCTTCCTGACTCCTTCGTCCGTGACTACGCCTA
>CAJUGL010000066.1 GCA_910586515.1 uncultured Acetatifactor sp.
GCAAGGCCAGGATTCTGAAGAATCTGAACTTCCTGGTAAGCAAGGAGAAGATCACCCAGGAGAAGGCAGACGCCATCTCCGCCAAGATCGCCACAGGCCTTAAGGATATCTGCACGGACTGCGACCTGGTGATCGAGGTTGCTCCCGAGAATATGCAGATCAAGAAGACCACTTTCAAAGAGCTGCAGGAGATCGTGAAGCCCGAGTGCATTTTTGCCACCAATACATCATCCCTGTCCATCACCGAGATCGGCGCAGGACTTGACAGACCCATGATCGGCATGCACTTCTTCAATCCCGCAGACAGGATGAAGCTGGTTGAGGTTATCGCAGGTGCAAACACCCCTGCAGACCTGGTGGAGAAGATCAAGAACATTTCCACAGAGATCGGCAAGACTCCCGTAGAAGTGAAGGAAGCTCCCGGATTCGTGGTAAACAGGATTCTGATTCCCATGATCAACGAAGCCATCGGCATTTACGCAGAGGGCATTGCCAGTGTGGAAGATATCGACACAGCCATGAAGCTTGGCGCATCCCATCCCATGGGACCTCTGGCTCTGGGCGACCTGGTAGGCCTGGACATTGTGCTTGCCATTATGGAAGTACTGCAGAATGAGACCGGCGATCCCAAGTATCGTCCTCATCCCCTGCTGCGCAAGATGGTTCGCGCAGGCAAACTGGGCAAGAAGACCGGCGTGGGCTTCTATGACTACAGCAAGAAATAAAATCTGCTGTGGGCATCCGGCCTGACCGGAGCATGGGCTGTGAAAAAGAATACGGAACCGGAACCCCTTCCGGGTACCGGGCGGGACAGAGAAATGAATGGAGGAGCGGCGGATGCACGGATTGTCGCCGTGTGTCTGCCGATACTTAGACAAAGATAGATGGAGGAATGGTAATCATGGATTTTATGTTACGAAAAGAACATGAAATGGCGCGCACCCTGTTCAGGGAGTTTGCCGAAAAAGAAGTAAAGCCTCTGGCTCAGGAGGTGGATGAAACAGAGGAATTCCCCAGAGGAACCGTGGAGAAGATGGCGAAGAACGGATTCCTGGGCATTCCCGTTCCCAAGGAGTACGGCGGACAGGGCTGCGATCCTCTTACCTACGCAATGTGCGTGGAAGAGCTTTCCAAGGTCTGCGGTACCACAGGCGTTATTGTTTCCGCACATACTTCCCTGTGCTGCGATCCAATCATGACCTTCGGTACGGAAGAACAGAAGCAGAAATATCTGGTACCCCTGGCAAAGGGTGAGAAACTGGGCGCATTCGGCCTCACTGAGCCCGGAGCAGGAACGGACGCCCAGGGACAGCAGACCAAGGCCGTGGCGGACGGAGACGACTACATCATCAACGGATCCAAGATCTTCATTACCAACGGTAAGGAAGCTGACGTGTATGTCATTTTTGCCGTTACCGGCGTGATCGAGAAGAGGGGCAGAAAGATCAAGGAGATCACCTCCTTTATCGTAGAGAAGGGAACACCCGGATTTACCTTCGGAACCAAGGAGAAGAAGATGGGTATCCGCGGATCTTCCACATATGAGCTGATCTTCACGGACTGCCGCGTTCCCAAGGAGAATATGCTGGGCAAACTGGGCCAGGGCTTCAAGATTGCCATGCATACCCTGGACGGCGGACGTATCGGTATCGCCGCGCAGGCTCTGGGCATTGCTGAGGGCGCTTTGGAGAGAACCGTTGCCTACACCAAGGAGAGGAAGCAGTTCGGCAAGCCTATCGCGGCTCTGCAGAATACTCAGTTCCAGCTGGCTGATATGGCTACCAAGGTACAGGCTGCGCAGCTTCTGGTTTACAAGGCAGCCATGGCCAAGGCTACCCAGAAGGAATACGGCTTTGAGGCTGCTCAGGCGAAGCTCTATGCAGCAGAGGTTGCCATGGAAGTTACCACCAAGGCTGTTCAGCTGCACGGCGGCTACGGCTACACAAGAGAGTACGATGTGGAGCGCATGATGCGCGATGCCAAGATCACGGAGATCTACGAAGGCACCAGCGAAGTCCAGAGGATGGTCATCAGCGCTGCGCTTTTGAAGTAAGCGGCAGGATTTCCTGATTTTCGCGGTAAAGCCTGCGGTTTGTTCCGGGCGGAAGGCGTGAACCGGCCCGGGCAGCGGATGCGGCGGATAACCAAGTATAGAAAAAGAATATAAGGAGTGAAAATACAATGAAAGTTGTTGTTTGTATTAAGCAGGTTCCCGATACCAAGGGCGGCGTGAAGTTCAATCCCGACGGTACTCTGGACAGAGCTGCCATGATGACCATTATGAATCCTGACGACAAGGCGGGCCTGGAGGCAGCGCTTCGCCTGAAGGATCAGTACGGCGCGGAAGTAACCGTTCTGACCATGGGTCTTCCCAAGGCAGAGGATGTGCTTCGGGAGGCAATGGCCATGGGTGCGGACAAGGGCGTTCTGGTGACAGACAGAGTCCTGGGCGGCGCAGATACATGGGCTACTTCCCAGACACTGGCAGGCGCGCTGCGCAATATGGAATATGACCTGATCATCACCGGACGTCAGGCAATTGACGGCGATACCGCCCAGGTAGGCCCTCAGATTTCCGAGCATCTGAACATTCCGGTTATCTCCTATGCACAGAATCTGAAGATCGAAGGCGACAGCGTTATCGTAGAGCGTCAGTATGACGACAGATATCATGTGCTGAAGGCCAAGATGCCCTGCCTGATCACAGCTCTGGCAGAACTCAACGAACCCAGATACATGACACCCGGCGGAATCTTCGATGCCTGCAAGGCAGAGATCACCGTATGGGGCAGAAATGATCTGAAGGATGTGGAAGATTCCAACCTGGGATTAAAGGGTTCACCCACCCAGATTGCAAAGGCATCCGATAAGGTGAGAAAGGGAGCCGGCGAGAAGGTTACCCTTGATCCCGCAGAGGCAGTTGACTACATTGTTGACAAGCTGAAAGTGAAGCATGTAATCTAAGCTGAAAATCATAAGATCAAACAGCAACCGCCCGTACTTTCGTGCAGAGGCGGACCGCGCACTGGATATGCGCATTGCGGAACTAAAATTAGGAGGAAGAGTAAGCATGAACTTAGAAGAATATAAGGGCGTATATGTCTTCGCGCAGCAGGTGGACAATATCGTCAACAGCATTGCTTTTGAACTGATCGGCAAAGGCAAGGATCTGGCAGCGGATCTGGGCACCGAAGTGACTGCTGTTCTGGTAGGCAGCGGCGTAAAAGGCTTGGCGGATGAACTGGCCGAGTACGGCGCAGACAAAGTTATCGTGGTGGACGATCCCGAACTGAAGGAATACAGGACAGAGCCCTATGCCCATGCCCTGGCATCCGTGATCAACGAGTACAAGCCGGAGATTTTCCTGGTAGGCGCCACAGCCATCGGACGTGACCTTGGCCCCCGTGTTTCCGCAAGGATTCACACAGGTCTGACAGCAGACTGTACCCAGCTTGACATCGGGGATTTCCCTTTGAATCCCATTCCGGGCAAGGAGCAGAAGCACAATCAGCTGCTGATGACCCGTCCGGCTTTCGGCGGCAATACCATCGCTACCATTGCCTGCCCTGATTTCCGTCCTCAGATGGCCACCGTACGCCCCGGCGTTATGCAGAAAAAGGAGAAGCAGGCAGGCGTGAAGGCCAATGTAATCGAGTTTAATCCCGGATTCACTCCCAACCAGAATTACGTGGAGATTCTGGAAGTAGTGAAGGCCGTTTCCGAGACAGTGGATATCATGGATGCGAAGATTCTGGTATCCGGCGGCCGTGGAATGGGCAGCTCCGAAAACTTCAAGATGCTGGAAGAGCTGGCGGAAGTCATCGGCGGTACCGTAAGCTGCTCCCGTGCAGTGGTTGACGCAGGCTGGAAGCCCAAGGATCTGCAGGTAGGCCAGACCGGAAAGACCGTTCGCCCTAATGTGTACTTTGCCATCGGTATCTCCGGTGCCATTCAGCATCTGGCAGGCATGGAGGAATCCGATATCATCATTGCCATCAATAAGGACGACACAGCTCCCATCTTTGACGTGGCTGATTTCGGTCTGGTAGGTGATCTGAACAAGATCGTTCCCGCCCTCACGGAGAAGCTCCGCGCAGAGATGGCTGCGAAGAACTAATTGCGGCAGAACGGATAAAAAAAGAGGTTTTAAAGTATATAAACAGCGGATATTGTGTAAAGATGCGGAAGTAAGATACAGAATCTGCAGGAGAACTCCCATAGATCGAAACAAAATAATTTGTGAGATTTGTGGGAGTTTTTTTGTACCTAAGATATTTACAAAATAGATACATCCTGTTTATTGCCATTTCAGGAGGTATCCTGTAAAATAATAGCGTCGACAATAATGACGATGGGATGCAGAAAAACAGGGGTGGGGATTGCGATGAAACGAAATGTCTCTCTTGCGGAGATTTCCGACGGACGGCTGTACAGGGGCAATGATATGGTGAAGGCGGACTGCCATGGCTGCAGGGGCTGCCACAAATGCTGCACGGGGATGGGAAACTCCGTGGTATTGGACCCCTGTGATGTGTATCGTATGCAGCAGGGACTGGGAAAGGGACTGCCGGAGCTGTTGGCGGAGGGCATGGCAGAGCTGAATGTGGCGGACGGTGTTGTGCTGCCCAATCTGAAGATGACAGGCAGGGAGGAAAGGTGTGTATTTCTGAATGAGGAGGGACGCTGCAGCATTCACAGTGCCCGTCCGGGAATCTGCAGGCTGTTTCCTCTGGGAAGGTATTACCAGGACGGTGTTTTCGACGATTTTCGGTATTTTCTGCAGGTGAATGAATGTCCGGCCGCCAACCGGTCCAAAATAAAGATAAGTAAATGGATAGACACGCCGGAACAGGGCAGAAATCATGACTTCCTGTGCAGGTGGCATGGGCTGCTGAACCATCTGGAAGAGCAGGTGGCGGGCAGGGAGGACAGCCAGGCGGCAAAGCAGATAAATCTGCTGATGCTGCGGACTTTTTTTATGGATCATTATGACACGGAAAGGAATTTTTACCAGCAATTTGAACAGAGGGCGGCTGCTTTCGAGACAGCTGTGCCGCAGTTATCGGACAAATATTCTGAATAAAAAGCGCGTTGTACAAGTATACTGTATTGCAGGAGCGCATTCCGTGGAAACGGAACCCGGACGGGGATGCCGGGATTAACAGGGCAGGCATCCCGGGATAAGCGGGGAGACGGAACCCGGGCGGGGATGCCGGGATTAACAGGGCAGGCATTCCGGAATAAGCGGGGAGACGGAACCCGGGCGGGATACTGAGATTAACAGGGCAGGCATCCCGGAATAAGCGGGGAGACAGAACCCGGACGGGGATGCCGGGATTAACAGGGCGGGTTTTTCGGGACAGGCCGGGAGATCCGGATAAAATCGAAAGAAGGGAATCAGAAGATAGATGGAGACGGAACAGGAACGCCAGATCCGCAGAAGAAAACGGATTGAGGAGATGAGAAAGGCAAAGAGACGAGCGGAATTACTGCAGAAATGGGGAATACCGGCCCTGGTAGCTGTGGTGGTACTGACAGGCGGAGCAGGGGCAGCCGCGTTTTTCGGCAATCGGGAAGATGTGAGGCAGGAGACAGATGCGGACAGAGAGACGGAAGAATCCCCTGCCGTGGGCCAGGGGGGCGGAGTCGGGCCGGGGACGGAGATGCTGTCGGAATCTTCAGGGGAACCGGATGCCGTGCCCATAAACGATTCCGCATCTGCTGCAGAGGAGGCGATGGCTGAAGGGGAGGCTGTGCAGGTGCCCCGGGGGGCGATTCTGCAGATACCGGAGACCCATGACAGAGCAGCCATTGTGGGGTTTGACGATACCCTGGCCAGTGAGTACGGTATTCTGATAGATGTGGAGGAAAATAACGTATTGGCCCAGAAAGCCGCCTGGGACAGAATGAATCCGGCTTCCATGACCAAGATATTGACAGTGTTGGTAGCGGCAGAGAAGCTCACGGAAGAAGATATGGACAAAAAGGTGCCGATTACGATTGATATTACCGATTACTGCTATTCCAACGGGTGCAGTATCACAGGGTATGCGCTGGACGAGATGGCAACGGTGAGAGATTTATTCTATGGAACGATACTGCCTTCAGGGGCAGATTCCGCTCTGGCGCTGGCCAAGTATGTGGCGGGATCCCATGAGGCGTTTACGGATATGATGAATGAAAAACTGGCCGAACTTGGCCTGGCAGGAACTTCCCATTTCACCAACTGCGTGGGGCTGTATGACGAAGAACATTATACCACGGCCTACGATATGGCAGTAATGCTGAAAGCGGCAGCGGACAATGCACTGTGTCGGGAAGTATTATCGGCGCATACCTACAGTACGGTTCCCACGGAACAGAATCCGGAAGGGCTGCTGGTTTCGAATTGGTTTCTGCGCAGAATTGAGGATCGGGATACCCATGGGGAGGTGCTGTGCGGCAAAACCGGTTTTGTGAATGAGTCCGGCAGCTGCGCGGCCAGTTTGAGCATAGGCAATGACGGAAAAGAATATATATGCGTTACGGCCGCTTCCAGCAGCTCCTGGAAGTGTATTGCAGACCAGGTGGAACTGTACCAGCGTTTTCTGCCGGAATGAACAGAAAACGCCGGGTTATGATTCATTGGTTTTATCCTGTTCAGAAGGTCTTTAAGCCATCCCTGAAGGCAATGCCGGTTGGCGTTGCCGCAAGTCCTCCTTTACCGGTTTCCTTCAGATCCTCAGGCAGCATGCGGCCTATGCTCCTCATGGCGTCAAATACTTCGTCGGGGGGGATTTTGCTGCGGATGCCTGCGCAGGCAAGGTCAGCGGAAGTCAGGGCGTTTACGGCGCCGATAACGTTTCTTTTTACGCAGGGTACTTCCACAAGTCCTGCAACCGGGTCGCAGGCCAGCCCCAGCAGATTTTTCATGGCCAGAGCAGAGGCGTGTGCAATGGTTTCCGCATCGCAGCCCAAAAGGAAGGCCACACCTCCGGCAGCCATAGCGGAGGCTGCGCCGATCTCGGCCTGGCAGCCGCCTGCCGCACCGGAAACGGAAGCTCTCTGGGCGATAATGCCGCCGATACCGGCACTGACATAAAGGGCTTTTGCCATCATCTGAGGAGAATAGCCTTTCTCCTGCTCAAGGGAGAGGAAAACGGCAGGAAGCACGCCGCAGGACCCGGCGGTGGGCGCGGCCACAATACGTTTCATGCAGGCGTTGGACTCGCCCATTTTGATGGCTTTTTCCATAACAAGGCCAAGAAATTCTCCGCAGAGCATAGCTCCGTTTTTCCGGGCGCTGGCAACTTTCTCGCCGTCCCGGCCCACCAGCCCGCTGGCGGAAGAAAGGGAAGGGTCATAGGAGGCGTCTGCGTTCCGCATGGCTTCATACATTTCCTGCATGCGTTGAAAGGCGGCTTCTTCCGTGATCTCCATTTCCCGGCAGTCGTTGTCCCGGACAATTTCCCAGAAACTTTTTCCTGTGTCTTTTTCTAATTTTATTATTTCCTGAAATGATTGATACATATGATTCCTCCCAGTTTTCTATCGTCTGCCTATTCCGATTCCCTCTCCTGCAATCCCAAATAGGTGACTTTCAGTATGCCTTCCAGATGGGCCAGCCACCGGATGGCAGTTTCGGGCACTTCCTGGTCACACTCTAATACGATTACGGCATTTCCGCCCTTGGAGGAGCGATAAAGCTGCATGGTGGCAATGTTGATGGATTTATGACTAAGCATAGAGGTAATTTCGGTCACATGACCGGGTTGGTCGAGATTGCTGACCACAAGAGTAGGATAATCGCCGGAGAAATTGGCCGGCAGTCCGTCAATCTCCGTGACCCGTATGGCTCCTCCGCCTACGGAGGCAGCAACAACCTCGATTTTGCGCTGGTCGTCTCCTTCCAGCAGAAGCTTTACCGAGTTGGGGTGTACATCTCCCAGGTCTATGCCGGACATGCAGTATTGCAGACCGGCGTTCTCGGCATGCAGAAAACTGTTCGCAATTCTGGTGTCATCCACCGGGAAGCCCAGAAGCCCGGCAATCAATGCCCTGTCTGTTCCATGTCCTTTGCCGGTGGCCAGAAAAGAGCCATGGAAGAAGATGTCTGCCTTGCGCACCGGCGCACCCAGCAGTTTTCGGGCAATGTTTCCGATTTTTACGGCTCCCGCAGTATGGGAGCTGGAGGGGCCTACCATTACGGGGCCGATGATATCAAATGAGTTCATACATTGAGTCCTCTTCAGGTGAAGCTGTGTGGCAGCTGACTTAACAGTGACATCTTTACTATATATCAGTTTTGGCCAAATTGCAATATAATTGTATAGAGATGCAATTTTGACTTCGCGGATGGGAAGTCTTTTGTGAGACGGACATCTGAAATGAATATCCGGTACATTATAAATGTCTGGAATTATTTCGAAAAACTGTATACGATAATATGGACTATATAACCCTTAAAGGAGGATATAGGACATGGGTGAAGATTTTTTGAAAGATAAGTTGGATTCGGCTGCGCGGATACGCCAGATACGGGAGAGAGCCGGATTTACGCAGGAACAGTTTGCCGAGATCCTGGGGATATCACTGTCGGGGTACAAGAAAATCGAGAATGCGGAAAACCAGATATCTCTCAACGGCCTGCGCAAGTTGGAGAGGAAATTACAGGTATCTGCCGACTATATCTTGTTTGGGGAAAATGAAAGTCCCGATGTCATGTGGGAACGAATTCAGAATTGTACGGATTCGGACAAACTGTATCTAATGATAAAGCTTCTTTTCTATTTTGCGAACAACAGGAACAAAGCATTTTACGTGAAGGAGGATAAGGCCAATCTGGACGATGCAATTTTCCGTGTTATGGAAGAATTGCGGAAGTACAAGGTAGATTGATACGTAGTTCTGGACGGGTTTGAGAGACATGGAGCAGATAGCAAATGTATATGCAGAGGTTGGAGGAAGAATTCATTCCACAAGGATACTGAGGGGATACACACGAAAGCAGCTGGCGGAGCTGGCCTCTATTTCCCCGAAGTTTCTATACGAAATTGAAAATGGGAAAAAGGGGTTTTCCGTAGCGGTGCTGTATAATCTGTGTGACGCGCTGCAGGTGGACAGTAATTATATATTAAAAGGAAAAGAAAAATCTGTCTATGACAACCATCTTGTGGAGGCCATAGAATTGTTTGACAGGGGGCAGACGGAGCGGCTCAGCACGATTATCAGGCAGATATATGAGCTGCACAAACAGGTATAATTCGATTTCCTCTTGTTTTTTTGGATGGTTGCGGATATAATAGGGACGGTGAGTAGGATAAATAATCGCGGCTGCGTTCAGGTGCAGATCTCTGCACCTGAACGCGGGTGAGGAAAGTCCGGGCTTCGCAGGGCAGGATGCCGGATAACGTCCGGTGGAGGCGACTCCAAGGCCAGTGCAACAGAAATATACAGCAGGGAGACATGTTCGCATGCATTCCTGTAATGGTGGAAAGGCAGTGTAAGAGACTACCGTCTGTCCGGTAACGGACGGAGCCATGTAAACCCCATCCGAAGCAAGACCAAAACGAAGGCTGCAGGCTTGCCCGGCCTGCTTTCAGGTAGGTCGCTTGACACGGCTGGCGACAGCCGCGCTAGATAGATGATTATTCACGACATAACCCGGCTTATCGTCCTGCTCACCGCTCATATGCCGGAAATACCCGGATTTACCGGGAGTTCCGGCATTTTAACGTTTTCGTCAGAGGGCTTAAAACAGGGAAAAATGGTACCGTTAGCAACACGTTGGCTGCTTCGTTGAAGAAGGCAGGGATGTAGATGAACAGGCAAAGCCTGCGCACCTTTAACAGGGTGCTTTTTTTATGCGCAGGTCCGTGCGCAAAGTGCGACTCGTCGCATCTGGAGTTTTGCCGCTGAAGACGGGCACGGGCCGCACGGTAAGTGGGGATAAACTGTCCCCTGCCTGATTGACCTCTTTTACCGCAGCAGGCGCAAAATCCGCTTTACAGAGAGACATGTTTTATGCTATTATATGTGGTAATAAAAACCATATTAGCTTGAATAAAAAACTGATATATGGGTGATCATATACAAGATAGATGGGAGAGTATACAATGAGCTATAAAATAGTACTGGACAGCTGCGGTGAACTTCCGGAAAATCTGGCCGGAGACAGCCGGTTTGAGCGTGTGCCGCTGGGGCTGGAGGTGGGAGAGTACAGGATACAGGATGACGACAGTTTCAACCAGGCTGAATTTCTGAAAAAGGTGGCGGAATATCCCAAGTGTCCGAAATCTTCCTGTCCTTCCCCCGAGCGGTTTATGGAGGCTTACCATGCGGAGGCGGATCATATTTATGTGATAACGCTGTCGGCGAAACTGAGCGGAAGTTATAACAGTGCAAAGCTTGGAGAGAAATTGTATCATGAAAAGTATGGGAAGAAGCAGATTCATGTGGTGGACTCGGAATCGGCCAGCGGCGGCGAAGCCCAGCTGGCGCTGAAGCTGATGGAGCTGGAAGAGAGCGGGAAATTTAGTTTTGAGCAGATCGTGGAGGAGATAGAGCGTTATCGGGACAGTGTGAAGACCTATTTTGTGCTGGACAATTTGGATACTTTGCGGAAGAACGGCAGATTGTCCGGTGTGAAGGCCTTGGTAGCGTCCACGCTGAGCATCAAACCGGTGATGGGAGCGACAAAAGGAGAGATTATTCAGAGAAGCCAGACGATCGGCATCAAAAAGGCATTGGGGAAAATGGCAGAGCTGGCAGTTTCCGAGGTGGTGGGCGCGGAAGGGCGCAGGCTGGTCATCACCCACTGCAACGCGCGTTCACGGGCAGAGCAGATCAGGAAAATAATCCTGGAGAAAGCAGCCTTCAAGGAATGTATTATCATGGATACCAGGGGAGTCAGCAGTATGTATGCCAATGACGGCGGGGTGATCGTGACCACATGACCTGTCAGACGGCAGAGATTTCTACAGGGTCTGATACAGACGGCTGTACAGGAAGAGCGCGCCGAGGGCTTCCGCGATAAAGATGGCGGGCATGCCGTATTTGAAGTACCAATGCTTTGTCTTGTGGCGGAAGTACCGCATGCCCAGAGTGCAGCCTAAAGCGCCCCCCAGAAATGCGGTAAGGAATAAAGAGGCCTCCGAGATGCGCCATGCACCCCGGACGGCTCTTTTTTTGTCTGCGCCCATCAAGACAAATCCGATTAAATTTGCTGCGGTGATGTAGACAATAAACAGTTCCATAAAATCATTTCTCCTGATTAAAATACGGTTTCGTTCTGCTCCGCCATCTTCATTGCCCTCACTTTGCAGGACAGGCCGAAGAGATTGATAAAGCCCTCTGCATCATGATGATCGTACAGATCGCCGGTGGTGAAAGAGGCGATGCTTTCATTGTAAAGGGAATAGGGGGAGACAGTCCCGGCCTTAATGATATTTCCCTTATAGAGCTTGAAGCGTACCTGACCGGTAACATATTTCTGGGTCTCCTGGATGAAAGCCTGCTCAGCCAGACGAAGGGGAGTAAACCATTTTCCCTCATATACGAGACTGGCAAAACGACCGCCCATTTCCTTTTTCATGGCGTAGGTGTCTCTGTCCAGAATCAGTTCTTCCAACTGCTGGTGCGCTTCCATCAGAATGGTTCCGCCGGGAGTCTCGTAGACGCCCCGGGACTTCATGCCCACAACCCGGTTCTCCACAATGTCGATAATGCCTATACCGTGCTTTCCGCCCAGCTCGTTCAGGGTGTGAATGATGTCGGATACCTTCATCCTCTGTCCGTTCACAGAGGTGGGAATGCCTTTTTCAAAGGTCATGGTTACGTATTCGCCTTCTTCAGGAGCCTTTTCGGGAGTGACGCCCAGCACAAGGACATGATTATAATCCGGCTCATTTGCGGGATTCTCCAGTTCAAGTCCCTCGTGGCTGATATGCCAGATATTGCGGTCGCGGCTGTAGGAAGAATCTGCGGAAAAAGGAAGGTGGATGCCGTGAGCCTGGCAGTATTCGATCTCGGATTCACGGGAATCCATATTCCACTTATCGCTTCTCCATGCGGCAATGATTTTGATATCGGGAGCCAGAGCTTTTATTCCCAGCTCGAAGCGAATCTGGTCGTTGCCCTTTCCTGTAGCGCCGTGGCAGATGGCTGTAGCGCCTTCCTTTCGGGCAATTTCCACTAATTTCTTGGCGATGAGCGGTCTGGCCATGGAAGTGCCCAGGAGATATTTGTTCTCATAGACGGCGCCGGCCTGGACGCAGGGTACGATGTATTCGTCACAGAATTCATCCACTACATTCTCTATGTACAGCTTGGATGCTCCGCAGAACCGAGCGCGTTCTTCCAGACCGTCCAGCTCCTCGGCCTGTCCGCAGTCAACGCAGACACAGATTACCTCGTAATCATAGTTTTCCTTAAGCCAGGGGATAATGGCGGTGGTGTCCAGGCCGCCGGAATAAGCCAGAACTACTTTTTCTTTCATAGACAGGAATCCTCCATTGATGATATTTTAGGTTGTTTTTGCCTGAAAACACTATACATCATTCCGGAGGGAATTGCAAGAGCGGCGTTTTGGGTGCAAAGGGGACTGTTGCGGATTCTATTGTATGATACAGGCGGCCTCGGGATTTTGTACAGAATATACATTATAACATCTGTTTCAGTCAGCAGGAATAAATTTAATTATCAGAACTGAACAAAATTTCGCGCTGTTGACAGAATAATTTTTGAATGTTATTATATTGCAAGCATGTATTTTGCCGGGGATGCCACCCTGGACGCTACCGTGCAGAAGATCCAAACCAGAGTACTGTTGTATCTGGATGAACTTGAATAAGAAATACGGAGAAGGGATGCATGATAAGATGAAGTTATTTATGGGAGAGAGAACTATATTGAAAATGTTTAAAACAGTCATTTGCCTATTGGTGACAGCCGTATTACTGAGCATTTCTGCCTGCGGGTTCCGGGATACACCGGAGCCCGTTTTAGAATCAGGAGAAAACCAGAGAGAAAATGCGGCAGAGTCACAGGAAGAAGAAAGTCTGCCCGTGCCGGTAGCGGATTTCCATTATATGACACTGGACCACTTTCTGGAAGGGGCATATACGTTCAACCATGACTGGTTTTATTTTGAAGGGCAAGAGCGGAAAGAAGAAGGAGGATACAGCAGATATCTCTATAGAAACAGGCTGTCCGAAGCTTTTCGGCCGGAGGAATTCCTGCGGATCGACAGTCTGGGGGATGTGGAGCTTTGTGCGCTGCTGACGGAGCAGGAGGGGAAATGTATCACATTCTGGGCGGATTGGTCAGGGGAATCTGAGACCGGGGAGAGAGAGGTTGCAGGCTATTTCCTGGAAAAATACAGTCCGGAAGGAGAACGGCTGTGGCGTGTCGAATATACGCCGGAAACTTTCGGCGACAAGGGACAGCGCCTGAACCAGGGGACGGTGACGGCAGACGGGCATATCTGCCTGTACGATCACGGTACAGACGGAACCGCCTTTTTCTTTGGAGAAGACGGGAATCTGGAGGGAAGCTGTACACCGGCCCTGGACAGGCTGGACGGAATTGCTGTGGGGCGTGAAAACCGTATCTACGGATACTGTGCTGCCGGGAAGGACACAACGTTTACACTGCTTGGGGGAAACGGGGAGATCTATACCTGTCCCATGGCGCCGAAGCAGGTATTTGACGGCTATGAGGATGGGGTGTACCTTTCCGATGGGAAGAGTCTGTGGAGCTATGAACCGGAAAGCGGTGAAAGCGAGAAGCTTCTGGATTGGAAATCGGAATATGTCCAGATCGGGACCAATGTAAACAGACGGGTGACGAACACGGGAGATATGCGTTCCGATATTGCGAATATCCAGAACTCTCCCATAGATGGCCTCTTCTGCGGCGGCGGGCGTATTACGGTACTGTGTCTGGAGCAGGAATTTTTCGATAATAGCAGCCAGAGACAGGTTTTGACCTTTGCCGGCATTACCTTTGAAGACAGCGGGCAGTATCCGGGGAAAACAAAAATCACGTTGGGATATCCCGCTTCCGCCGATGAAGGAGCCGGCTCTTCGGGTCATCTGGAATATCTGGTCCGGCGGTATAACAGGCAGAGCCTGAAGTACAGTGTTGAAATTGTTTACGATGAAAGTTCCGTTGCCATGACAGCAAAGCTCCTGCAGAAGAAGGGAGCCGATTTGTTGGAGGTATCCCTTCTGCCCATAGCCAGTCTGGCGCCAAAAGGTGTTTTTGAAGATTTATCGCCGTATTATGACACTGCATTGTGGGAAGGGCTTCTGGAATCTGTCCGCAAGGCCTGTACGGCGGAGGGGAAGAGTTTCCTGGTGATACCGTCCTTTTCCATAAAGACACTGCGGGGGAAGGAAAAACTGACTCAGGAATGGACTCCCTGGGCGTTTCTGGAAATGGGACGGGAAAACAGAATGTTTGAGATACAGTCTCCCTGGGAAGCTTTCCGGTACTGTATGGGGATCAGGAAAGCGGAGCATTTTATTGATGAGGAGAAGAAAGAATGCTCTTTTGACGGGGAAGAATTTCGTCGGATTCTGGAAGAATGCGCAGCCTGGGACAGCTATGACGGAACGGACCGCAGCGGTTATATCCCGGTAACCATAGGGGAGGAAGTGGTAGGTTACAGGCCTCCAGAACTGGAAGATGCGGAATGGCAGTTTGCTGAACAGTATATTTCCTCTATAAAGGGCTGCATTAATCAGATGCATGCAGATTATGCCGGAAAAATGGTGGGATATCCGGGGTGGGATGGAGCAGAGTATGCGTTTGCGCCGGAGAATCTGTTTGCCATGAACAGCGCTTCTCCCAATAAGGAAGGCGCCTGGGATTTTCTGAGATTTCTGCTCTCCAAAGAGATGCAGGACTGCATTGACTGGGAGTTCCCGGTACGGGCTGACAGCTTTGCGGGCTGCCTGGAGGATGTGTATGACCCTTACGACGAGGAATGGCTGCTTGCCAATTCCCCTTCCTATGGGCGCTGATGGCAGAACTGGGATATGTGCGGTCGGGCAGGCCCACGGAAGCGGACGCGGCTGCTGCGCGGCACATGGTGGACAACGCCGTGATTGATCTGAGGAACGGTTTACAGGATCCGGTTATGCGCATTCTGTATGAGGAGACGAGTATGTATTTCCAGGGAGATGCTTCCCTGGATGAGACAGTGGAGAAAATTCAGAGCAGAGTAGGCCTGTATCTGCAGGAACAGTAAAGATTTCACAACGAATGAAATGCCTTGAGTTTGCTGCCGTTTCTGCTGGTATTATGCATATTTGACGGTATTTTACTTAGGGGCTTTGCCGCTAAACGCAACATGATACATCCAATAGGATTTAAAGGCAGAAGTCTATTGGATGATAGTCTCGGGGATTTTGTGCAAAATATACATGAAAGTATCCTTTTTGGTCAGCGGAAATAAGGTTGCTTGTCAAAAACGAACAATTAGGCAGTGTTTTTGTCTTTGGGGAAAGCGGTGGTCTGGAGGAAGTATATACGCCTGAGCTGGAGTCTCTGGAAGGGGTTGCAGTGGGGAAAGATAACCGGATATATGGATACTGTTTCACGGGAGCGGAGCCGGTATTCATGGAATTGGGAGAGGAGGGAAAGCGTTTTGTGTGTCCTGTAACTCCGCTTGCCGTGTACAGCGGGTATGAGGAAGGCCTTTGTCTGCGGACAGGGGAGGGAATGCTCTCCTATGTTCCCGAGTCCGGAGAAGCAGAAAAACTGTGGGAATGGAAGGATGAATACATACAGATAGACGGAAACCAGGTGGACAGAGTCTTTCAGAAGGACGGGACCTATATGCTGCTGTGTCTGGAGATGATATTTGGTGACAGGGTAAAGCCGCTCCTGACCTTTTCCGCCATCACGCCCGGAGGCGGCGGGGACTATCCGGTCAGGCAGGCGGTCACCTTTGCAGTGCCTGATCTGAACGCCGCCGCTATCGGTGTTCAGGTGCAGCTGTATAACCGGCAGAGCAGGAAGTACAGGATAGAGGTACTGGGAGAGGATACGCTTACCTATGAGAAAAAACTCATTCAGGGTATAGGGGCAGATCTGATGGATGTGACGACGATCTACAGGGGGAATCTGGCAAGGCATGGAGCCTTTGAGGAGCTGGATTCTTATTTTGAAAGCAGCCAGGTGGTGTCTTCTGAGGATATTGTGGATTCAGTGAGAGCCGCCGGTGTCATAAACGGGAAGAATGTAGTTGTAATACCGGGTTTTGATCTATCAACATTTCGGGCCAGGGGGGATCTTGTGACGCCTGAGGAGTGGACGGTATGGAAGTTTCTGGAAATGGGGGAGAAGGACAGGATGTTTTCCTATCAGTCCCCTGTGAGCGCTTTGGATCTGTGCATGGGAATGCAGTACGGGGAACATTTCATAGATTACGAGAATAAAACCTGCAGTTTCGACGGAGCGGAGTTTAAACGGATACTGGAATCCTGCGGCAGGTGGAAGACATATGACGATGGCAGCAATATATCATACAATACCCAAAAAGGAGACTGGCTGTTTGATCGTCAGGTTATCACCGGTGCACACAGTGTAATTCCGTGGAAATCGAATGTAGTTCCGGGGTTGGTAGTGGAATCAAATAATTATGAATATACCGGAGAAAATTATCTGGATACACTGGTGGGATATCCCGGATGGGAGGGCGGGGAATATGAGATTATGCCCGCACAAATGATTGCGATCAACAGTGCCTCCAAGAATAAGGAGGGCGCATGGGATTTCCTGGAGTATCTCTTGTCAGATGAAATGCAGGCAATGTTTTATCGGGTATCAGGTTCCATGCCTGCCAGGAAGGATTATTTTGAGGAGCACCTGAGGCACAGTTATTCGGACCCGGCATACAAGAATTCGCCTGAAGAACCCACAGAAGCGGATATTGAGCGGGTGAGGGAGATGGCGGAAGCGGCTGTGGTGAGTAGTGGAGGGCAAAGGACGGATCCCGTCGCGAGTATTGTGAGAGAGGAGGCAAGCATGTATTTTGCCGGGGATGCCACCCTGGATGCTACCGTGCAGAAGATCCAAACCAGAGTACTGTTGTATCTGGATGAACTGTGATGTGAGATTTTTTTATCTGCGATAGCAGAGAAATCTGTAAGAAAGAGCAGCAATCTTCTCTGTTTTGGATTATAATAGTTTCCGG
Organism: uncultured Acetatifactor sp.; assembly: GCA_910586515.1. Lineage (GTDB taxonomy): Bacteria > Bacillota > Clostridia > Lachnospirales > Lachnospiraceae > Acetatifactor. The sequence goes on from CAJUGL010000066.1 coordinate 17,183, forward strand.
TATCGTTTTTCATGACAGATAAATTATACCAAAAAGAAAAGAACACCTCCAGGTTTTATTCCTGAAAGTG
>CAJUGL010000067.1 GCA_910586515.1 uncultured Acetatifactor sp.
TGCATTACTGTTCATTTGTCAAGGTGCTTTGCTGACCGCTTATCCCTCCCGGCTTTCAACGTTCTTTCGTTCGTTTTCTGTCGGTTCGTTGTTCTCGCTGACAACTTTTATAGGATATCACATCTTCATTATCTTGTCAACAACATTTTTTAACTTTTTTCGTTCTTTTTTTGAAGGACTGTTAAGTTTGTTCAACTGTATCTTCAAATCCCTCAACTGAACGTGCTGTCTGACTTGTGTTCCCGACAACGAAATATACTATATCACCAGGCTGTTCTTTTGTCAACAAGTTTTTTCGATATTTTTATGTTTTTTTCAACAATATATTTTATATATAATCGAGTAGGGGGGATTTTACCCCTACTCGCCGCGCGGCCCGTGCGCCGCTTTAGCAGCAAACTTACATTACACGGGCCTGCGCATAAAACGGGGCATTTCCCTACAATTCATGGAAAATGCCCCGCCATCTCCCGTTTTTCCTCTCCTCCGGTAAGACCTGTGAGAAGAAGCATTCAAAAATCAGGGAGAAAGCAATTCGATTGCACATGCCTTCTCATCTTTTTTAACCTTCAGGCTGACGGAAGCAATTTCCCCCGCCATACTGTCTTCCACCTCTACAACCAACACAGCCTTTGCGCTGTCGCCTGCTGCCAGAGTTCCCTCAAATGTAGCCAAATCATCCAGTAGCATAGTAGCCAGAGCATTTCTTGAATACTCCCCGTTTATGGTTATGGTAAATCTCGCATTCTGAGCCAATAAATCCAGCGTCTGCTCCGCTCCCCCTTCGTTTTTCAGGAGAAAGTCCAATACCAGTAGTTTTTTTCCGTCAGATGCTCCCATGGAAAAGAAATCACTCTCCTCCGGATAGCTCTCACATACGGTCTGCCCCTGAAAAGTCAGCGATATCCCCTCGGGAAGAGCCAACACATCCTCAACGGTATAAGCAGGAGCTTCCTCTTTCTCCTTTTCCGGGGCATTCACCACCGGAGTATCATCCACCGGACGCATGCCAACAGACTGCTCCGAATCATCCGTCTCTGAAGGCGTAACTGATTCCGGATCGATCACGGTTAGTTCCATAAGCCTGCTTCTATGATTGATATCATATTTCATCATGGTGATGGCCACGTATTCTCCGACTGCCCGTATCTCCTCTTCCGTCAGTTCCGGAAGCTGGTTCTCCGCGCAGCCTGTAAGCCCCAATACGGCTGCGGCCGCTATCATCAATATCCCTTTTCTACATCTCATTTTCTCAAACCCCATTTCTGAAAATCTGTACCCTCTGCCTGCCGTTCAACTCAGACATCGAAATACCTCTGTCAATCATACAACAAATTTATTCCGGAGGCAACAATTATATGGCAGAAGCATAGGATAAATATTTTTCCGCATCATTTTTATGACAGTTCACCCGCAGCCGAACTCCGTTCTCGCAATACTCCTGTCGGAGTACCGTGGCATTTTCCCTAAAATAGGCCACAATATCCCCCTTGTCATACGGCAGCATAAACTCTCGCTCTACCCGGTCTGCGTAAACGCATTCCTCAATCATCTCCGTCAATTCTCTGATGCCTTTACCCAGTCCCGCCGCCATATAAATCTGTCTGTTCTTTTTTTTGGGAATGTCTTCCAAGTCGCTTTTATCCGATTTGTTATAAACGATAATCCGCGGTATATCCCCTGCTTCCAGTTCTCTGAGCGTTTCGTCGGTGACTTCCATATGCTGGCGATAAAACGCATCGGAAAAATCTACCACCTCCACAATCAAATCCGCGTACCTGACCTCCTCCAGCGTTGAGCGAAAAGCCTTTACCAGCCCGTGCGGCAGCTTATTGATAAATCCCACCGTATCCGCCAGAAAAAAGGGACTTAAGTCCGCTGATACCGCTTTTCCGCCTCCGCCAGACTGTCCCGGATGAATACGGCGCACATGCGTATCCAGCGTGGCAAAAAGCATATCTTTCTCCAGCACGGCTTTATCCTCATTTGCTCCATATATCTCCAGCATACGGTTCATAATGGTGGATTTCCCCGCGTTGGTATAGCCCACCAGCGCCACTTTGGGGATTCTTGACTGACGGCGGCGCTTGCGCATGGTTTCCCTGTTCTGCGTCACTTCCTCCAGTTCTCTCTTTAATTCCGCTATTCTGTGTTCTATTTTTCGCTTGTCCAGCTCCAGCTTTGTCTCGCCGGCGCCTCTGTTGCTGCGGGTTCCTCCGGTATTTCCGCCGGTACTCCCGCCCTGGCGGCTCAAATTCTCCCGCATTCCCACCAGTCTGGGCAGAATATACTGCAGTCTGGCCGTCTCCACCTGCAGCTTTGCCTCCCTGGTCCTGGCTCTGAGGGCAAAAATATCCAGAATCAGGTTTGTCCTGTCCAACACCGGCAGATTCAGTTCCTGGCCCAGATTCCTCATCTGGGAAGGAGTGAGGGTATTGTCAAAAATCACTTCTTCCGCCCCGCACTCTTCCGCGTACTCCCGCGTCTCCTTTACCTTGCCGGTTCCGATATAATATGCCTTATTCACGCCGCCCATCCGCTGGGTTATTATTCCCGCAACTTTTTTGTTCGCCGCTTCCGCCAGACTTTTCAGTTCCTCCATGGAATGGTCAAACTCCGGATCATCTCCTGTATCCAATCCCACCAGCAGCACCTTTGTGCATACTTCCTCCTGCAATTCTTTCATTCATAACCTCCCTTCTGCCCGAACAGCGCCTAAGCCTTCTCCAGCTCAAACCAAAACAAGACGCCGTTTGTATAGTTTTCGGCCCCATAGGCTCTGTTCATGGATTCCATAATTGCTTTGACAATGGACAGCCCGACGCCGCTTCCCCCATATTCTCTGGTTCTGGCCTTGTCCACCTTATAAAACTTCTCCCACAGGTGGGGCATGGCTTCCTCCGGTATCGGCTCCCCTGTGTTGAATACCCCTATTCTTATATTGTCCTCTCTTCTTTCCAATGAGATAACAATGATTTTCTCCTTTGAGCAATGATTCACCGCATTGGAGAAATAATTCATCAATACCTCCTCCGCCTTGAATTCGTCTCCCCAAACATAGAGGGGGCCCTCTTCCTTCAGGCGCACTTCTATGCCGTTTTGTTTTGTGAGTATAGAAGCTGACTGGACATAATTCCTCACCAGTGCAGTAAGGTCAAAACGCTCCATGTTCACCACGTCATTGCCGAATTCCAGCTGATTCAGCGTCAAAAGTTTCTGCACCATATGATTCATCTTGGCCGCCTCGTCAACAATGACATCACAGTAAAAACCTCTGCTCTCCGGATCGTCGTTGATTCCTTCCGACAATCCTTCCGCATACCCCTGTATCAGGGCGATGGGCGTCTTCAATTCGTGAGAGACATTTGCCAGAAACTCCTTGCGCATCTCGTCCATCTGCTCTTTTTTCTCAATATCCTTCTGCAGCTCGTTATTGGCCGTCTTCAATTCGGCTATAGAATGTTCCAGCGACTGGGAAAGCTTATTGATGTTCTCTCCCAATAAATCAATCTCATTGCGGGCGCCGCCCCTGTACTTTGCCTCAAAGTCAAGATTAACCATTTTTTCCGATATACTGTTCAGCTCCAGTATGGGATTGGTAATCTTTCCCGAGACCAACCAGATAATGATGCCCCCCGCCAGCGTGGCGATCATTCCGATATACGCCAAAAAGCGGTTTGCAACCTTGACGCTTTCCCGTATGCTCTCCACGGGTGTGCACATGATAAAAGAAATACCTGCATTCAGCCTTCCATACATCTCCAGGTACTCGTTTTCTCCCACCTGCACACGCTGAACCACATAGCCGTCTCCCTCCTCAACCACTTTGACCGCATCCATATCAAAACCGAACACATAGGAGATCAGCCGTTTTTCCAGCTCCGTTCCGCCGTTCTTTGAGGCATAGCGCACCTGAGAATTAGCATCCATCACATAGACCGTAATGTTATAAATACCGCATACATTATCCAATTCCCGGCGAAATTCCTCGGTGCTGTAGGTATCGCTGTTTGCCGCCTGCCGGATAGAATTGTAAGCGTCAAAGATCACTTCTGTCTTGCTGCGTATATAGTACTGTTCCAGAAACATAATGTTGATAAACCAGCACAGAAATATGGTTCCTGTCATCAACCCGATAAAGATCAGGGCAAACTGACGCTTGATAGACTGTCCTATCCTGATTTTTCCCGTCCGCATCTCTATGCCTCCAGCTTGTAGCCCATCCCCCATATGGTCTTAATCAGCTCGCCCTTCCCCCCCATTTTGCTGCGAAGCTTCTTCACATGGGTGTCAATGGTCCGCGCATCCCCGAAATAGTCGTAATTCCAGACATTATTCAGTATTTTCTCCCGGGAGAGCGCTATTCCCCTGTTTTCCATAAAATAGGCTAAAAGCTCAAATTCCTTATAGCTCAACTCAACGGAAATTCCGTCAATCGTCACCTGATGGGCCGTCTTATCCAGTCTGATGCCGCCGCATTCCAGAATTTCCTCATTGGCGGTCTGATTTGTACGGCGCAGTATGGCCTCAATGCGCGCCACCAATATTTTGGGGCTGAAAGGTTTTATGATATACTCGTCAACCCCCAGTTCAAACCCTCTGAGTTCATCCTGTTCATCCGCCCTGGCCGTAAGCATGATAACCGGCACTTTCGAATAGGCCCTGATTTCCCTGCACACCTGCCAGCCGTCTACTTTAGGCATCATGACATCCAGAACCACCAGGGCAATATCCTTCTGGGCAAAGAAAATGTCCAGCGCCTCCGCCCCGTCTCCAGCCTCCAGCACATCGTATTGATTTTTCACCAGGAAATCGCAAACCAGCTTGCGCATCCTGCTTTCATCGTCAACCACCAGTATCTTCAGCCTGTCCATCCCCTGCCCCCTTTCTCACTCCTGATTGATCTTCAGCTCCCTCTCCTTCTCCCGAACCGCCTGCTCTCTTTCTGTCAGTTCCTGTTCCCAGGATGCGTATTTGCTGGTAATGGCCCTCTCATAATTAATCACATTCGGCTGTTCGCTGACATAGGAAATATAAAACATGGCAGCAATGGCAATTGCCAGCAGCACATTCAGAATCACCGACAGAGTGAAACGCGCTTTCTCCTTATCTATATCTCTCTTCTTCGAAGGCGTTACCCTGGAACGGGCCGGATTCGCAGAACCCCGCAGCTCTCCGTCAAAAGTCATGTACAGTGGAATATCCATGATGTCCCCCGGCTCAATCTCCGGTCTGGCAATCAGGAATTCCCGCAGTTTACGCAGATACCTCAGCCCAACAGGGGTCTTGAAGAGGCGCTCCTGTATCGTCTGTTCGTATACATAACGTATGCTCTCCGGCGACGTGTAATCGATACGCGCCTCAAGGTATTCTATTCTCTGTTCTTCTGTCCTTGCAAGCTGGGCATCTTTCTCCGTGAGGAAAGTATATCCGCCTACAGACAGTTTCGCCCTGTCCGAATCCATCACAACCCTCCATCCGTTTCATCTCATCTCATCATCCCAGAAGTTCCGGCGCGATCTTCCTGTCCTTAAAATAATACATCCTGTCATGCTCTCCGACTTCCCTGAGCACCCTGCAGGGATTTCCCACCGCAACCACATTGGACGGAATATCTTTTGTGACAACGCTGCCTGCGCCTATCACCACATTGTCTCCGATGGTTACTCCGGGAACGATGATCGCTCCCGCCCCAATCCAGCAGTTTTTCCCGATGCGCACAGAAGCATTGTACTGATAGCCTTTTTCCCTGAGCTGGGGCAAAATCGGGTGCCCTGCCGTGGCAACCACCACATTGGGGCCGAACATGGTATTATCCCCCACATAAATATGGGTGTCGTCCACCAGCGTAAGGTTAAAATTGGCATAGACATTCTTGCCGAAATGTACGTGATGTCCCCCGAAATTCGTGTGCAGAGGCGGCTCAATATAGCAGTTTTCACCGATTTCCGCAAACATTACCTTCAGCATCGCCGTCCTTTTCTCCAGTTCGGTAGGGCGGGTCATATTAAAATCATAAAGCCTGTCCAGATATCTGTACTGTTCCTTCAAAATCTCTTCGTCGCAGGGATCGTAAATCTCCCCTCCGTGCAATTTATCTCTGCTGTTCATGCTCATGCTCCTTTATCCCCTCTACTCTGCATCCGGCACTGCCGCTTTAGCCTGGGACTTAAATTTAGCCACTTCTTTCATCGCCTGGGCGATGCCTATATTCGTCCCCGCTCCGGCCACACAGCCTCCCGGGCAGGCCATGCCCTCTATCAGACAGCCGTTCTTTTTTCCGGCCTTGGCCAGCAGCAGCATCTTCCTGCACTCCGTCAGTCCCTCCGCATGCTCTATTTTTACCTCAGTGCCCGGATAATAAGTTTTGATACATTCCTCAATGGCTCCCGCCACGCCGCCGGCCACGCCATACCCCCGGCCGGCTCCCGTTGCGTCCTGCATCTCGTCCATGGCCTTGATCTCATCCAGCAGAATCCCTCTGGCCTCGAACATTCCCGTCAGCTCCTCAAAGGTGATGACGAAATCCACGTCGGAACGGATTGTTCTGCGGCTTGCCTCCAGCTTCTTCGACGCGCAGGGGCCGATAAACACCACCGAAGCATCCGGATGCTCCTGCTTGATTATTCTGGCTGTGGCCACCATGGGGGTCAGTTCGTTGCTGATCTTGTCAATCGTCTCCGGAAAAAGATGCTTCGCCATCACAGACCAGGACGGACAGCAGGACGTCAGCGCAAATGACTGTTTCCCTGTAGCCACTTCCTTTACATAATGCTCCGCCTCCGCCATGCAGCCCAGGTCCGCCCCGATGGCCGTCTCGTACACATCCGCAAAGCCCAGCTCTTTCAGCGCTGTCTTGAACATGTCGGGCGTCACCTTCGGCCCGAACTGGCCCACAAAGGCAGGCGCAACCTGCGCAATGATCTCCCTGCCGGACTGCATGGCCCTGATCAGCTGGAAGATCTGAGACTTGTCCGCTATTGCCCCGAAAGGACAGCTGACCATGCACATTCCGCAGGAGACACACATATCGTTATCAATATAGGCCCGGTTAAATCTGTCCGATTTGATGGCATTTACACCGCAGGCTGCCTTGCAGGGACGTTCCTTATGGCAGATGGCGTCATAGGGACACACAGCCTTGCACTTTCCGCATTTGATGCATTTCTCCGGATCGATCACGGACTTTCCCTTCACAATGGATATCGCCTCTTTGGGACATACGCTCTGACAGGGATGCGCCACACATCCCATACAGGAGCTGGTTACTTCATAATGGTCCTCCGGACAGGCATTGCAGGCCGAGGGAATTACCTGCATCAACGGCGGCTCATAATATTTCTCGTCAATATTGCTCTCTTCCAGCCCCTGAGTCAAGTGACCCGGATGCTCACGATTCTCCGGACGAAGGCTCATTCCCATGGCCAGACGGATGCGCTCCCTGATAATGGCTCTGTCCCGATACACACTCTCCCTGTACATGGGCTCTTCGTAGTCCACAATCTGGTACGGAAGCGCCTCCATATCATCCTTCAGATTGGTTGAATTATACGCCAAATCCGCCACTTCCTTAAAGACCCGCCTTCTCCGCTGTCTGACAGGGGTATCAATTCCTCTCATATTGCTCATAATAGCTCACCTCTCCTTTATGACATTTTCCGCAGCTTTTCCTTATTTATCCCCTCGTTCTGAAGATCATGCTATTATTAAACCATATTTACCGCGATTAGACAAGCATGGATTTTCAAGGCTTCCGCGGATAGATTCCGCAGTCCAGATGCCGGTAGGCCAGCTCCGTGGCCACCCTGCCCCTGGGGGTGCGGTTCAGAAAGCCGTTCTTGATCAGATAAGGCTCGTACACATCCTCAATGGTGCCCGCATCCTCCCCGATGGCTGCCGCCAGGGTCTCCAGTCCCACAGGTCCCCCTTCAAATTTCCGGATCATGGTCAGCAGCAGGTTCCTGTCTATATGGTCCAGGCCCAGCTTGTCCACGTCCATCAGATCAAGGGCAGTCCTGGCCACCTCTTCCGTGATGACGCCGTCATACTTTACCTGGGCGAAATCCCGCACCCGCTTTAAGATACGGTTGGCCAGCCTGGGCGTTCCCCTGCTCCGCCTTGCCATCTCCAGGGCTCCTCCCGGCTCAATCTCTACTTCCAGAACCCTGGCGGAATGCAGGATAATCAGCTGGAGCTCTTCCACCGTGTAGAATTCCAGATGGTGGATCATGCCGAAACGGTCCCGCAGGGGAGCCGTCAGAAGCCCCGCCCTGGTGGTGGCGCCCACCAGAGTAAATTTCGGCAGATCCAGCCGCACGGAACGGGCAGTGGACCCTTTTCCGATCATGATGTCAATGCAGTAATCCTCCATGGCCGGATAGAGCACCTCCTCCACCTGCCTGTTCAGCCGGTGAATCTCGTCCACAAAGAGCAGATCCCCTTCCTCCAGATTGTTGAGAATAGCCGCCATTTCGCCGGGCTTCTCAATGGCCGGACCGCTGGTGACCTTCAGATGCACGCCCATCTCGTTGGCAATGATGCCCGCAAGTGTGGTTTTGCCCAAACCCGGCGGACCGTAGAACAGCACATGGTCCAGGGCATCCCCCCGCAGCTTAGCCGCATCAATATAGATCTTAAGCGTCTCCTTCACTTTTGATTGACCGATGTAGTCATCCAGTTTCTGTGGGCGGATGGAGCCCTCTATTTTCACATCCTCTTCGGTGATATTCGTTTCAATCATTCGCTTCGACATTTTTACGCGTTCCCTTCGGCATTTTTACTCATTCTATTTTAGCCGTTTTTGTTCCGTTCTGCAAGCAGGCAGCCCTCAGAACATAACAGTTCAAAACATTTTCTTCAGGGCCGCCTTCAGCACTGCTCCGGAATCCATTGTCTCAATTCCCTCAATGGCGTTCACGGCCTTCACAGCCTCCGCGTTCCCATAGCCCAGAGACACCAACGCCTCCACGGCCTCCCGCTTCTGGGGCGTATCCGCCATGCCCTGGGCAGCGGTCCGTGTACTCTCGATCTCCCGGTCTATCAGAGCGTCGTCAATCTTGATCTTGCCCTTCAGCTCCAGAATCAGACGCTCCGCAGTCTTTGCGCCGATTCCGGGCGCTTTGGAGATGGCCTTCACATCCCCTGTCATAATGGCAAAACGCAGGGAATCCGCATCCAGAACGGAGAGTATGGCCAGCGCTCCCTTGGGGCCGATGCCGCTGACCGTAATGCACTTCCGGAAGATCTCCAGATCATTTTTCGCCAGAAAGCCAAACAGCTGTATGGCATCCTCCCGGACACTGGTGTAGGTATACAGCCTGGCCGTCTCCCCGATACCCGGAAGCCTGGCCGCCGTGTCCGCGGATATCCGCACATTGTATCCCATGCCTCCCACTCCGATTACCACATTGTCTTCTTTTATGTCTTCTACTGTTCCCTTTACATATGCTATCATATTGCTCTCTTTCCCTCCGGTTTCATGGACGCCGCTTACGGACCGGCCTTCCTTGCTGCAGTTTTTCCCTTTTCCAACTTACGGCCCACACACTCATTCTATCCCGGGGTCCCGCTTCAGCAGCCTCCGGTAAACCACCGCAAAGCACACGAAATGCACCAGGAAGGTCAGCGTCCAGCTGATGGGGTAGGAAAAATAGAGGCATTCCAGCGTACGGATACTCTGAAATATGGTATAAATCCAGACCACCCGGAACAGACAGGCCCCGGTCAGGGAAACCAGCATGGGCATGATGGCATATCCCATTCCCCGGAGCGCCCCTACCGCCACATCCATCACACCGCAGAGAAAATATGGTACGCAGATAATCCGCATACGCAGAATCCCATATTCGATAACCGCCGGGTCTATGGTATACAGTTTCAGCAAAGTTCCGCCGAAGAAATAGGCCACATTTCCCATCAGAGCCCCTACTCCCACCACCATAACCTCGCAGATCACCAGGACCTTGAAAATACGTCTGTATTTCCGGGCGCCGTAATTCTGGCCGCTGAAGCTGATGGCTGCCTGATGAAAGGCATTCATGGCAGTGTACACAAAGCCCTCGATATTACTGGCCGCCGTATTTCCCGCCATGGCCACGGAGCCGAAGCTGTTCACCGAGGACTGAATCAGCACATTGGAGATGGAAAACAGAGCGCCCTGCATTCCTGCGGGAACGCCGATCTGCACCATTTTTATCAGCTTGTCCGGCGCAATCTTCATGCCCTGCAGCACCAGGCGGTAGGCGCTGTCAGTCTGAATCAGACACCGCACCACCAAAGCGGCGGAGATGGCCTGGGAAGCCACCGTGGCCGCAGCAACTCCAGCCACCCCCATGGAAAACACAATCACAAAGATCAGATTCAGCACCACATTCACCACACCTGCGATCAGCAGGTAATACAGGGGTCTCTTGGTGTCGCCTACGGCCCGGAGCACAGCGCTTCCGAAATTATATACCATCATAAACGGCATACCGGCAAAATAAATCCGCATGTACAGAACGGAATGCTCAATTACGTCCTCCGGTGTTCCCATCCAGCCCAAAGCAGGGCCGGAGATAAAAAACCCCAGAAAAACCAGAATCACACCCCCTGCAAGGGCTGTGGCAATGGCCGTCTGCACCATTTCCTTCAATTCTCCGTCCTGCCCTGCCCCATAAAATCTGGCCACCAGAACATTTGCCCCAACAGACAGTCCGATGAACAGATTCACGATCAGATTCGTCAGGGAACTGGTGGAGCCCACCGCTGCCAGAGCCTCATTTCCCGCAAAACGCCCTACCACCACAATGTCCGCCGCGTTAAAGAGCAGCTGCAGAATCCCCGACAGCATCAGCGGTATGTAAAAAACCATAATCTTGCCCAACAGCGGACCGTTACACATGTCTATTTCGTATTTTTTTGATGCTCCTTTTTCCATGGCTCTCCTGACTTCCTTTCCCTCACTGTCCGGACAAAGTACGTCCCCCATATGCAATGTGCACAAAATCCTCTTCTGATTCCGTTCAAAATCCTTCGTCACAAACGCGCCGCCCTAATGGGTGGGCAGCAGTACCCAGTTCACGAAAACATTCTGTACGGCAGAAAAAAGAGCCCCGCAGTCTCAGAAACCGTGATCTGCGAGGCCGGTTGTATGAATGGATTTTTACTTGTTATTGATATAATTGATCAGACCTTCGGAAGCGATAATTTTCTGCATAAATTCCGGAAAAGCCTGCCCCTGGAAGCTTGTGCCCCGGGTCACATTGGTGATGACGCCGGAATCGAAATCCACCTCCACCTCATCTCCCGCCTGGATTCCCCTGGAAGCCTCCGGACACTCAATGATGGGCAGCCCGATATTGATGGCATTGCGATAGAAGATTCTGGCAAAGGTCTCCGCGATAACGCAGCTGACTCCCGCAGCCTTGATGGCAATGGGCGCATGCTCCCTGGAGGAACCGCAGCCGAAATTTTTCTCCGCCACAATGATATCGCCCTTATTCACCTGCTTTATGAAATCCCTGTCAATATCCTCCATGCAATGGGCCGCCAGTTCCCCGGGATCCGATGTGTTCAGATATCTGGCCGGAATGATTACATCTGTGTCTACATTGTCTCCGTATTTAAAAACTCTTCCTTTTGCGTTCATATTCACCTCCCCCGCCTCAGACAGCTTCCGCGCATCTCCTCGAAGCCCTGCCCTCAGCGGGAGCCTCCTTTCCTTCAACAGATTTACAGTTCCTCCGGCGCGGAGATCACGCCCTTAACCGCACTGGCTGCCGCAACCGCCGGGCTGGCCAGATAGATCTCCGAGGACACATGCCCCATACGGCCCACGAAATTGCGGTTGGTGGTGGACACGCATCTCTCACCCTCTGCCAGAATGCCCATATAGCCGCCCAGGCAGGGTCCGCAGGTAGGTGTGCTGACGATGGCTCCTGCCTGGATAAAGGTTTTCAGAAGCCCCTCTTCCATGGCCTGCATATAGATCGCCTGGGTAGCGGGAATCACAATGCACCGCATGCCCTTTGCCACATGCCTGTCTTTCAGCACTTTTGCGGCGATCCGCAGATCATCCAGACGTCCGTTGGTGCAGGATCCGATGACCACCTGGTCAATGGCAACGGCTTCCATCTGCCGGATCTCGTCAATGGTGTGGGTATTCTCCGGGAGATGGGGAAATGCCACCGTAGGACGCAGCTGACTCAAATCAATGGTATAGGACGCATCATAAACCGCATCTTCGTCCGCCTGATAAATGATATACGGCTTATCGGAATGCTCCTTGATATACTTTTCCGCCAGGGCGTCCACAGGGAAGATTCCGTTCTTGCCGCCTGCCTCAATAGCCATATTTGCAATGGTAAAGCGATCATCCATAGTCAGATTTGCGATACCGTCTCCCACAAATTCCATGGATTTATACAGCGCGCCGTCCACTCCGATCATGCCGATGATATGTAAGATCACATCCTTGCCGCTGACCCATTCGGCGGGTTTGCCCGTGAGAATGAATCGGATGGCAGAAGGCACCTTGAACCAGGCCTTGCCTGTGGCCATCCCCGCCGCCATGTCCGTGCTGCCCACCCCTGTGGAGAAAGCCCCCAGCGCGCCGTAGGTGCAGGTGTGGGAATCCGCGCCGATAATCACGTCTCCGGCTACGGTAAGGCCTTTTTCCGGAAGCAGGGCGTGCTCGATGCCCATCTCCCCCACCTCGAAATAATTGGTAATCTCATTTTTACGGGCAAATTCCCGGACACATTTACAGTGCTCCGCTGATTTGATATCTTTGTTGGGCACAAAATGATCCGGCACCAGAGCAATCTTGTCCTTGTCAAATACGCCCTTTGCCGTAAACTTGTCCATTTCCTTGATAGCCACAGGGCTTGTGATGTCATTGCCCAGTACCAGGTCAAGATTCGCCTCAATGAGCTGGCCCGCCTCCACCTTGTCAAGGCCTGCAGCCGCAGCCAGAATCTTTTGCGTCATTGTCATTCCCATATCTTTTTCCTCCCTTTCCAGGAGAAAGCCCAAAAGGCACATCCGGTTGAAACCGATGCCCCGGGTTTTTCCTCTTTCCTGTGCATGCATTATAGCATAAGTCGAACTGTTTTCCTATGATTTATTTTCACACACCTTGAAAAATTTCAAGACAAGGCAAAGGCTGTTTTTTAATCCGCATCCGATGCTTCTGTTAATGTTGTTGTTAATAATTCCGTGACGATAATCATGGGAAGGTGACATAGCATAAATTACACCGTCTATTTTTTCTTCTCTTTTCCGTTCAAATTCAGCCATTCCCATGGGATACTTCCTTTCTATTCAAATCATATTAACGTCTCAGGAACACTGTCACCTTATCTCCCCGCAGCACCGGTCTATCCGGTCAAACAGCCTGGCACAGTCCAGGGTATCCTGCCAGGGAATCACCGGGCTTTCCAGAAGCCCCTGCCGGATACAGCGGATTGCCTCTTCCAGCTCGTACACAAAACCGTTTTTCGTCTCCTGATCTACGAAATGTTCCACAAGCTCTCCGTTCTGATCATACAGGAAGCATTCCTGGGAATGGTGGGGCTCCGGCCATACGATTTTCCCCTTTCTTCCATATAATATCATCCCTGCATTCATCTTCGTCACAAAGCTTGTGGCCAGGTCTGCCAACGTATATTCAAACTCAATGGATACATGGTTATTGATGTCTACCCCCGTCTCCCCTTTTACCGCGGACACGTCCATCTTCCGGATCTTCTGTTCCAGAACATAGGTGGTAATCTCATAGGCATAAACCGTAATATCCCGGGCAGCGCCGCCTCCCAGTGCAGGATTAAAATAGCGGTTCTCCGCTCCCTCCGGCGCAGTGAATCCGATAGAAAGCTGAGAAATCTCCGGAATTCCGATTCTTTCCTCCCCAAGCCACTGCTTCACCTTCTTCATGGTTGGCAGAAAGCGGCTCCACATGGCCTCCATGACAAATACCCCCCGCTGCCTTGCCAGGGCATACAGGCTCTCCGCCTCCCCGCTGTTCTGAAACATGGCTTTTTCACAGAGCACCGGAATCCCCCGCTCCACGCACATCCTGGCCAGACGGTAATGGTCATGGGGTGTCACGGCGATATAGGCGCAGTCCGGCTTTTCCCTGTCCAGAAGCTCTTCATAGCTGCCGTAAGCCCTGGAAATCCCGTTCTTTTCCGCGAATTCCTCCGCCCGCTCCAGGCTCTTACTGGCCACCGCGCAGACCTGGCAGTCCTCAATAAGCCCTGCGGCCTGGCAAAACTTTGCGCCTATTTTGGCGGCCCCCAATATGGCATAGCGAAATATACTCATTTTACCCCTTCCTGTCCTTTTCGGCGGACACCGATTTTCGTTTCTATTTGATTTTAACCTATCGATTTTAAACCTACATTCCACACGAAAGCTTGACACCAACAGGCAAAAGCTGCCCCATCAAGGTTTTCCCGTAACCTGCAGGTCAACTCCTCAATGCGACAGCTCCATGTGCAGCAGTTTTTATTCAATCTTCCCTTTTGTCAGCGCTCCACTGTAGACAGAATCAGGCTCATCCTGCCTGTCATCTCCACGGTTCCGTAGCCGGCGGGAATGATAAAGTGATCCCCTCTGCGCACCTCTGCGCCGTCCACAGTGCCCTCTCCCTCCAGAACCGATGCCGCCAGGAAGGGACAGTTCTGCTCAAATGACGTGTTTCCGTTTACATCCATTTTGAAAATGGTATATTTCTCACAGGTATAGATCTGATTCAGCCGATTCTCCGGCAGTTCGCTGATGGACTTAACGGAATCCTCCGCGCTTTTCGCCGGTACAGTGATCACGTCCAGGCTCTTGTCGATATGAAGCTCCCGGCTCTTGCCGTTCTGAAGGCGCCCGTAATCATACAGCCTGTAGGTGATGGCGCTGTTCTGCTGGGTTTCCAGAATCAGGGTATCCGCCTTGATGGCATGTACCGTGCCGGGATCGATCTGAATAAAATCCCCCTTGCGGATGGGAATCTCCCGGATCAGCTCCTGCCATTTCCCCCCATGCACCATTTCTTCCAGTTCCTCTTTGCTTTTGGCATTGTGGCCGATCACCAAAGTGGCATTCTCCTTACAGTCCATGATATACCAGCACTCGGTCTTACCCAGGCTTCCGTTCTCATGCTCCTTCGCATAGGCATCGTCAGGATGCACCTGAATGCTCAAGTCGTCCTGGGCGTCAATGATCTTGGTCAGTAAAGGATATCTGTCATAGTCCAGATTCCCGAACAGCTCCGGATGCTTCTCCCAAAGCTCCGACAGCTTACATCCCTCATAAGCCCCGCTCCGCACGGTTCCGTCTCCCTCCGGATGGGCGGAAATCCCCCAGCACTCTCCCAGATCATCTCCCTCCACAGGATAGCCGAACACCTCCCGCAGCTTGGAGCCGCCCCAGATATTGTGGGTGCACACCGGATCCAGGAATAACAGTTCTCTGCCTTCTTTGCTCATAAAATGTTTCCTCCGAAATTTTCATTACTGCGGCATTCGCCAAATGGATGTTGGAGCATCCGCCTGGCTCATTGCCCGCGGGAATCAATTACTCTCCTGTCCCGGGCCAGTAAACCCGGGATATCAGATCCTGCCGGCCTCTACGCCAGCGCGTCCAGACCCAGTTTGATGGCGCCCATGATGCCCGGGTCCTCTCCCAATGCAGGAGGAACGATATACTCGTCTATATTTTCCAGAATCATCTTGTGGGTCACATAACCGTTCAGCAGATGCTGCACTTCTTTCCGCACCATCCCGAACAGCTTCTCCTGGTGCATGATGCCTCCCCAGAGAATGATTTTCTGGGGGGAATATGCCATAATGTAATTCATCACCGCCTGGGCGATGTAATAGGCCTCCAGCTCCCAGACCTCGTCCCTGTCCGCAAGTTCCACACCCTTTTTGCCCCAACGCTCTTCCACCGCAGGACCGGAAGCCAGTCCCTCCATACAGTTGCCGTGGAAAGGACACTTTCCTTTATAGGAATCCCGGGGATGTCTTGCCAGCATGATATGACCGCCCTCGGGATGCACCAGACCGTGAAGCAACCCTCCGTTCACATAGACACCTACGCCCACGCCTGTGCCGATGGTCACATAGATGGCGCTCTCCGCTCCCTTTGCGGCTCCCCAGGTCACCTCTCCCAAAACCGCGCCGTTTACGTCCGTATCGAATCCCACAGGCACCTTCAGCGCATCCTTCAGGGTTCCCACCACATTGCAGTACTCCCATCCCGCCTTGGGCGTCTTCGTGATATATCCGTAGGTTTCCGATTTCTGATCCAAGTCCACCGGGCCAAAACACCCTATGCCCAGGGCTTCAATGTCCCAGTTCCGGTAGTAGCCGATCAGATCTTCAAATGTCTCCTTAGGCTGTCTGGTAGGGAAGGAGACCCTGTCCTTGATCACCCCGTTCTCATCCCCTACGGCACATACCATTTTCGTGCCGCCTGCCTCAATTCCTCCGATTAACATGTATGCTTCCTCCTTATGATATCCTGACGCGGCGCAGCAAAAACTGTCTTTCCCATTCCCTACGCTGCTGTAATTAAGCTCATTATACACTAAATCGGGCGCAAATGGTAGTCCCCAAGTTGTTTTTCTTGAAAAGTCCCGGGCACAAGGCACAGGCTATATACAAAGAGACGGCTGAGCTCCTGTCCCGGCGCCCTGCCGTCTCGGGTCTTTGACAGCTCCATAACGCAAAAAGTATCTACAGGCCGCATAAAACCT
>CAJUGL010000068.1 GCA_910586515.1 uncultured Acetatifactor sp.
CATATGTGAAAATATACATTGTACTTCAAATTTTAAGCAGTGAGTACACTTTTCCCAGGGAGAAATTTTGTAGTAAGAATAACTTTAGGTGCATGGTAGAGAAAAATCAATACCATGCACTTTTTATGTCAGCACTTCGGCATAGATACATCAGAATATTCTTTCGGGTATATTGCCGGGTGGTCATGCAGGAACAGTGGCAGGAATATCTTTTCGGGACTTCTCCCGGAAATCCTGCTATTCCTTTTATGTGCCTTTCTTTCAAAGATATCCCCTCGGAGCACTATCCTTCTGAGGATGCTCCATCTCCGGATTCCTCAGAAGATACGTCTTCTCCAGACTCCTCCGAGGTTACGTCTTCTCCGGTCTCCTCCGAGGTTGCGCCTTCTCCGGATTCTTCCGAAGCTGCTCCGTCAACTGGCTCCTCCGGGGATATGTCTTCTCCGGATTCCTCCGAGGTTGCGCCTTCTCCGGTCTCCTCCGAGGTTACGTCATCTCCGGATTCTTCCGAAGCTGCTCCGTCAACTGGCTCCTCCGAGGATATGTCTTCTCCGGATTCTTCCGAGGACTCCTCCTCTGTCTCCGTCACATCCTCATAGGTCTGATTAAACCCGGTGATCACAGTCTGTTCCACTATATACACCTTAGATTCCGAGGGCATGCTGATATAGTAAGTCCCTGTAAGGGAATTATAGTCGCCCACATGCAGAATATAACTGGCGGAAGCAGTCTCAAAGGCAATTGTCCGCTGAGGTTCTTCCAGACCATATTGGCTGAAATCCGTTACATTTTCTATGGTCTGCAGTACATACAGGGGCGTCACCCCGGACAGCATGTTTTGGAGAGCATATTCTTTCAGATTCCGTTCCGGCTCATCGGCGGCATGCCAGGTATCCTCTGCCTTCTCAAAAGCATAATTGCCGCCCTCGTAATCATAGGAAAATTTCACCACATCCTCATAGGCCGCATCAATGAGCACTTTGCTGTCCTGCTCTGTTTTTGCCGCTTCCGCAGCCTTTTCCTCCTGTTTTTCCACAAAATACCGGACGCCGGGGATGGCGGCAGCCAATATCAGTAAAACCGCAAGTAAAATAAGTAATTGCTTTCTCTGTTTTCTCATAAAGCTCCTTTCTATATTTAGTTCCGCAGCTTCGCTTCCGTGCCCCTTGAGGGGAAGAATTTTCGGCCGCTTAAACATGCGTCCGCAATTTCTTCCGGGGCACGTCTCCTTCGCTGCTGTTTTCCTGTTCCGCAGCTTCGCTTCCGTGCCCCTTGAGGGGAAGAATTTTCGGCCGCTTAAACATGCGTCCGCAATTTCTTCCGGGGCACGTCTCCTTCGCTGCTGTTCTCCTGTTCCGCAGCTTCGCTTCCGTGTCAGAGATATCAGAATATCAGAGTTTCCGTCTCCTGAACCAGATCACAAAGCCTGCCGCCAGGCATCCCAGGGGCAGCACCACGGTCAGCAGCACGCCCAGAAGCACTACTCTGGACTGGGGAACCATCAGGTAGGACACGGCATAGCTTTTGGCGGGAATGGAAATGCTGACTTCATGTTTTGCAAAGGCGCTTATGGTGTTGGTAAACATAACCTGATTGGCTCCGCTGACCATCACATTTGCCTCATCTGAGAAAATCTGCTCGCAGCCGTACATCACCAGAGTGGCTTCCCCGCCGTCCTCCAGGTTCTTTACCGCAGATACGCCCAGGGCAAAGGGGCCTTCTCTGTCGCTTTCGCCCTTCTCATAGTTCTCCAGATTGGAGAGATCCGCTTTGGCGAAAGCGCTGTCCGAGGTAGTGAGGAACTGCGTATAGGCGATGTCCTCCCTGCTCTCATCCTGGATCAGAATCCCCTGGGCAAATGGCGCAAAAACATAATACTGTCCGGAAAGTCCCGCTGTATAGCTGCTGTAGCTCATGTTGGGAAGCAGATAGTAGGGATTCCTGTAGTAATTGGACTGGTCCTGTTCCACCACAAGCCCTTCCGCCATCTCCAGGCCCATGTAGCCGCAGAGCGCATCCAGGTTGGGTGTCTCCCCTTCCGCAATGCCTGTCACCAGAATCACGTTTCCGCCTCTTTCCAGGTATCCCGTGACCTTCTCCGTATCGTCCGGGGAGAAATCTCCTGTGGGAGCGTTGATCAGAAGACAGGCGGCGTCTTCCGGAATCTCCTCGTAATCCATCAGATTAATGCTCTCATACTCCGTGTTTTCCTTTTTCAGGGCATTGGTAAAGGTTGCGCTGAGGGAGGCTTCCCCATGCCCCTGGGTCATGTACATCCTGGGCACGTCGTCAGTCAGCACTTTATCCAGTGCGCTGGTGATCTGTCCCTCTCCGTCGTATCCCGTGGTATTGGAAGAATACCCTCCGGTATAGTAGTCATAATCGTAATCCGTTTCGTAGATATCATTGTAGTCAATTACGGCATTCCGTTTATCGCTGACCAGAATCAGGCTGTTCAGGCTGATATTTTCACTGGTATACTGGGTGTAAAACCTGGGATTCACATTGGGGTCCACATATTCCACCCTGATATGCTCCGACAGATCGTCATATCGCTGCAGCGTCTGTGCAAGTATGGTATCCCGATTTTCCTCAGACACAATCACGTAGATTGTTACATCCTGATCTATGGTTTTCACATATTCTCTGGTCTGCTCCGTCAGGGAATAGAGCTTCTGGCTGGTGACGTCCACAGACACCCAGGAGGCAGGCAGCTCCCCCAGAACCAGATTGGCAATAAGGATGATGCCCACTGCCGCCGCGATAAGGCCTGTGCTGTAGGCGCCCATACTGAACGTCCTGCGGGAAAAGCTGTATCGCCGCTTCTGAATGGACTGCACCGTCAGAAACAGGGCCAGAGCCGTCATGGAGACAAAATAAAACACGCTCTTTACATCCAATGTACCGTTCATCAGGTTCTGGAATGGCGTATACATGTCCAGGCAGCCCAGTATGCGGGTGATCAGATTTCCGGTGGAAGAAATCAGGCCGCAGATGGAGTCCATCATATAGGCCAGAAACAGCACCAGGAAAGTGAGCACTGCGGAGATAACCTGGCTCTCCGTCACCGAGGACAGCAGAACCCCTACAGCAATGGACATCATCCCATAGAGGAAAAAGGCCAGTACCGCCAGATAGGCCTCCGCCAGGGGAATGGCGCCGAAACCGTTCAAAATCAGCGGATAAATGCTGATCAGGCCTGTAGGAATGGCAAATATGGTCAGCAGCGCCAGAAATTTTCCCAGAACCACTCCCCCAACGGATACGGGCGCCGTGAGAATCAGCTGATCCGTTCTGCTCCTTTTTTCTTCCGCCAGAATGCGCATAGTCAGCACAGGCACGCTGATCAGAAAGAGGATGATCACACTGGATACCGCATAGGAAAAATAGGGATAACCCTGCAGCAGGTTTATGGCAGTAAAGTACAGTCCCACAAAAAACAAAGTCACTGCGATAAACAAAAGCCCGATGAACGAACGAAAGTAGGACTTCACTTCTCTTTTATAGATGGCAAACATTTATTTCTCCTCCTTCGTGTCCGATTCTTCTGATTTTTCCGGTTCTTCCGATACTTCCGCTTCCTCCCGGCATTCTGCCTCAGGAGTCTGATCCGGGTTTTTCCGTCTTCTCCCCCCGAAAAGCCTCCTTCCCTTTCCCTCCCCGGACTGGGGCTCCTGGTCCCGGGTCAGTTCCAGGAAGATATCTTCCAGAGATTTTTCGGACACGGTCATTTCCATAATGGGCAGATGCGCCTCCGCCAGGGCATAGAAAATTTCTTCCCGGATATCCTTCTTTTCCCGGGGAATCACCTTTACCCGGGCAAAATCCTCCCCGGGCGCAGTCAGGCTCTCCAGGGAAGAAATGTCCTGCAGCTGCGCCAGTGTATTTTCCAGTTCTTCCTTCCCGCCCCTGACGGTGAGCAGCAGTTCCATGGAACCGCTCATCAGCTTCTGAAGGCCTTCCGGGGAATCGCTTGCCACCAGATGCCCGTGGGAAATAATCATGATGTGATCACATATGGCGCTGACCTCCGAAAGAATGTGGGAGCTTAAGATAACGGTATGTTCCTCTCCCAGACCGCGGATCAGATCCCTGATTTCAATGATCTGTTTGGGGTCAAGTCCCACAGAAGGTTCGTCCAGGATGATCACCTCCGGGTCTCCCAGTACCGCCTGGGCCAGTCCCACCCTCTGCCGGTAGCCTTTGGACAGATTTCGAATCAGCCGCCTGCGCACGTCCAGAATTCCCGTCATTTCCATGCCCTTTTCGATCCGGGCTACCTGCTCCGCCCTGGGTATTTTTTTCAGTTCCGCCGCAAAAATCAGATACTCTTCCACTGTCATTTCCATGTACAGAGGCGGCATTTCCGGCAGATAACCGATTCGTTTTTTGGCTTCCTCCGGTTCTTTCTGGATGTCTTTTCCGTCAATGGTCACTGTGCCCTCTGAGGGCGCTATGTAGCCGGTAAGCATGTTCATGGTGGTGGATTTTCCCGCTCCGTTTGGCCCCAGAAATCCGTAGATCTGCCCCTTTTCCACCCGGAAGGAAAGGTGATCCACAGCCACATGCTCCCCATACTTTTTGGTCAGATTTGTCACTTCAATCATCTTGACATTCCCTTTCTGTTTGTGGGCGGAGGGCTTCTCCCTGATGCCGGAAAGCCTCCGCCTGTTTGAAATTATTCTAAAGGGAAAATGTCATCAAATGGTGATAGTTTTGTGAAAGATTTGTGAATCGAAAGGGAGTGGCTGCAGCTGTCCCCCTCCGCGGTGAGCATGATTGTGGGCTTTGTACAGGGGATTTCGCAGAAGGAGAAAACAAGCTCCCCCGTCCTGAATTCAAAGAGTCTGCCGTCTGTATAGAGGGCCACCCTGCTGCAGTTGCTGTAACAGCATACCGCATATTTTCCATCGTCCAACCGTTTCAGGCTTTCCGGAACCAGGTAGACGAAAGGTTCCCTGCTCCATTTGGCCCTGTATTGATAAAAGAGTGGGGACGGTCCTTTCCCTCCTGGCAGAAAGAAGCTGTTCCGGATTCCCCGAAATACAGGAATATCCGTTCGGTCAGCCGTTTTTTCCGGGGAAAAGACAAGAAATCCAAAGCGGTCACACAGCCTGCCCAGGCACCGCCGACCAGGGGAGTCGCCTGCCTCCGGGAGAAGGCAGTTGGCCCCCAGTCTCTGCAGAATCCGGAGGTCTTCCAGAATAAGCCGCTGCTGCTCCGCCGGATTTCCCCTCTCCGGCAGGCCATAACGCACCATCCGCTTCTGAAATACTTCTCCGTTAAGAAGCACCTCTGTACTGCCCTGCCTGTGCTCTACCTGGCGCAGGGGCAGAAAATCCTGAATACGGTCCAGACAGTTTCCCTCCCTGTCCGCCAGTACCGCCTCCAGTTTATACAGACAGGGCTCTGCAGTTCCCTTCCAGATTTCCGGCTGCGGCAGAACAGACTGCAGCGGCTCCTCCTCCCTGAGAAACTGGATGCACTCCAGGACGGGATTTTCCCCACTGTCCGTTAGGCGAAGTCGTATCAATTGTTCCGGACTCTCCCTGCCGGAAAGAAATTCCTCCCCATCCCCGGGCAGAGTCAGCTTCCTGCATTCTTCCCCCAAATAGGCCTCCAGATGAAATCTCCACTCCAGAAATGCCCTGCCGTTCTCCAGTCTGCACAGCGCTTCCGCTCCGCTGCCCTCGGCTATCCGGTCAAATTTCAGCGTCATTCCGTTCTTCCGATCTGACATCCGTTCCCTCCTCCGCACGCTTCCTGCGCAGAATCTCCGCGTTTTTCTCCACTTCCCTCCTGGTCAGGGGATAGGCAAACTGCAGGATCAGGAATACCGCCAGATAGCACAGTCCGGGCAGCAGTGTGGAGACTGTATAAATCCGCTCCGCCACGCCTTCCGCCTGGGATGCCGCCTCGGAGACATAGCCTACGGCAGTGAGCACAAAGCCTCCCAGACCTCCCGCCAGAGCCTGTCCCACCTTTCTGGCAAAGGAATACACCGCATATACGGTTCCGTCCTCCCGCCTTCCTGTGACGATCTCCTGATAGTCAATAATATCCGTGATAAAAGCCCATATGATCATATTGAACAATCCGGTTCCCAGACTGCCAAGAAACAGAAGCCCCAAAAACAGGGGAAGGCTTTTCACCCGCAGCACAAACAGCAGCAGGTACACAATCCCTGCCCCAAGCATGCCTGCCGCCCCTGCCTCCTTCTTGCCGAAGGCGGATACGATTCTGGTGATAAAGGGCGCAATCAGCAGCGCCCCGCCGATTCCCACCACATTCGCCACGGCCAGAGCTTTCGCGTTTTTAAAATAATCCAGAAACAGATAATTGTTCATGGCCTGGGTCAGCATGGTAGCCAGAAGCAGAATCAGCGCCCCACAGACCAGTGCCAGTAAAGGCCGGTTCCCCGCCAGACCCTTGAGCAGCTCTCCGGCGCTCTGCTTCATTCCCTGCTTTTTCTCAAAGGCCACCCGCTCCCGGCACAGGGTATAACAGAGAAAATAACACACCAGGGCCAGAATGCCGAAAGCCAGGGCCGTCACCGTAAAGTGGACCGGCTTCACAATCTGATTCCCCTCCGCGTCCGTCTCATAAATGATCAGGGGCACCAGTACGCCGATGACAAATCCCGCCAGACTGGCGCCTATGCTCCGGAAAGTGGACAGGGCGGCCCGTTCCTTCACGTCCGGGCTGATCACCGAAGCCATGGAGCCATAGGGAATGTTGATGGCAGTATAGCAGAAACTGCCCCACAATAGATAAGTAAAGATCACATAGGCCAGTTTCGCCGGATAAGCCCAGTCCCGGACAAAATACAGATACATCAGGGAACTGGCCACAGCCACGGGTATGCTCATCCGCCGAATCCAAGCCCGAAATCTGCCGTCCCGTGCAGGCTGCAGGTTGTCTACGATACGTCCCATAGTCACATCCGTAAAAGCGTCCACAAACCGCGCCCCCAGAAACAGCAGCCCCACCACATAACCGCTTAATCCCAATACTTTTGTATAAAATACCATCAGGTAATTACTGGCAAAAATAAAGCTGAAATCATTTCCGAAGTCCCCGAACATATACCCGATTTTATCCCGAATGCCAAAGGGACGCACTGCTTCCGTGATCTCCGCTTTTCTGCCTGCTCTGTCTTCTTTCAACATACAACCTCCGCTGCACTGCCCCCGGCAGTCCCTGCTTTCCTGTCTTTTCCACATCTCCAAGATAGCATCTGTGAACAGTAACTAGCATTTCACCTCGGAAGAAAAATATGCAGATTGTCCGATTGAAAAATTTGTGTTAAACTGGATAGCGAAACACAGCTTTTTAAAAGAAGATAAGAAAGGCGAGAGGAATATGACTATAATTACCGTATTTTTTCAGATGCTGGCGCTGCTGATCATGATCGGCGCAGGCTATTTCATGGCAAAAAAGGACATGCTGGACAGCCATACCAACACCCAGATGTCCAAAATGATCGTCAATGTGTTCAATCCCATGCTGATTCTGGCCAGTGCCGCCAATTCTGCGGGTCAGGTATCCCTGGGCACCATCGGCCTTGTGGGCATCATTGCTTTGGGCATGTTTGCGGTCTTTATCGCGGTGGGCATGGTGCTGTCGCCCTTTTTCGACAAATCTCCCCAGCAGCGGAAAATTTTCCAGGAGATGTTCGTCTTCTCTAACCTGGGGTTCATCGGCATCCCGGTGGTTTCCAGTATCCTGGGGGAGGAATATGTGGTCTATGTGACGGAATTTCTGCTGATTTACACCATTGTGTTCTACACCTACGGCGTGGCGCTGATGGACGGAAAGTTTTCGCTCTCCTCCCTGAAGTCCATGATCAATCCCGGCACTGTGTCCGGCTTCACCGCTCTGCTGATCATTGTATGCGGAATACAGCTTCCGGGCTTCCTGAAAACCGCCATCACCTATCTGGGCAATGTAACCTCTCCCATGGCTCTGGTAGCGGTGGGATTCACCCTGGCCCATTCCGATCTGCGGAAAATATTCTGTCAGCCAAGGCTGTACGTCTTCTCGGCTGTGAAGCTGCTGCTCCTGCCCCTTGCCCTGCTGCCGCTGCTGAGGCTGGTCACAGGGGACGGGACGCTGATCTCTGTCTGCATGGTGATGTTCGGTATGCCCATCGGCAATATGCCCCTGATTCTGGGCACCCAGAAAGGCATTGACGGCAGCACCTGCAGCGCTGCCATCATCCTCACCACCATATTGTGCGTGTTTACCATTCCGGTGCTCCTGGCTGTGGCGGGATGAGACAGCTTTAACCGTAGTCATGGCCAAAGCCCCTGTTTTTGGGGCTCTGAGACTCAAATGAGCCATTTACAAACCACATAGTATTAATCCCTTAAGCTTACATTGAGTACCATGGAAAAACATAGATTTTATGCGGGTTTTCTGCACAAAAAAAGAACCGTCCCCAAGGCTCCCAGGTCCTCAAAAACAGTTCTTCACAGTGCGCCGCCAGGGGCTCGAACCCTGGACACCCTGATTAAGAGTCAGGTGCTCTACCAACTGAGCTAGCGGCGCATTCGCATTTATCAATGCTTCCTCTGTCGTGTCCCTCACAACAAAACATATTATAGTACATTTTTTTAGAAAATGCAAGTGTTTTTTTAATTTTTTTTAAATTTTTTTACAGGCCCAGCAATCCTACAATAATCCCGGCTCCCACGCCGATTCCGTACAGAAGCCCCGCTATTTTCAAATTTTCTCTGCGGTTATGATTGACCCTGAACAACACCAGCAGTCCCACGCCGGAACCAGACAGCAATCCGGCCATGGCAGAACCGATATCCATAGCCCCTTCCAGATAAAGCTGTGTAATCACCACGGAACCGGCACAGTTCGGGATCATCCCCACAAGTCCGGCCAGCATGGGGCCTGACAGCAGTTTACCCGAAACCAGCCCGGCCAGCGCATCCTCCCCCGCATAATGCAGCAGCAAATTCAGTCCGAAAGTAACCGCCAAAATAAAAAAGGCAATTTGCCCTGTGTGAGTCAGCGCCGAACGAAAAATCCCCTCTTCACAATGGCAGCGCTCCTGTTCACAGATATCATGGATACATCCGGCATCCTCCCGTCCCTTTTTACCGCGTACGAAATCAATCATCAGCCCTGCCGCCATGCCGAAAAGCGCCTTTCCCAAAAGAATCCCTCCGATCAGGCCTGCCGGAGCCCGCTCTGAGATCAGTATGGGCAGCATCTCGTCGGAAGTGGACAAATAGACGGCAATCAGCGTTCCCAATGAGATAACCCGTCCTGCGTACAGGTTCGAGGCCGCCGCGGAAAAGCCGCATTGCGGAAGCGCTCCCAATGCCCCGCCGATGACCGGCGACGCCTTATCCGCCCTTCTGAGCAGTTTCTGCATACGCTCACCGGTCCTGTGTTCCAGATATTCCATGGCCAGATAAGCCAAAAATAAAAAAGGAACCAGTCTCAGACAGTCCAAAATCGAATCTTCTATAACATGCAGCATACAGCAACCTCCCTACGCATGGCCCGGATATCCTTTCTACAGCCAGATATCAGTTCTTCGCCTTTAGAACTATATCACATTCCCGCCATTTGTCAACACCGGCCACGGATTTCAGCGCATCTAAAAGCAGCTATCTTGTAACATTCAGACAGCCCCTCTCGCGAAGTCAAAATTGCGCTTTATGCAATTTTGCGAGACTTGCGGGCGCCAAAACGCATTCTTTTCGCGTTTTGTGTGCATTCTCGTAACAGTTCAGCGCCCTGTCTGAACTGTTACGCTATCTTCCCCATATTCTCTTTACCCAGTCTCTGATTTCGGAAAGAATGTCTACAAGATCCTGGTTTACCAGCTCCGTGGGTATCCCAAATTCGCCTCCCTCATTCGGTCTGATGGTAAGGCTGATCTCCTTGACCGCCTGCACTCCGGAAGCCGGCAGATACAGCCCAAGCCCGGAAAGCAGCCGTCTTTTCTCTTCCAGCAATTCCCGGGGATTATGCACCTCTGCCTGCAGCATCATATCCTCCTCGTCAGCGTTTACCCGCAGCTCCACATGCTCCTCCAACCGTTCAAAAGAATTTTCCTGCCGGGCCATAAAGAGAAGCAGGGCAAAATACTTCCCCACTGTCATTCTGCTCTCCCTGAGCGGATTTCCAATTCCGCGAACATCGCTCAGGTCCAGGCCGAACAACCGCTCTATCTGCTCCAGGGTCATATATAGATCACCCTCCTGTTTCGGCATCAGTTTTTCCAAAAATCCGTATTGCGAGACCAGATTGTCCCGAATCACATTATAACTCAGGCTTTCATTTATGACGCCCGTGTCATCCCCCAGGTAGAATTCGGCTGCAGGAGCGCCGTCTCCCTGCAGATACAAGAGAATATGAATCCTATCCTCCCACACACTGCCCCTGAGCACAGGGCTGCACAGAGCCTCTGTCCGAATCCCGGTCAGCTCTGCCAACGTCTCAATGATATCCGCCTGTTCCCGAGGCAGCTCCTCCAGGTCAAGCTCTGCCTCCAACTCATAGGAAAAACAGGCGAAATCTATCTTTTCCTGCATCAGCCGCGCCGCTTTCCATCTCGGATATGCATAGAACAAAGCAGCTGACCCTGCCGCCAGCAATATGATCAGAAAAATCAATTTTCCCTTTTTCATCAGTATCCCTCTCTCCCTTTTTCTTTTTCCACAGCCATCGCTTCAAACGCAGCAGTTCAGACCGGGCGTTGGCCTGTTACCCAGATGCACAGAAAACGCGAAGGACATGCGTTTTAGCGCCCGCAATTCTCGCAAAAGTGCACTGTACCTACCGCTCGCTGACCACCTGAAAAATGTAGAATTTTAAATAATAGGTCTGGTCTGCTGCCCAAAGTATCGGATGGTCACAGGCCTGAGTCCGGAACTCCACCTGCCTGAGCCGCCTGTGCGCGCCTGCGGCGGACTCCCGGATCGTTTTGGCAAAAAGCTCCGGTTCCATAAAATGAGAGCAGGAACAAGTCACCAAAAAACCGCCGTCCCGCACCAGCTTTAGTCCCCTCAGATTAATCTCTCTGTATCCCTTAACTGCATTTTTAACAGAATTCCGTGCTTTTGCAAACGCCGGCGGATCCAAAATAACCACATCGAAGGTCTGTCCTTCTCTCTCCAGTTCCGGCAGAAGCTCAAATACGTCAGCACATTGAAACCTCACTCTGTCTTCCAGATGATTGAGTCTTGCATTCTCTCTCGCCTGTTCCACCGCCACCTGAGAGGCATCCACTCCCAGCACGCTGTCCGCTCCGGCTATTCCCGCATTCAGCGCAAAGGAACCTGTGTGGGTAAAGCAATCCAGAACTTTCTTGCCGCGGCAGAAAGGATGTATGGCAGCCCTGTTATTCTTCTGATCCAGAAAAAATCCTGTCTTCTGTCCCTCCACCACATCCACAATATATTTTACGCCGTTCTCCCTAATCTCCACTTTGGTATCAAACGGCTCACCTATAAAACCTTTCACCCGTTCCATCCCCTCCTGCAAACGGACCTTGGCGTCGCTTCGTTCATAAACCCCGCGGATGAAGATTCCGTCCTCCGCCAGCACCCTCTTCAGCGCCTCCGCAATCACGTTTTTCCATCGGTCAATTCCCAGGGCAAGCGATTCCACCACCAGCACATCCGAAAATTTGTCCACCACAATGCCGGGCAGGAAATCCGCCTCCCCGAAAATCAGACGGCAGCACGCGGTATCAATCGTCTGCTTCCGATATTCCCAGGCGTCTCTGACACGGCGCTCCATGAAAGCCTCGTCTATAACCGCGTCCTTACTTCGGGAGAGAAGGCGAACGACAATTTTAGACCGGGTGTTGATATAGCCCTGCCCCATACAATACCCGTCAAAGTCACAGACCGTGACCAGGTCACCCTCCTGAAACTCTCCCTTGATGCAATCTATTTCATTGTCATACACCCAGGCTCCTCCTGCCTTCAAGACGCGTCCCTCTCCCTTTTTCAGCATTACAATTGTCTCGTTCATTATCCGTAATCTCCTGTTTTTCTTTTTCCCCTGTTCCTCCTCCGGCCAGATAATCCTCTCCGGAGGAACCCGTAAACACTAACTCAACTCGTAACTTTCTTTCATAATATTCGTTTTAGACTTGACAATCAAGCTTTTTTTATATATTATTAGTTATAGTGATTTAATCATGTTATATATGTCCGTTGATTTCACGGCGCGTGGCTCAGCTTGGTAGAGCGCGGCGTTCGGGACGCCGAGGTCGCAGGTTCGAATCCTGTCGCGCCGATTGCTGAAAAGCCTTATACGTAAGGCTTTTTATTTTTTAGGATAAAGTATTGGACAGGATTTTGCAGGCCGCCGAATCATCCTGCGGCGTGTCCGCATTGACTGGAGAGGAGACAGCCTTGGAAAACAGGGATTATGAAAAAATCCTTAACGCCATGCCGGAGACCGGCGTATATGTCATCCGTGAAGACAATCATGGTTTATTGTATTTTAATAAACGGGTACAACAGCTTTCACCGGAGGCGCAGCCCGGCATGAGCTGCCGTCAGGTTTGGACCGGTTCCTGTGCAAACTGCCCCCTTCGAACCGTAAAGGGCCGAAACGAAAGCCGTTCCCTCAGTTACAATGCCCTCTTCGGCGGCGTGGTGGACATGACAGCCGCCAGGATACTTTGGGAGGATGCGATTCCCGCTTTTATGGTGACAGTCACTCCCCGCATAGAAGCGGCAAGCTATATCTATCAGAAAATTCTCCGCATAAACCTCAGCCAAAATCGCTATGATGTTCTGAAGTCAGACGAAAGTGTCTGGCTCTCCGAAGCGGGCTCGGAAAATCTCTCGGCAGAACTCCAACAGTTTACGGCCGGCGATATTGTCCACCCGGATGACCTGAACCGTATTGCTTCTTTCACCAACCCTAAGCATCTTCAGGAAGCCCTCAGTTCCGGCAGGACCATGCTGACCTGCGCCTATCGCAGACGGCATAACGGAACCTTCCGGCGGGTCCTGATCGAGGCAGTGCGGGGTTTTGACTACAGCCCAGAAAACCAGACAGCCATATTTTGCGTAAAAGATGTGCAGGATGCCATGCAGGAAGACCTGGATTTGGAAGAAACCCCCAAGGACGTCCAGATTCAGACTCTGCAGGACCGGGCCTATATCATCAGCAGCCTGAGCAGCCTGTTTTTTTCCACCTACTACATAAATCTGGAAAACGATACTTTCCGCACGGTGATACAGCTGAGCAAAATCGGGGACGTGCTGGGAAGCGAGGTCAACTGTACCGCTGCATTTCAGGTCTATGCCAAAAATTTCATTCACCCAGATGACCGGGAGGAATATCTGAGGATCATGGACGTCCGGTATCTCAGAGAGACACTGCGATGGTGGAAGCCCAATGTATCCGTTTACTACAGAATAATTCCCGACAACCCGAAGACTGCCCCCAACGACTGCCGCTGGATTCGCGCCACAGCGGTGCTTGCTCAGACAGGCGAGGACGACATGCCCAAAACAGCGGTCTACGTTGCCCAGGATATCACTTTTTCCGACAATCTGCCGGCAAATCGTAACAAAATGGAGGAAATAAATGGACAGTATATTGGTAATAGATGACAGCCGCGCACAGGCTGAGTACCTCAAATCCATTTTGTGCGACGACTATGACGTGACAATCTGCGTTACGGCCGAGGATGGTTTCCGCAAGGCAAAGGCAAAGGATTTTTCCCTCATTATTCTCGATATCATCCTGCCGGACATGGATGGATTTACTTTGTTAAAGAAATTCCAGGAAAACATACTGACCAGGTATGTACCGGTAATCCTCATCAGCGGTCTGGCAGACGTACAGCACGAAGAAAAGGGACTGATGCTGGGCGCCGTGGATTACATCACCAAACCCTTCAGCCCTATCACGGTCAAGGCCAGAGCGAATATCCACATCAAACTGCATCACTATCAGGCGCAGTTTATGCGGCAGGCCATGGTTGACCAGCTGACCGGCGTGGCCAACAGAAGACGCTATGAGGACGACAGCATCATGAAATGGCGGGAAGCCGTGCGTCTGGGCCTGACCTTCTCTGTCTGCATGTTCGACATAGACAAATTTAAAATCTACAATGATACTTTCGGCCACCCTGCCGGCGACAAGGTCATCGCCTCCGTTGCCAAAACCGTATCTTCCTATCTCCAGCGCGCCACAGACTTCTTTGGCCGCTACGGAGGTGAAGAATTCGTAGCCATCATGATCGGAAACGATGCCCGTTCAGCCTTTGAATTCCTTAAGACTATACGTCAGGCAGTGGAAGACCTGCATATCCCGCACAATCCTGACGCGGCCAAATGGGTAACCGTCAGCATAGGGGGTGTGACCCTCCTGCCGAAGGACGGTGATTCGTATGATACTTATCTGAAAATAGCTGATACCATGCTGTATGACGCCAAACGCTTTGGCCGGAATATGGTCGTGTGGTCAGATGCCGGGCAGGAACAGTGGCGCGAGAAATAGCCCGGACTACATTTTCTGCTGCGCTTTTAACAGCTGCTCTATCAGGCGCTCCACCTCCTGCAGCTGTTCTCTTGAGTTCTCCCTGTGGCTCTGCTTGCGGTATTGGGAGGGAGACATCCCTTTCATGGCGTGAAAAGCCTTGGTAAACACCAGCGCATCGCTGTAGCCGCAGGAAAGAGCAATGCTTTCTATGGGATAGGACGTGGAATCCAGCAGTTCTCTGGCCTTGGTAATGCGAAAAGTGCTGAGAAACTGCTGAGGCGACATGCCCAGATAATTCTGAAAAAGAGTGTACAGATAGCTTCTGTTGATGCAGACATATTCCGCCACATCCGTCACTTTAATCGGATTGCAGTAATTACTCTGAATAAAGGACACCGCCTTTTTCACATACTGATTCCCTTTATCCTCCTCGTCTTTTGCAATCACTCCCGCGCTCTCCGCCAAAACGGAAAGAAACACCCCCAGCTGCCCGTTCCGGCGCAGGTCATCAGCCACGCCGAAAGTATTGTGTTCCATCATATCACGCACTATGGCATAGAGTTCCTGATCCCTTCCGCAGGAAAAAACAGGATGTCGGGCAGAGAGCCCCATTGCTCCCAGGTACTCTCCCGCCCGGCTGCCCCCGAAGCCCACCCAGAGATAGCTCCAGGGTTCTTTTTCGTCTGCCTGGTAAAAGGCCAGCTCATTGGGCTGTATCAGGAACCCGTATCCTGCTTCCAGCCGATATTCCTTGTCATGGAAGCGGAACAACCCCTTTCCGCTTAATACGTAGTGAATCAGATAATGGGGCTTGGAGGCAGGCCCAAAACTATGAAGACTTTCCGTTCGGGAACAACCGCAGCAGTTCACATACAGGCTCCCTGCCTTATCATTTTCGAAGTCCAGTTTAAACGCTTTCTCCATAGGGGAAACAGCCTCCTCTCCCATATTATCGCTAAATGATAAATTCCTTCTTATCCAGATCTTCCTGTACCTTGGCCAGATCATCCCTGATACACAGCTTCTGGGGACAGACGCTCTCGCACTTCCCGCACTTTACGCAGTTCCTGGCCTGCTTTGCCTCTCCCAGTCCTCTTTCCCAACTCCCCTTTACCATATTGTAATTCTGATACATATGATAGGTATTCCAGGCTCTGAAATTGCCCGGAATATCTACGCCTGCGGGACAGGGCATACAATACCCGCATCCCGTACAGCCGTTTTGGACGCGGCTCCTGATCAGCGCCACAATCTCGTCTACAGTCTCCTCCTCCTTAGAGGAAAGCGCCCGGAAGTCCCCGAAAGTTTTCAGATTATCCTCCACCTGCCCCATGGTGGACATTCCGCTCAAGATCACCTTCACATTGGGCAGACTTCCCACCCAGCGCAGCGCATAAGAAGCCACTGACGCCTGCGGATCCAAAGCCCTGAACTTCTCTGTGATATCTTCCGCGAAAACAGCCAGTGAACCGCCTTTCACAGGCTCCATGATAATCAGAGGCACATTCTTCTCCTCGGTCAGCCGATACCCTTTCATGCCCGCCTGGCTCTCCGTATCCATGTAATTCAGCTGGATCTGACAGAAATCCCAATCCCGGAAGTTCAATATTTCCTCAAAGGCCTCATAATCATCATGAAAAGAGAACCCCAGATAGCGAATTTCTCCCTTGGCCTTCAATGCTTCCAACACTTCCACACAGCCCATTTCCACCATTTTTCGAAAGCTCTTCCTGTCCAGGGCATGCATCAGATAGAAATCTATGTAATCCGTCTGCAGCCGCTCCAACTGCTCCCGAAAGATTTTTTCCACATCCTCCCTGGCCTCAACCTTCCAGCAGGGGAGCTTTGTGGCCAGATAAAAGCTGTCTCTGTCATACTTCTTCAGGGCTCTTCCCACAAAAGGCTCGCTCTCGCCGCCATGGTAGGGATACGCAGTGTCAATGTAATTCACGCCTGCCGAAATAGCCCTGTCCAGCATCCGTTCCGCCTCAGGTTCGTCGATTTTTCCCTCTTCTGTCATCGGGAAACGCATACAGCCAAATCCCAACAGCGAAGTCTCAACTCCCAGCTTTTCCAACTTTCTTTTTTCCATTTTTATAAACCGCCTTTCTGCGAAAGGCACCGATGGGGTTATGAAACCCAGC
>CAJUGL010000069.1:0-14376 GCA_910586515.1 uncultured Acetatifactor sp.
TCTGCTTGTGTGAATAGGTGTTCATTTCATACGGTAATTACCGTATGAAAAAAGATTATAACCGTTACTGTCATAGTCTTTTAAGAATTGAGGAAGTCCCTTTCTTATTTGTATTTGTTTTGTCACCCCTCCGCACTATCCAACATCAGCGGCGCATATAAATTTATTATAAAAATTGAAACTTTTCAGGCGCCGAAAAAATCTATATAGTAAAAGAACAAAACAGAAAGGTGCGAACCTGTTATGAAACAAATTTTATATGAAAGGCTGATCCAATATATCCTTGAAAATCAAGACCGGTTTTATAGAGTGGCTTATAGTTACACCAGGCATCAGGAGGACGCTCTTGATGTTGTACAGAATGCAGTCTGCAAAGCGCTTGAAGCACATGAAAGCATAAAGAATGAAGACGCAATCAAAACCTGGTTTTACAGAATATTAATTAATGAATGCCTGACGGTAATAAAAAAGCGAAAGAGGTTTTTGCTGACCGATGATGTTTTGGAACGGGAGGAGGTGTATTACGAAAAGGGTTATGAGCAAGATGGTGGTATGGAAAAAGAACTGGACAGCCTGGAACTCGATGTACAGGGAATTATTAAACTCCGTTTTTTTGAAGAAATGTCTTTGAAGGAGATTTCCCGTATTACCGGATTAAATTTGAATACAGTGAAAACAAAGCTCTATCGAGGCATAAAACAATTAAAAGAAAATATGCAGGAGGCGGAATTATGGGTAAATTAGAAGCAATGAAGGAAAGATATGACCAGATCATGATTCCGGAGGAGCTTAATATCCGGATACAGCAGGAGATAGAGAAGTCAAGGCGCAGACAGGAACAAAAAGGGCGTGCCGGCAGCCGCCACAGACTCAGAAGGACGGTACGAAGTATGGAAGCAATGGCTGCGGCGGCATGTATTCTCTTCACGGCGGCGCTGAATACGAGCCCGGTATTTGCAAAAGAGGCGGGAGAGCTTCCGGTGATCGGGGGGCTGGCACGGATACTGACTTTCCGCGCTTACGAAACGGAAAAGGATGACATAGCAGTGTCTGTGGAAATCCCGACGATTGAGATGATCGCAGAGGATACCGGAATAACGGTGGACGAGATCAATCAGGAAATCCTTGCCCGCTGTAACCAGTATGCCGATGATGCCATCCTGCGTGCGCAGGAATACAGGACAGCTTTTCTGGAGACAGGCGGGACGCCGGAAGAATGGGCGGAGCATGATATAAAGATCACTGTCGGCTATGAGATAAAACAGCAGGGCAATGATTTTCTTTCCTTTGTTGTGAGGGGGAGTGAAAACTGGACAAACGCCTATAGTGAATCAAAATATTACAACCTGGATTTAAGTACGGGCAAAATTGTCACGTTAAGGGATATGCTGGGCGACGATTATATGGAAATGGCAGACCAAAGCATCAGGGAGCAGATTGCCGAAAGGCAGAGGGCAGGAGAAGTATTTTTCACAGCAGAGGAAGGAGGTTTTGCAGGGATTTCGGAGGAGGTGAAGTTCTATATTAACGGGAATAACCGTCCGGTCATTGTTTTTGAGAAATATGAAATTGCACCCGGTTCATCGGGAGAAATTGAATTTGAAATTACAGGAGGAAATTAAAATGAGAAAGAAAATGAAAAGCATGGTAGTTACGGTTCTGAGTCTGGCTCTGACAGGAGCGGTTCTGACGGGATGCGGAGAAAGCAGTCAGTCCCGTCAGGAAATACAACAGGATATTCCTGGGAGTGGAACAGAGGAAACACAGCAGGAGACGTCTGCGGAAGTGGCAGGGGAAGAGACTGCGGAGGTGGAAACAGCAGAACAGCCGGCGCAGGCATCAGAAGGATATGAGGACAACTTTGCGGTTGACCGCGAAGCGGCGAAGGAATTTGCCGGGAAAGTTAAGGACGCAGCCGCCAAAAAAGATTTGGATGCCCTTGCCGGGCTGACTGCGTTTCCGGTCTATGTGGGCCTGCCGGATGTGGGAGTGGTAGAGACAAAGGAAGACTTCTTGGAGCTTGGCGCAGATACGGTGTTCACGGATGAACTGCTTGAATCCATAGAGAAGGCCGACATTGACAATATGCAGCCAAGTATGGCAGGATTTTCCGTTTCAGACGGAGGGACGGCAAACATAAACTTTGGCGTGGCAGACGGGGTACTGGCAATCAACGGAATTAATTATTGATAATGCCAGAGGGGATTTGGTCCTTTTAGCCAGATAGAATCCGTGCTATACTGTATAAAACAGATTGGAGGGTGACAGTCGGGGAATCACCCGTAGATCTAGGAAAGTTTTTGGAAGGTGCGGAGAATGGGACAGGATGTATTATGTTTTTTCGATAAAAAACCACAGGCGCTGCCGCTGTATGAGACTTTTGAACAAAAAGTTTTATCAGAGGTGGACGGCGTGAAAGTAAAAGTACAGAAAACACAAATCGCTTTTTCAAACAGGCATAATTTTGTCTTTGTTTCTTTCCTGCCTGTGCGGAAAGCAAAGGAGCGGCCGGAGGTCTATATTGTTGTGACCTTCGGGCTCGGGTACTGTGCAGAGTCTCCGCGAATAGATGGGGCGGTGGAGCCGTACCCCGGACGCTGGACTCACCATGTCCTGATCTCCGGGACAGGGGAAATTGATGATGAGCTGATGGGGTGGGTAAAGGAAGCCGCCGCTTTTTCAAACGGCAAACGCTGATCCGGTCAGCAGACGCCGATCCGGTCGGGGCGGCAGAAGCGGTGCAGGGCACAGGGAGGTGTATTGTATGGAAAATGAGAAAGTATATCAGATGGATTTTTCAAAGGTGTATGGCCTTCTTGTCAAAAAGGCGGAGAGGAAGAAAAGGACAAGGCAGGAGGTTGATGAGATAATCCGGTGGCTTACCGGATACAGCCAGCCGGATCTGGAGGGGATGCTGGGGCAGACGGTTGCTTACGGTGACTTTTTTCGGAATGCCCCGAAATTAAATGAGAACAGGAAGCTGATCAAGGGCGTGGTCTGCGGCGTCAGGGTGGAGGAGATCGAAGAACCGCTGATGCGGGAGATCCGTTATCTGGATAAACTGGTTGACGAGCTTGCCAGAGGGAAAGATATGGGAAAAATATTGCGTAAGTAGATACAGGGTATCTAATGAGCTTTTTACACAGGCATTGGTAAAATGTCTGCTTTCCAAAAGAGGGACAGGAAAGCTGCGGGCATTTGAAAAGGGAACCGGCAAAAAGGGGATAAAAAAGTAAAATTTGCAGATATTATGGTTGAAAATGGACATGTTGTTGACCGAGGACAGATGTTTATGACATAGAAAGGAAAGCAGGAAACCTATGAGCAACCATTTAGCGAATCAGAGCAGTCCGTATCTGCTGCAGCACGCCTCTAATCCGGTAGACTGGTATCCCTGGGGCGAAGAAGCCTTTGAAAAAGCGCGGAAAGAGGATAAGCCGGTTTTTTTGAGTATTGGCTACAGCACCTGTCACTGGTGCCATGTGATGGCCCGGGAAAGCTTCGAGAGTGAGGAGACTGCCAGGATACTGAACCGGTATTTTGTCTCTGTCAAGGTTGACAGAGAGGAGCGCCCGGATATTGACAGCGTGTATATGTCTGTCTGCCAGGCGCTTTCGGGAAGCGGCGGGTGGCCCATGAGCATTTTTATGACGGCAGGGCAGAAGCCCTTTTTTGCAGGCACCTATTTCCCGCCTGTGTCACGGCACGGGATGACCGGTTTTCGGGAACTGCTTCTTGCGATTGCAGAAAAATGGGAGAATGATAGGGGAAGGCTGCTTCAGGCAGCGGAAAGCATTGTGGCGCAGATCAGTGCAGGCCAGAATAATAGAAAGGAATTCCAGCACACCGGTGAGACAGGGGAAAGGATTGATGAAAGTCTGCCTGAACGGGCAGTTGAAATATTTTCAGGGAGCTTTGATGCGCGGTATGGCGGATTCGGGCAGGCGCCCAAGTTTCCTGTGCCGCACAATCTTCTTTTTCTGATGCTGTATGCGTATCTGCGGGAGGAGGATGCCAAGGAGCTGAAAGGCAATGAGTTGTTTGGGCAGGTGCAGGTGACACTGGAACGCATGAGGCGGGGTGGAATTTTTGACCAGATCGGTTATGGATTTTCGCGTTACTCTACGGACCGGTTTTATCTGGTGCCCCATTTTGAGAAGATGCTGTACGACAATGCCCTGCTGATCATGGCATATGCTGTGGCATACCGCCTGTCGAAAGAAGCAGCCTTCCGGCAGACGGCAGAGGAGACGGCGTCCTATATTTTAAGGGAGATGACAGGAGAAAAGGGGGAATTTTATTCCGCGCAGGATGCCGACAGTGACGGTGAAGAGGGGAAGTTCTATGTGTGGAGTGTGAAAGAGGTATGTGAGGTATTGGGAAAAGAGAGGGGCAGGCAGTTATGCGAGTACTTTAATATTACTGAG
This sequence comes from uncultured Acetatifactor sp., assembly GCA_910586515.1. Classification (GTDB taxonomy): domain Bacteria; phylum Bacillota; class Clostridia; order Lachnospirales; family Lachnospiraceae; genus Acetatifactor. The sequence continues at coordinate 4,428 of CAJUGL010000069.1, forward strand.
AAGGGCAATTTTGAGGGGAAAAATATTCCCAATCTGCTAAGTGGAAATGAAATCTCGGATCAATTTGAAGAGGAGAGGAAGCTTTTGTATTATCACCGTGAGCTGCGGACAAGGCCCCACCTTGACGATAAGATCCTCACGGCATGGAATGCGCTCATGATCTGCGCCATGTGCTTTCTCTACCGGGTCACCGGAAAGAGGGACTATCTTTCCGCGGCCGAAAGAGCGGAGAGATTTCTTGCAGGGCAGCTCATGGAAGGCAATCTATTATATGTGGGCTGCCGGGAGGGCGTGCGTTTCGGAAAAGGGTTTCTGGATGAGTATGCTTATACGGCGGCAGCCTATCTTTCCCTTTATGATGCGACGGCGGATCAGGGATATTTGAATCGTGCGCAGGCCCTGTGCAAGGAGGCTGAGATACAGTTTGCTGATGAGAAAGGCGGGTATTTTTTGTATGGAAAACGAAACGGTGAGCTGATTATGAGGCCTAAAGAGACCTATGACGGGGCTTTGCCTAGCGGTAACGCAGTTATGGCCTACGTTCTGGTGCGTCTGTCCCAGCTTGGGAAGTCAGAAGACATAGCCGCAGATGAGCTGGCTGCTGAGAAACAGCTTGCCTATCTGTCCGCAGAGGCGGTATCTTATCCTGCGGGGCACAGCATGTTCCTGATCGCCCTGCTTTATGATCGCTATCCGCCGCAGAGAATTACCGTGGTGCTGGATGGAAAAGACAGCGTGCAGCAGATAATGGCACAGATGCCCCTGTATGCGTCGGTCACGGTTTTAGAGCGGGAGAGCGCAGAATATCCCCTGCTCCATGGCAGCACCACTTATTATGTCTGCAAAGGCCATACCTGTCTGCCCCCAACCAATCGATTACCCTGCCATATGCGACCCGAACAGTAACTCTTTGTCGTACTGTGTCATAATCTGATAGAAAAGGTATGCTTGAAGGTAATGATTGATGGCATTTAGAAACTATAAACCGGAAATAGGTACGATTGTCAATGTCATGCGAGGGAATGACTGCTGCAGCCAGACCATGACGCTTCGTACAGATAATGGAATTGTAAATTTTATAATAACGTCGGACACGAAGGTGATCGACAACAGACAGATGCGGCCGGGCCTTTGGGTGGCGGCATTTTATGATGCGAGCCTTCCGGTGCCGTTGATTTTTCCGCCGCAATATCAGGCGAAGCTTGTCACGATTCTTGGCAGGGAGGAACAGATCATGCTGAACGAATTTGACCGTAATCTGACAGCCAGAGATAACTCCCTACAGCTTAATATTGCAGGAAACACGAATATTGAAACACTCAACGGACAGAGCGTAAACTGCAGTCTTGGAAATCAGACACTGCTGGTTTATTATACGGTGACGACCCGGAGTATCCCTCCGCAGACGACGCCGAGGAGGATAGTGGTTCTTTGCTGATTTTGTTCTCGGCTGTCCTGGGACGGAGTATTATAGTGAATGCCAAAGATTGTTGTTTTTGGCGTTTACTATAACATACAGTCCGCCCCGGGACGGCCCGGAGAACTCCCTGTTTCCATGCCCTTGGACTTGTGGTCAATGGTTACACTGATGCGCAGACATGCCGCAGAGAATCTTCCCGTCTGAAGGACGGGCCTTTCTTGCGGCAATGAAAAATGAAAAAACGTGTTGAATTGAAGAACAGTGGCGGCCCAAGGATCTTTTGGTTATCTTCAGAATGTATCAGTTGAATTTCGATGAAAAGGATCACAGTGTTTTCAGAAAATATTGGGACAATTCTGCTGTGCATTTTGTGGAGACAGAATTGTTATGAAACTAAGAAGAAAATATGGATACATTTGAATTGTTTAACAATGGAAAGCTGTTTATCAAGCCATTCCTGCACTTCCGCATCGTTGAAGGCGCCCTCATAGGCATACATTGTTTTTTCATCCTGTAATATTTTGCACAGGGAATTGAAATCAGCCTGATTCATTTCCCTGAGATATAATCTCTCTGTTTCCAGAATCTATCATCAATATCATTTTCCCAATATTTAACAGACAATGACCTTTTTTGCCTCCATACCGTGAAGCCTCAAAGTGTTTTTCAGGAATGCGATTTTTGTAACCACAATGTAACATCTTTCAGCTATGATAGATTCACCGGATAAGCTACAGGCTGTAGATTTTCAGCAAACCCCACTTTTTGATATAAAAATATCGGGAAAGCATCCTGTTCGCCTATCGTGGTACAAGTCAAAAAAATAAGGAGCAACAGATATTATGGAAATTTTGCAGGCAGTCAACTTAAAAAAATATTATCAGAGCGGGGGAGGCACGGTAAAGGCGGTAGACAATATCAGCTTTTCCATAGAGAAGGGAAGCTTTACGGCCATTGTGGGCACATCCGGCAGCGGGAAGACCACATTGCTCAATCTTATCGGAGGGTTGGATTACGCGGATGCAGGTGAAGTCATCATAGACGGCCACTCGATCATGAAGATGTCGGAGGAGGAGCTGACGGTGTTCCGGCGCAGGAATATCGGTTTTGTGTTTCAAAATTATAATCTGATTTCGGTACAAAATGTATACAAGAACATTGTGCTTCCTATCAGGCTGGACGGCAGAGGGCCGGACAGGAAATATATCGAGCGCATATGCAGGGAGCTGGGGATTGAGGGAAAGATGGACCGGTATCCGAACCAGCTCTCCGGAGGCCAGCAGCAGAGGGTGTCCATTGCAAGGGCAATCGCGGCAAAGCCTGCGGTGCTCCTTGCGGATGAACCCACGGGCAATCTGGATTCCAAGACCAGTGCGGAGGTGATGGGGCTTCTCAAAATGACTTCCAGAGAATTTCATCAGACCATCATCATGATTACCCACAATGAGGCGATTGCACAGCTTGCAGATCGTGTAATCCATCTGGAAGACGGAAAAATCGTAGAAGGCGGAGAAATCGTGGAGGACGCCCAGGCGTGGGATACCTGTCAGGGGAATTCAGGGGAGGAGGTGCGGCCATGAGCATCATGTTCAGAAATTCCAATGCGACGCTGGAACGGGAATTAGCGGCAGAGGATTACAAGGCTCACCCGGTCAGAAACCGGATCGCCATTCTTGCCGTGGCATTGACTGCAATTTTGATCGTTGTAACATTTACGGTGGGAATCGGATTTGTAAATGCCCAGACACGTTCTATAGGAGCTTCTCCCGGGCCAGGTGCGGACAGCGCCATGATCTACGGCGATGAACAGGTGCTTGAGAGGGTCAGGGCGCTTCCGCAGGTGGAATGGGCGGCTTATGTCAGAAGATGCAGTACGAGCTATCTCCACAATCGGGATTTTTCGGGGCTGGATGTCCGGCTGTTTGCGGCTGACGAAGTACATTATGATAAAAATATGGTGGAACTGATCAGGGGAAGGTATCCCCAGGGAGCAGACGAGATCCTTCTATCGGATACGATGTCAAAGCGTTTGGGGCTTGGGGAAGAGACAGGAGTCTCCTATGATCTGACAGTAGTTGTGGAGGGGGAGGAGGAAGGCGCTTCGGCGGAAAAGGTCATCCCTATGACGGTTTGCGGCTACTACAGGAATCCTCTGCGAAATGTTTCCGACATTTACGAGGAAATCTATACGGGAGAAGAGTTTATTCCTGTTTATAATCCGGGGATCATCAAAGGATATGACAATATTTATGTGAAGCTGAACAATTTAAATCCTCTTAAGCTGGGAAGAGATAAGGAAGAGAGACTAAGCGAGGTGGATGAGCTGGCGGAGGGAAACGGCATCGGGTATAAGGCAAGCGATATGACGGTTGTTATTTTGATCCCTATCGTCTTACTCATTTTGAGTATCATGCTCTGCGGCTACTTTTTTATCTACAATGTATTTGATATTTCCGTTGCAAACGACATACGGTTTTACGGGGAACTGAAAACCATCGGGATGTCTTGTAAACAGCTTGGGCGGATGTTATCATGGCAGATGAACCGGATTGCGGCAATCGGCATCTTAATAGGAGGCGTGGCTGGCTACAGTATCGGACGGGCGGCTTCCGGGGCGGTTCTGGGGGCTTTTGCGGATGGATTGGCTTCTTATTATAAACCTGCAGGATTTGTACAGGTGTTCGTTCTGGGGGGCGTCTTTTCCTGGCTTACGGTGTATATCAGCACCATGCGGCCTTTTCGGATCGCAAGCAGGATCTCTCCTGTGGAGGCGGCGAGATACCGTGGCAAAAAGAAAAAGGGTATCTTTTCGGTTGCGTCCTTTGCACTCAGCGGAATTGTATTTCTGGTCGTGTACACAATATCCATAGGATACTCGGTGGAGGTACAGGTACAAAAGCACAACGGAACGGATTTCAGGATCAGCCAGAAATGCGCCTCCTTCGGATCGGATGAGCCATACCAGCCGGTCAACAGTGAGTTGGTACGGCAGCTTCATGACCTGGAATTTACAGAAGATTTCAGAACTTTTTACTGGGCAAGGACGAAGCCGGATTACTACATTTACCAGGGCGGCTACCAGTATCTTCCATCGGAAGGAGAAATCAGGGCGGATGGCGAACTGGCCCGGGATCTGATGGCATATCGAAGGAAGCTGGAAAGGGAAGAGCGGATGTGGTTTGTCAATCCGGAAACGAACGGGAGAGGGAATTGCCCGGCCAGTGTGCTTGGAATGAATCCGGAATATCTTGACCATGAAAGCCAGTACTTTACGGTGCTTGAAGGGAGTCTGGATGGAGAAAAGTTTGCCCGGGGAGACTACCTGATTTATAATCGCTCTCATTACACGAATGATATAACCCAGAGTGAGGGAATGGACTATCAGATCCATGCGGGAGACGAGGTGACGGTGGCTTTTTATGATGATGTGGCGGATCGATACGAAGAGAAGAAATTTACGGTGATGGCCCTTGTCACATGCAACAATATTTTTGGGACCGACACGGCGGGAGAGGCCCGGATCTGGATCACGGACAGGACTTTTGAGGACATTTATTCGGATTACGGAAATCTTATAGGGGATATTTGTTTTAACGTATCAGGCCATAGGCAGGACGGGACGGTTCTCTCAGAGAAGGAGCAGTATGAGAAAGTCGCAGAGATCATAAAGAAGGAAGGCAACATGCAGTTAACCATCGAATCTGCTTACCTGAGCAGATCAGATTTTATGGAAGAAAAGAGAACCATGACAGCCTTTGGGATTCTTCTGGCTGTCATTGTAGGGCTGATCGGCGTCGCCAATATGGTAAACACAGTGACCACGGATGTGATGGCAAGAAAGGTGGAATATGCGGCCATGCAGTCCATCGGAATGACCGGACGGCAGATGAAAAGAGATATTTTTGCAAAATATGCAGGGCTGATTACAGTATCACTTACCCTGGCAGCCGCCGTGGGAGCAGTTTTATCTTATATGATCGGGGGAAATGCCATTTTTAATTTTTCCATCGGGGCGTTTGTACAGGCGCTTGGCATTTTCCTGTTTCTGTCGGTGGGCTTATGTATGGCTATGGCAGAACTGCTCACGAGGGAGCTGAATAAAAAGTCTATTGTCGAAAGACTGCGTGAAATAGTATAGTTTTACTTTTGGCGTTACGGAAGGGTGTGTAAGCATTGTGGATAAGCATATTTTGGTGATAGAGGATGACAGGGCGCTGAACGGAGGAATTGTTTTTGCACTGGAAAAGGAAGGGTACCATGTCCACAGTGCCTATACCCTGCAGGAGGCGGAGAAAAGCCTGAAGCAGAGGATGAACCTGATCCTTTTGGACATTAACCTGCCGGACGGGGACGGAAGGGCGTTTCTGCAAAGCGTGCTTGCAGGGCAGCCGGTGCCGGTGCTTCTTTTGACGGCCAGGGATTCCGAGGAGGATATGGTCAGAGGCTTTCAGGCAGGATGTGACGATTATATTACGAAGCCCTTTTCCATGCAGGTGCTGCTTATGAAGATCGCGGCGGTCTTAAAACGCAGCGGGGGAGTGTCGAGGCAGATCTATGCATGCGGCGGTTTGGTGTATGACTTTGAAAAGAAAACGCTTATGAGGCATGGGGAACCGGCAGAACTGACTGCGCTGGAATGCAGGCTTTTGGAGTTTTTCCTCAACAACAGGGGAATCGTGCTCAGCAGGGAGACACTGCTTGAGCGAATTTGGGATGCGGACGAACGGTTTGTGGAGGAGAGGACGCTCAACGTCACCATCCGCAGGCTGCGTATGAAAGTGGAGGATAACCCGCAGCAGCCTGCCTATATTAAGACGGTATTCGGTTTGGGCTATAAATGGGAGGACGGATCATGAAACAGGGATTTTTTTATCGGCTGCGGCAGGATACGGATAGGATATGGAAAAGCGGTATGGGCCTGATGCTCATACTGCTTTTCCTGTGCATGGGGATATTATCACACAGCCCGGACCGGGGAATGATAGTGATAATCCTTTACGGTGTGGGATGTATGGCGGTTTTTGCCGGATTTTATTTTCTGATCGTGGGGCGTGTGAGCGATGTGTTATACAAACTGGGAGATATGATGGAAGGTCTGGCGCAGGGACGGCCCAAGGAGGTGTTTCCTGCTGCGGAGGATACGATCCTGTCAAGACTGCAGAGCCAGCTCATGCGGTTATACGATTGTCTGCACTCTTATGAGGAACGGGAACAGCAGATGCGCAGGCAGCTTGACGAGAATATAGGCGATTTGGTGCATCAGCTCAATACTCCGGTCACGAATATCAGGATGTATACGGAATTTTTGGGAAGGGATGATTTGACGCCCCAGGAGAGGGAACGGTTTTTAAGCTGTCTGGCAGGACAGGCGCATAAGCTCTCCTGGCTGGGGGAGAGCTTTTCCCAAATATCCCGTCTGGAAACAGGGATGATCCGTCTGAAACCGGAAAGGCAGAAGCTGCAGCCTTTGATTCTGCAGGCAGTAGGGCAGGTTATGGAGAAGGCGCAGCTCCGGGGGATGGAGATCAGTTTAAAAGGCGAGGTACAGGCGGAAGTTCTGGCGGATACCAGGTGGACTGCGGAGGCGGTGTTCAATGTACTTGACAATGCGGTAAAGTATGGGGACGAGAACAGTATGATCGAGATGGAAGTGGCAGGGCTGACAAATTTTATAAGCGTTGCGGTCAGGAACAGAGGAGTGAAAATTGACCAGGAGGAGTATCACAAACTTTTTAAGCGATTCTACAGGGGAAAAGGAACCGGAGAGACGGAGGGCTCGGGATTGGGTTTGTATATTGCGAGGAAAATACTGGAGCAGGAGAAGGGGTATATCACGGCCGGGAAGAGTAATGACGGGCGGACGGAGTTTGTGATTTATTTGGCATGTGATCAGAACTGATAAGCATAATAGGGGTATGGGGAAGCGATCACCTTAAACGATGGAGAAAGGGAATCCCAAGCTGGCGATACGGTATGCGAAAAGGATTATAGAGCAAAATAAGGGAAAAGCACCAACGAACATTGCGCCGGGAACCAAGGTGTATGAGCTGGTGGAGGAACTGGCGAGGTATTTGCCGGAAAAATTACAATAGAATCTCTTTCAGCTATTCTTTATAAGGATTCTGCCAATTCGGGCAGAGGTATGTCTCACTCCATGCCATCATGGTCTGCAGGACAGGGATAAAGCTCTCCCCAAATTCGGTAAGTGAATATTCCACCTTCGGCGGAATTTCCTTGTATATTTCCCGGTGGAGGAACCCGTCGCTTTCCAGTTCCCGGAGCTGCTTTGTGAGCGTGGACTGTGTGATGCCGTCAAGGCGGCGCATCAGTTCACCGAACCGCTGGACTTTGTAAAAAGATACATACCATAAGATCAGAATTTTCCATTTTCCGCCGATCACGGCCTGTAGCCTGCCCATAGGAACGCAGCGGGCAATGGTTTCCTCCTTGTTGAACTTATTATCAGCCATCATTCATTCCCCCTTATGATTTATGAGTATATCCCGGTGGCGGGCAAAAATCAAGATACGGTTATTTTTGACAGATAGTATGTTTTTCATCAAAGGTATGAAAAAGTGTACTATAGACAAAAAAAGACAGTACTTGATTTCATGGAATTTCAGAGGTAATTTAGTGCAAAAGAAGCTCCGCGGAGCAAAGAGACGAGGAGGAATGAAAGATGCACTATACAGGAACCATATGGAGGCCGCCCTATGAGGCAGCGTCCCTGCTATTGGAGGTTACCGCAGGCTGTACGCACCACAGATGCAAATTCTGTACGCTTTACGCAGACCTGCCTTTTCCATTCAGAATGTCGCGGATGGAGGAAATCGAGGCGGACCTAAAGGAGGCGCAGAGGACGTACCGCTCTTTTGGCGGCAGGAGGATAACCCGGACTTTCCTGACCGGGGCAAATCCCTTTGTGCTGAAATATGAAAGACTGATGGGGATAGCAGAGCTGGTGCACAGCTATTTCCCGGAGACGGAAACCATTGGCTGCTTTGCCAGAGTGACGGACATTACCCTGAAATCCGATGAAGAGCTTGCAGCCCTGGGCGGGGCAGGTTATGACGGCCTGACAATCGGCATGGAGACGGCGGATGATGCGGCGCTGCGATTCATGGATAAGGGGTATCTTTCGGAAGATATTCTGAAACAGTGCGAAAGGCTTGACAGAGCAGGCATCCGTTACAGCTTTTTTTATCTGACAGGAATATCCGGCGCTGGGCGCGGGGAGAGTGGGGCGAGGGCCACCGCCGCTGTGTGCAATAAGCTCCACCCGACTTTGATCGGTGTAAATATGCTGACTGTCTATCCGGATTCAAAACTGTACGGGGAAATCCGGCAGGGAAACTGGAAAGAGGAAAGTGAGACGGAAAAGTACAGGGAAGTGAGGGCGCTGGCAGAGGGATTGGAGATCCCCACAGAATTTGCGGCCCTGGGCGCTTCTAATGCTTTCCGGCTTTATGGTGTCCTGCCAAAAGACAGGGCGGCCCTTATCTCGGCAATTGACAGGATAATCGGAACGGTAAAAGAAGAAGACCTGCGAAAGTACCGCAGAAATCTTCCTCATCTTTAGGAGGTGATTTAGGTTGCATTTCGCAGGAAGGACGTGGAGGCCGCCTTATGAGGCGCATTCCGTCATCATACAGGCGACCGCTGGCTGCACCTATGGAAAATGCCGTTTCTGCAGCCTTTACAAAGACGAGTGCTTCCGTATGTCTCCGATGGAGGAGTTTGAGGAAGATTTGGCAGAGATCAAAAGCTGCCAGCCTTATGCGCGGCGGATTTTCTGGACAGGGGCCAACCCTTTTGCCATGAGTTATGAAAACTTAAGACTCCGTGCATTGACGGTGCGGGATTACCTCATCAAATGCCAGACCATGGCCATGTTCGCCAGCATAAGAGACATCCGGGACAAGGAGGTGTGGCAGCTAAAGAAGCTCCGGGCAATGGGGATAAACGGTCTGAGCATCGGAACGGAGAGCGGCGATGATGACACCCTAGCCCTGGCGGGAAAGGGATACGGGGCGGCTGACATACTAAAGCAGTGCCTGAAGTTGGACGAGGCAGGGATAGAATATTATTTTGTCTACATGACCGGGCTTGGGGGGAAGGGCAGGGGATATTGGAATGCGGTGAACAGCGCAAAGCTGTTCAGCCGGTTAAATCCGTATTTTATTTCCGTGGATTCCCTTACCTTGTTCCCGGATACGGAGTTATGCCGTATGGAGCGGGAGGGGCGGTTTACCCCGGCAGGGGAGAAGGAGCGCCTGCAGGAGCTTCAGTTATTTATTCAAAATTTGCAGATACGGACTCACCTTTTTGCCAATTCCGGTTCCAATTTTTATCCTGTTACTGCCTACCTGCCGAAGGAGAGGGATTTGGCGGTCAGTGAGCTGCAGCACATCATAGATACGGTAAGCGAGGAGGAAATGGTGGAATACCGCAGGAATCTGAAAGCGTTAGGATAACAGAATAGGCCGAGTAACGCGACAATGAATTCCATGATCGGATAAGTAAGCCATA
>CAJUGL010000069.1:14476-16411 GCA_910586515.1 uncultured Acetatifactor sp.
AATGAATATTGTTGTAACATCGGAAGATAAGATTTTGGAAAACAGTCGGAAACTTATTCAGCAGCAGGGGTGGGCCGCTGTCAACATCCGTTCGGTTGCGGCCGCCTGCGGGGTATCTGTGGGATCTATCTACAATTATTTTGATTCCAAAGAGGCGCTGGTAGGAGCCACGGTGGAGAGTGTCTGGCGTGAGATATTTCACCGTCCGGAGAAGGGAAATATATTTCAGGATACGCAGACATGCGTTATCTGGATATATGACCGGATGGAATACGGCAGCAGGCAGTATCCCGGATTTTTCACCCTCCATTCTCTGGGGTTCATGCAGGAAGATAAGCCGGACGGGAAACAGCGTATGCAGCAGACCTGGCAGCATATTTTGGATGGGCTGTGTTCTGTCCTTAAGCAGGATCCCAGGATTCGGCCCGATGCCTTTACGGAGCAGTTTACGGTGGAGAAATTTGCGGATGTCTTATTTTCTCTGATACTGTCCGCTTTGTTACGGCAGGATTATGATCCCAACCCTGTGTTGGAGATCGTTCGCAGGATTCTTTATTCCTGAGAGCAATGAGTCAGGTGGATGCAGAGCACCCATCTGACGGATGCCGCGAGGTTTTTGACCCCAAAGCCCTATTTCGAGGGGATTTATTTTAGCAAGAAATTGAACGATGTTTACTGGAAAAGGAGAAACTATGCAGGCAATCGTAGAAACTTTATTTGACACTGTCTATTTGATTTCCGTCATAACGATCGGCGTCCTGATGATCCGGGGCAGCAGGGGGGAACGCCAATTCCGGCTGTTTGGCCTGATGGCAGTCGTGCTGGGGGCAGGCGATTCTTTTCATCTGGTTCCCCGCGCCCTGGCTCTTTGTACAACGGGGCTGGAAAACTATACGGTTTCTCTGGGGCTTGGAAAATGGATTACCTCGGTGACGATGACGATTTTTTATGTGCTGCTGTACTATGTCTGGAGACTGCGGTATCAGATTAAGGGGAAAGGAGGCCTGACAGCCGCTGTGTATGTTCTGGCCGGTGTGCGAATTGCTCTGTGCATGATGCCTCAGAACCAATGGCTCAGTGCTGAATCGCCCCTCTCCTGGGGAATCTACCGCAACATCCCTTTTGCTTTGCTGGGACTTCTGGTGGTGGTACTGTTTTACCGCAGTGCAAAGAAATACAGGGATCAGGCCTTTGGCTGGATGTGGCTGACTATTGTGCTGAGCTTTGGATTCTACATTCCGGTGGTGCTGTGGGCGGATGTCATTCCACTCATTGGGATGTTGATGATCCCCAAGACCTGCGCCTATGTGTGGACGGTACTGATTGGATATTCCGCTATGAAACAGCCCTGCCCTGTAATTGGATAGACTTTGCACCTGAATCATGGTATACTTACACTGTAACAGCATAATCCGGCAACATGAAAGCAGGTGATTGTATGGGTATGACAGACAGTCAGTTTAAAGGTTTTATTAGATTCGTTTTAGACGACATCAAAGAAGTACTTGAAAATATGGCAGACGGTAAAGAAAAAGAAAAATTGCAAAAAGTCGCTGACAATTTACAGCAGACTCTTGAAGACTGACATGTAATATATTCCGCAATTTGGCAAAAAAGAAATGAAGTAAAAGAAAGAGGGAAGGATGTTGAACAAATTATCTTTCCTCTTTTCTATCTGTCTAAAGGGACAAACTTTGATACAAAATAAGCCTTCCGTTTTGGAGGGCTATTTTTCTGCAAGCCTTAAAAAACTCATTCTGCGGGCTTTCTTGGATTTTATCTTTTTCTATGATCTGTGCCGACTTCTGAAATTTCCATAGAATAAGGAATCTTTATAGTTTCTGCCGGTTACGGGGGCTGTCGCGGGGCTTGGGACGGAGGCCATGAACTACATGGCGATGGCGGGGGATTTCCTCCAACCATGGGGACGTGATG
>CAJUGL010000070.1 GCA_910586515.1 uncultured Acetatifactor sp.
GTCATGATGTGCGAGTATATTGATATGCTGGAGGCCAGGGGGGAAGCCAGGGGAGTGGCGATAGGAGAAGCCAGAGGAGTGGCGATAGGAGAAGCCAGAGGAGTGACGATAGGAGAGGCGCGGGGAGAGACGAAGCTGTCCTCGCTGCTGGAGCGTCTATATGAGCAGGGCAGGGACGAGGAAGCGAAGCAGGCAGTGCTGGACACTACGGCGCGTGCAAGGCTGTACCAGGAGCTGCATATCCCAAATTTCAGCACCAACCCTTAACTATGGCTAAGGCTCGAACGGCGACTACAGATGGCATGATGGCTGGAAGTACAGGCCATTAAGTGCTCTGCTGAGAGGATTTACCTCCTACAAGGTGGCTTGTTATCATTGCGGAGCCACCTGATTTGATGTCTGCCCAGGGCGGCCGCAGGGTGGGGGGAACTCTAGGGCACCATTCCTCACAGCCCTGTAGCGGGGAAGTTTCTTCCAAAAACTTTGCCAGAGACATGGGCTACGTGGCGGATTTCCGGCGCAGGCCGGTCAGGCGATGCTGGCACAGTCCAACCAGGCGAACCAGGGCGTTCTGTCTCTGTTAGGCTAATTTCAGGCTGTAGGTTAAGTGAAAAACGAATTTCCGTACGGAATAGATTTCTACGGTGCAAAACCGAAATTCCCTATGGAAAAACTATACGGTGCAGGATATTCCTGCACCGTGTTTTTATTCCTTGTGTTTTTCCCATATTGCCATTATAATGGATATGATGGGGTGAAGTAACGGTTCGGCGACATGTCTGAACTGTTACAGGAGAAAGGGGCCAGCGCAAGTGGGAAACTATCTGAATGCCAGAACAGCATATGACGCCTACCGCAGGGAATGCGGCAGTCCCTATTTTGTGGATAAATCCCGTCTGCTGGACGAGCTGATCCAGAGGATGGAGACCACCGCCAATTATATCTGCATCACCAGGCCCCGGCGGTTCGGCAAGTCCGTGGCGGCGAATATGATCGCCTGTTTTTTCTCAAGAGAATGCAGGGCAGAGGATATCTTCGACAGACTGCGCATCGCCCAGACGGATTCTTACCGGAGCAATGTGGGAAAGCATGACGTTATCTTCATCTCTTTCAATGAGCTGCCAAGAAAATGCAGAAACTATGAGGAATACATTGACAGGATTTCAGACAGGCTGCTTGAGGATTTGCGGAATGCATATCCGAAAGCGGGCATCCATGAAAAAGATGCGGTGTGGGACGCGCTTCTTTCCGTGTACCAGGCATATGATTCCAAGCGCTTTATCTTTGTCCTGGACGAGTGGGATTTTATCTTCCACAGGAATTTCGTCACAGACAGGGACAAGGCGGACTACATTGATTTCCTGAGCAACCTGCTGAAAGGGAAAGCCTATGTCTCCCTGGCCTATATGACCGGGATTCTGCCCATTGCGAAGTATTCCAGCGGCTCGGAGCTGAACATGTTCCTGGAGTATTCCATGACGGCCAGGGAAAAGTTCGGTGAATATTTCGGGTTCACGGAGGAGGAGACGGATGACCTGTATCAGAGGTACCTTGTGCTTGAAGCCAGCCCAAAGGTGAGCCGGGAGGGGTTGCGGTTCTGGTATGACGGTTATCAGACCGCGTCCGGTAAAAGGCTGTACAATCCGCGCTCAGTGGTAGGGGCATTGAGCGATAACCAATTGGGAAGCTATTGGACCAGCAGCGGGCCCTATGACGAGATTTTTTATTATATTGGGGCAAACGTGGATGCTGTGAGGGACAGCCTGGCATTTATGGTATCCGGCACTCCGGTACCGGCAAAGGTGCAGGAATATGCGGCCACGTCCATGAGGCTGTCCACAAGGGACGAGATTTTTTCCGCCATGGTGGTTTATGGCTTCCTTAGTTATGAAAATGGCTGCGTACGGATTCCCAATAAGGAGCTGATGGAAAAATTTGACGATATGCTGCTGAAAGAGCCGTCTTTGGGGTATGTGAATCGGCTGGCTGAGATATCCTCTCAGATGCTGCGGGCGACGCTGGGGGCCGACACCGATAAAATGTCGGAGATTCTGGAATTTGCCCATAATACGGAGACTCCGCTTCTGGCATATAATCATGAAGCGGAATTGACGGCAATCGTGAACCTGGTATATCTTGCGGCAAGGGATTCCTACCGGATAGAGCGGGAGGACAAGGCCGGAACGGGATATGTGGACTTCATCTTTTATCCGGAGACGGACAGTAGGGCGGACGGCATTGTTTTGGAGCTGAAAGTAGGGCATACCCCGGAAGAGGCGCTGCGGCAGATTCGGGACAGGAAATATGCGCTGAAATTCGAGGGGAAAATAGGGGAAAAGCGTCAATATGCCGGCCGCATCCTGGGGGTGGGCATTGCCTATGACAGGGATACAAAGGTGCATTCCTGTAAGGTGGAGGTATTGCGGGACGCGTTGAAGACGGATAGGTAGCTTATATAATTAGGAAGATTATATAACATAGAAAGGAATGGAAAAACATGGGCAAGCAGATTCTTTTGACCATATCGATTTTGGTCTCCAACCGTCCGGACACGGTGAGGAAGTGTCTGGATTCCATAAAGCCTTTATTGGAGGAAGTCCCCTCGGAGCTGATTCTGGTGGATACGGGCTGCGGGGAGCAGGTGCGGCAGATCATAGAGGAGTATACAGACCATATTATTGATTTCGAGTGGTGCAGGGACTTTGCCAAGGCGCGGAACGCCGGGCTGAAGAAGGCGAAGGGGAAGTGGTTCCTGTTCCTGGACGATGATGAGTGGTTTGAGGATACGGAGGAGATCATTGCGTTCTTCCGCTCGGGGGAGTACAGGAATTACGGGTTCGCGGTCTACACCCAGCGCAATTACCTGGATCTGGAGGGAAGCGTATTCAGCGACCTGCTGGTGGGGCGCATGACGAAGCTGGAGCCGGATGTGAAGTTCATCTACAGCATCCACGAGTGTTTCAACAGGGTCAAGGGGAAGACGAAGAAATTCCAGGCCTATGTGCATCATTACGGCTACGCCTATCGGACGCCCAAGGATGCCCGCGCCCATTCCCTGCGGAATATCAGCCTGCTTCTGGAGGAGCATAAGGCGGATCCGGGCAACATGAAGCATACGCTGCAGCTGGCGCAGGAGTATAATGCCATTGAGGAGTACAGCAAGTCCCTGGAGATGTCCCTGGATGGCATCGGGCTGTTCCGGCAGGGGAAGATAGATAATGAGTATTTTCTCGCTTCCCTTTTTGCCAATGAGATCAATTGCTATATGGAGCTGTACCGCTATGATGAGGCCATTGAGAAAGGGGAGCGGTATCTGCGGGAAGAGAAAGCGGACAAGATGGTGAAGGCCATGATTGCCGGAGACCTGGCGGTGGCGTACATGGAGCGGGGCGAGCTGGAGAAAGCTCTGAAGAACGCGGAATATTACTGGAAGATTTACCAGGATTACCTTGTGGATGATGAATCTTTCCTGGGCTTCGAGACCACGATCACCAATAAATGCTTTGAGCAGCGCAACCGCAGCATTGTGCTGGGGAACGGGATGCGGGCGGCCATCGAATCGGGGAAGGCGGAGGTGGCGGACAGGTGGTTCCGGAGCTTTGACTGGAAGGAGCCGCAGCTTTTCGTGAACAATGAGATGCTCAAGTCCCTGATAGAGCGGATGCCGCAGGCAGAGGGGGAAGAGCGGGAGATTTATAGAAAGATGTGCGATGTGCTCCTGGAACGGGAGGAGCTGGAGGGCTTTCTGGTGCAGACCATATCGGACTGCTGCAAGAAGCCGGAGGATTTTACGGAGCGGATCAGGACGCTTTCCGTCTATGGGGATTTGAAGTCGAAGCATTGGTTCTTCAGGCTGGCGGAGATCGTGACGGCGGCTTTCCTGGGGGAGGCGGGAAACGGGAAAGAGCCGGCGGAGGAGGTGCCTGCGGCTCCAAGGCTTTCCGGGGAGGTTGCGGATCTGGCGGCCTGTGTGTGGGAGCGGCCGGAGCAGGGCATGTATGCGGTGAAGACGTACTCTATGCTGGAAGCTGTGGAGCGGCTGGGGGGAGATAACCGCGAGGTTTTGGAGGCAGTGCCCTTTTATCGCTGGAAGAAGGGGATGGAGAAGTATTTCGAGAAGTTCTCCTGGGAGGAAGCGGACTGGTGGAATGAGCGGTTTACGGCTATCCTGGAGGAGGGGAGCGCGCGTTTGCGGGTGTGGAAAGGGCTCTACAGTCTGGCCGGCGCCGTCAGGGAAGGGGGACGCTGGGAGAAGGAAGGGCTGGGGAGAGCCATGGAGTCCGGGCAGGTTTCTCCGGGAGCCGGGGGTCTGCCGGGAGCGGGGAAAGGGCTTCCCGGGGACGGAGACGGGACAGAGGAGTCAAAGGCAGGAGAAAAAGCGATCCGTTTTATCATGGAAAAGCTGGGTGAGTATGCCGCCTGTCAGAAGGCGCTGTGCGAGAGCATCTATCAGGGGGAGGTGATCGCCCGGAATCCTGACATGCTGCCGGAAGAATATCAGGGGGCGTATCTGATCTCTGATTTCCTGAGGTTGGCGGAAGCGGGAGAGTACGGCGGGGCAGTGACTGCGATCAGGCAGGTGAGGAAGCTGCTGCCGGGGCTGGACAAGGTGGTAAAGCCCTGTCTGCAGTGGATAGACGGGGAGCTGAAGCGGCAGGAGCAGGAGTCCCGCCAGGCGGCAGGGGAGTTCCAGGTGCTGGCCAGGCAGATTAAGATGAAGCTGCGGGGGCTGATGAATGCAGGGCAGTATGAAGCGGCGCTGTCTGTAGCGAGACAGATGGAGGCTTTGCTGCCGGGAGATGAGGAGATCCGGCGGATTATCGAGATGCTGGGCTGAGGCGGATAGCCGGATGGCATGGGAAGACAGGGGCGGCATAAGTGATTGGGAGGAAGACCTGATACAGCATAGCGAAAGGCGGTATACATCGGAGGATTACTGGAAGCTGCCGGAGGGGAAGCGGGCGGAATTGATAGACGGGAAATTTTACGATATGGCGCCGCCCGGTTTTGTGCATCAGAAGCTGGTGGCCAAGCTTACCAGGGTAATCGGTAATCATGTGGAGGCAAAGGGCGGCGGCTGTGAGGTCATGCCAGCGCCCTTTGCCGTGAACCTGAACGCGGACGATGAGAAGTGGGTGGAGCCTGATATCAGCGTGATCTGCGATAGAGAGAAGCTGTCGGAGCGGGGCTGCGAAGGGGCGCCGGATTTTGTCATAGAGGTGGTCTCGCCCTCCAGCAGGGAGATGGACTACGCAAAGAAGACTGTCCTGTATTTGGATGCGGGCGTTCGGGAATATTGGATCGTGGATCCTCAAAAGGGGCGGACTACGGTATATCGGTTCGAAGAGGATGTAGCGCCGATTATATTCCCTTTTGGGGAGGATATCACGGTGGGGATATACGGAGATTTGGAAATCAATATGGAGAAGCAGCTGGAGTGAGGGGGCTTGCCCGCCGCCGGGAATAGGCTGATGCCGTCTGGCTTTATGGGGGCTCCGGGTAGGGATTGAGTAGCAAGAGGCTTCGGGGGTGACGCTGGATGGGTGTTGGGAAGACAGGGGCTTCGGGCGTGACGCTGGATGGGTGTTGGGAAGACAGGGGCTTCGGGCGTGACGCTGGATATGGATTGGGAAGCAAGAGATGTCAGGCGGGACGCAGGAAGGATGAGACAGGAGAAATGGCATGAGACGGGAACAGAAAAGGCAGGTTCAGGAGTTCGTGGAATTGCTGAGCCAGGCGCATGAGGAGATCAAGAAGGAAATCGAACGGAAGGATCCGGCAGCGGCCATGGGGCTGCTGGCTCAGTGTCAGGAAGGCGCTATCCAGATGGGGAGCCTGATTGAGGCGACGGAAGGGGAGGGTGCCCCGACGATAGCGCTGCTGGAGTCCTACTGCGAACTGGTCTATGGGATATACGGAGAACTGGGACGGACGACGGGAGAGCCGTTGTTAGAGGAACACGGAGAGGATGGGGGGCATGCCGTAGGCGGCGCCGCTGCTGCTGTGCGTGCAAATGCTGTCATGGGCGGCGCCAAAGCCTATAAGAAGCTCCGGGCAGCGCTGCTGCGGATAGAGGGCAGCATCCGACATGATATCAAGGTGCGGCTGGAGATCGCCTTTCTCCCCTACAAAGCGTCCATGTGGGACTCGCTGGAGAGCGTCTGGCGGGCAGCGGAGGAGGATCCGGACTGTGACGCCTATGTGGTGCCCATTCCTTATTATGACCGGAAGGGGGACGGTACGCTGGGGGCATACCATTATGAGGGGAAGGACTTCCCGGCGGATGTGCCGATCGTCTATTTTGAAAATTACCGTCTGGAGGACAGGAGGCCGGACATTGTATATATCCATAACCCTTATGACCAGGGAAATTTCGTCACTACGGTAGATCCCCGGTTCTATTCGGGTGAGATAAAGAAATATGCTGATAAATTGGTATATATACCTTATTATACAACTACTGGGGGCATGGCTGAGTCCCAGGCGAGATGTTATGGGTATTACAATGCGGACTATATTGTGATCCAGGCGGAAAAGTACCGCAAGTTTTTCGCGCCGGAGCTGCCGGAGGGCAAGTTCCTGGCGTTCGGGTCGCCGAAGTTTGACAGGGTGATCCGGATGTGCGCCCGGCCGGGGGCTTTGCCGGAAGCCTGGAAGGACAGGATGGAAGGCCGGAAGGTGTTCTTTTACAACACCAGCATCAATGGGATGCTGGCGGATACGCCCAGATTCCTGAAGAAGATGGCGTATGTGTTCCGCTGTTTTCAGGGAAGGGAGGATGTGTGCCTGCTGTGGCGGCCTCATCCCCTTTTGGAATCTACATTGGATTCTCTGCGGCCGGAGTATAGGGCGAGTTACGATAAGCTGAAGAAGTTCTTTCTGGAACATGATTTGGGGATTTATGACGATACGCCGGATATCACGGAGACGGTCTCCCACTGCGATGTCTATCTGGGGGACGCGGCCACATCCGTCACTTCCCTGTTCGGCATGGCAGGGAAGCCGCTGTTCATTTTCAATAATTATATTGACAGCGCGCCGACAGAGGGGGACTGGCGGGGGGAGATTGTCAGGGGATTCCAGGCATATAGAGAGGACGAATGGATGGTCACCCAGGGGAATAAATTGTATCGGTCTCCGGGGAATGATTACAGATATGAATATTACTGCGATTTGTCCGCTTATGCTGCCGGAGGATATTATACAAGGGCGTTCGGGATGGACGGGAAGGTGTACGTCTGTCCCGGGAATGCCCAGGATATCCTGGTGGTGGAGGACGGCAGAATACAGAGACGCATTCCGCTGGAGCGCCATATAGAGCAGTACGGCGCTTTTGCGGGGGCATGGAGGATTGGAGATTGTCTGTTTCTGATTCCCATGCAGTATCCCGCCATCGTCAGATATGACACGAGAAGCGACAAAGTGGATTATATCAAAGGCTATAATGATGTCTTCGTAAATTGTACCGACGGCATCTGGCGGGTGGGGGGAAGCTGTGTGTGGAAAGGGTTCCTGCTGCTGGCCTCCCCCGTGGACGACCGCATCCTGGCCATAGACGGCAATACCGGAAAGGCAGGGCTGCTGGTCACAGGCGTTGAGATGTCGGGCGGATGTCTGGGCTTAATTCCTGAGGGAGGGTATCTGTGGATGCTTCCTTTCTCCGGGAGAAAGGTGACCAGGTGGGATCCCCAGAGCGGAAAAGCCAGGGTATATGACAGGCTCCCGGAGGGGTTCCGGTGCAGGGAGCTTCCCAGGGGGCATGAGAGCGCGGAGCGCCCTTTCAGCGGGATCGCATTCGGCAGAGGGCATGTCTATCTTTCCCCGTTCTGGGGGAATATGTTCGTGCGCCTTGACCGGGAGACCGGGGAAACGGAGGAATGGAGACCACCATTCCCGGTGCCGGACAAGGAGAGGAACGGGTACTTCGTGGTGGGGAGCCGGGGGGTTTTTCTGCCGGAATCGGAAAGTGGCACATGCCATTATTTCTCTGCGCTTGACCGCAGGCTGTATGATGTGGATCCGGATGAGGGGGCATATCGGGAAATCGCGGTGGGTTTCCACAGGGAGGAGCTGTCTGCCCATGCGGCGGGATTTTCGGAGGAATCGGAATGGATGCAGTATGCCTGTGCGGAGAGCGCCTTCAACTCCCTGGAGGATCTGCTGGAGGGCAATATCAGCGGAAATGCCTTCCACAGGGAAAGGCAGCTCCGGGCATATGGGAGAATCGCGGCGAACAATGACGGGACATGCGGGGAGAAGGTGCATGGGTTCGTGTGCAAAAGCTTAATTTACGGTTCACAGTAACAAGCCTAAGCGCTATATAGTTGACAGGAAAGTAGATGGTATATTATGATGATAAAGGTGATTACGTATGGAACGTTTGATCTCTTTCACCAGGGACATTACCGCCTGCTTCAGCGGGCTAAAGCCCTGGGGGACTATCTGATCGTGGGCGTGACCACGGAAGCCTATGACAAGACTCGGGGAAAATTGAACGTAATTGATTCGCTGGTGACCCGCATCGAAAATGTAAAAAGAACAGGTTTCGCGGATGAAATTATTATAGAGGAGACGGAAGGGCAGAAGTTTAACGACATCAGGAGACTGGGCATTGACATCTTCACCGTGGGCTCCGACTGGACAGGCTGCTTTGATTACCTGAAAGATTACTGCAAGGTAGTCTACCTGGAGCGAACCAAGAACATATCCAGCACCATGCTGAGGGAACAGAACAGCCATATTCAGAGAGTGGGCATCATAGGGACTGGCAGGATTGCGGGAAGGTTTGTACAGGAGGCGAAGCTGGTCAGCGGCATCAGCGCTCAGGGAGTGTATAATCCCCACCGGGAAAGCGCGGTGAGATTTGCCGACAGATGGGAAATCGATGCCTACGGGGACATTGATGAATTCTTTAAGGCTGTGGATGTGGTGTATATCGCATCGCCCCACGAGACCCACTACGGATATATTAAAACGGCGCTGGAGCATGGGAAGCATGTCCTCTGCGAAAAGCCAATGGTGCTGGAGCGGGCCCAGGCGGAGGAGCTTTTTGGGAATGCAAAGGAGCGAGGGCTGATTCTCTTTGAGGGGATTAAGACGGCATACTGTCCGGGATTCCAAAAGCTGCTGGGAATTGCCTGCAGCGGCAGTATAGGAAGCATTCGAAACGTGGAGGCATGTTTTACAAAGCTGGAAGATGCGGACAGCAGGGAGCTGACGGACAGGGAGTATGGGGGGAGCTTTACGGAGCTGGGGAGCTATTGCATGCTGCCGATCCTGAAGCTGTTCGGAAAGGAGTTCCAGGAGATACGGTTCGACTCTCTCAACGGGGCGAATGGGCTGGATTTGTTTACGAGGATATCTTTGAAATATCCCAACGGAATTGCTACGGCCACCTGCGGATTAGGGGTAAAGTCTGATGGGCGGCTCCTGATCGGGGGAACGAAGGGGTATATTGTGGCGGAGGCGCCCTGGTGGAAGACCGCTTATTTTGAGGTGCACCACGAGAATCCGGAGGATGTGCAGAAATATTCGGAAATCTTTCTGGGGGACGGGCTGAGGTATGAGATCAGCGATTTTCTGTCCATGGTCAACGGAACGGAGAAGGACAGCTTTAAACTTACCAGAGGTGAATCCGTGACGCTGGCGGAGTTGATGGAGGGGTTCCTCCGGCAGGCGGGACGGTAGAATGGGGGAAAGACGGTAGATGATTCAGCTGCGCAGGGCGCCTTTCGCGGGGCTGGCCGTCTGCGCCGGTGTTGACGAAAAGGGGGCTGTGAACCGCATTTTCTGCTTCAACTGAGGAATGATGTATGGTAAAATGAAAGTATGCATACGATGTGGGCGAAACGGACGTCCGGAAAGTTTCCGGGGAAGAGGTACTGACAGAGGCGTGAGTGATCGGGATATTTCTGTGGCTGAGGCAGGGGGAAGAGCGTTTGGGCAGAGAATTCAATACTACAGGCCGATGCTATCCGCAGCGGCATTACATGGTGGACATGGAAAGACAGTTGGAACGACTGGAGCAGATGGTGGAGCGGGGGGAGTACTTTTGCGTCAACAGGGGGCGGCAGTATGGGAAGACTACGCTCCTGTCTCTCCTGAAGAGACGGCTGGAAGGCCGCTATCTTGTGTTTTCCGTCAGCTTTGAGGGAATTGGGGAAGCGCCCTTTGCATCGGCAGAGACGTTGGCGTATACGCTTCTCGAGCTGTTTGGGGACAATATCGATTATGGGGAGGCAAAGCTGGCATCCGAAGCCGTGAGGGAACTGATTGGAGAGACGCTGAGTTCCTGCAGGGAGGAAAAGCTGTCTGTTCTGAAACTGTCAAAGATAGTCTCGCGGCTCTGTACCGTTTCCGGCAAAGCGGTGGTGCTGCTGATAGACGAGGTGGATAAGGCGGCAAATTATAGTGCGTTTATGGAACTTCTGGGCATGTTCAGGGATAAATATCTGAAAAGGCCGGAACGCCCTACGTTCCGGTCAGTGATTCTGGCCAGCGTATACGATATCAAGAATCTGAAACGGAAGCTGCGCCCGCAGGAGTCCCACCAGTATAACAGCCCTTGGAATATTGCTGCGGATTTTGACGTCAGCATGGAGTTCGACAGGGCGGATATTGCCGGAATGCTGGAGGGATACAGGACAGACTATTGTGTCGGGATGGATATCCAGACTATGGCGAAGATGCTGTATGATTACACTTCGGGATACCCGTTTTTGGTAAGCCGCCTGTGCAAGCTGTTGGATGAAAAAGTGGCGGGGACAGAAGGGTTTCCGGACAGAAACGCAGCCTGGACGAAAGAAGGATTCCAGGAGGCATTGCGCCTGCTCCTGGCCGAGGCAAACACGCTCTTTGACGATTTGCGTAAGAAGCTGGCTGATTATCCAGGCCTGCGCAGAATGCTGTACGAGCTTCTGTATGAGGGGAAGTCATTCCCCTATAATACGGATGATGAGATACTGGACGTCGCCCGGATGTTCGGATATATCAGGGAATATGAGGGGAAGGTCATGGTGTCCAACCGGATTTTTGAGACCCGGCTGTATAATCTGTTTGTGTCGGAGGAACGGATTAACAGCGCCATATATACGGAGGGCTCCAGGGATAAGGGACAGTTTGTCCGGAATGGGCGGCTGGATATGAAGCGGATCCTGGAGCGGTTCTGCGTGCATTTTACGGAGCTGTACGGAGGCAGCGAGGAAAGGTTTCTGGAAAAGTCGGGACGGAAATTTTTTCTGTTCTATCTGAAGCCGATTATAAATGGGACTGGGAATTATTATGTGGAAGCCAGCACCCGGGACGAGGGGCGGACGGATGTGGTTATAGATTATCTGGGGGAGCAGTATGTGGTGGAGCTGAAGATTTGGCGGGGGAATGCCTATCATGAACGGGGTGAACGGCAGCTGCTCCAGTATCTGGAGGGGTATCAGTTGGAGAAAGGGTATATGCTGAGTTTTAATTTTAACAAAAAGAAGGAAGTCGGGGTGAAGGAGATACAGCTGGGGGAGCGGGTTTTGGTGGAGGCGGTTGTGTGAGGAAGCGGGCGAAGAGAAGCAGGCGTGAGGGAGGAGGAAGATTTTTATGAAAATATGGGCACACAGGGGATGCAGCCTGATGTATCCGGAGAACACGCTGCTGGCCTTTGAGAAGGCGGCGGAGCTCAAAGGGCTGACGGGAATCGAGCTGGATATCCAGCTGACGAAGGACGGATACCTGGCGGTATGCCATGACGAGAAGGTGGACAGAACCACGGACGGAAGGGGGATGCTCCGGGATTTTACGCTGGCGGAGCTGAAGGAGCTGAAGATTGACGCGGGAGAAGGGCGGGTAGAGCGGATTCCCACCATGGAGGAGGTGCTGGATCTCCTGGAGCCGCGGTTGAGAGAGGGCTTGCAGATCAATATCGAGCTGAAGAACAGCATGCTTCCCTATGAGGGCATGGAGGAGAAGATCATCGGACTGATCCGGGAGAGAGGGCTGCAGGAGCATATCGTCTATTCCTCCTTCAGCGCGTTGTCTCTGGAGAAAGTCCGCAGACTGGAGCCCGGGGCACGGATTGGTATGCTGGACGGCAAGATATCGGACTGTCTGTACAAGCTGAAGGGCGGCTGCGGCGCCGATGATTTGCATCCGAGTATGTACGGGATAGATCTTCCCCCTGAGAAGTTTGCGGGCTTCAGGGTGCGGGCCTGGGGCGGAGGACGGCTGTATCCGGAGAAGCCTACAGGGAACAGGCTGGATTTGGCGGCGTTGGAGAGGAAGGGGATTACGGATGTGTTTTTGAATGAGCCGGAGGCGTACTGTGTGGGGGAATGAGGGGGACGGCAGGAAGGATTTCCGGATGGGGCAGCATGGAGGGAGACAGGGAGGGATGAGATCCTGAGGAAGAAATTCGGAAGAAAATTCCAGTTTGGCAGAGGTAAAGGATTTGGGACAAAATGCCGATATAGGAATTAGGATAGTGCGGTATTGTCCTGTGGAAGGAATGAGCGTTTCAATGAATATTGGGGCAGGGAAGCAAGGAACGGATTGCATGGAAGCAAGGAAGTGTCGGAACCTATTGTTGCTTGTGCGATGATGGGTTTTTTTATAAGTGGATTTTAAGGTATATATATATTATTATATAAAAATGAGCCGGTTAAGGACGGGTACATAACAAAGGCAGAACGGAGACGGATACAGTGAATTATGCAATCATACTTGCCGCCGGGGTAGGCCAGCGTATGCGCAACAGCGGACTGCCCAAGCAGTTTCTGAAACTGATGGGCAAGCCCATTATTGTCTATACACTGGAAAAATTTGAAGAGTGCAGGGAAATCGACAGCATAATCGTCGTCTGCCATGGAAGCTACGTGGAGCACATGAACAGCCTGATCGCGCTGTACCGCATCAGCAAGGCGGGCAAGGTAATCGTTGGGGGCAGCGACAGGCAGAGCAGCTTACAGAAAGGGCTGGAAACAGTGGTGGAAGAGGGCGGGAAAGAGGATGATATCGTAGTGATACATGACGGCGTAAGGCCGCTGGTGGATTTGTCCATCCTTCACGAGAACATACGCATTGCCCGGCAGCATGGCTGTGCCGTCACGGTGCACCCGGTGACGGAGACTGTGGTGATAACGGATGCGGAGGATGCCGGCATGGATGATTTTAAAAAAAGGGAAGATACCTATTCCATGACATCGCCCCAGACGTTCCGGCTGGGCAGGATCCTGGATGCATATGAGAAGACAGAACTGTCGGAGAAAGGCTCTGTCCCCCTGCTGGATGCGGCCATGGTGTACGCCCGGGCGGGGGGCGAGGTTCATTTGGTGAAAGAACAGGGCGTGAACCTGAAAATCACCACGCCGGAAGATTATTACTTTTTAAAGGCCATGCTGGAGCTGGAGGAAAACAAATTCGTGTTCGGCCTGTGATAGAGACATGCGATATTGCGGGATTCAGCCGGAAAGCAAAATCTGCGGGATGCGACGTGAGGAGTGAGACCATGGTGGAACAAAGGGATATAGATATCATAATGAATAATCCCATAGACTGGGAGAGGTTCAGAAATAAGACGGTTCTGGTCACGGGAGCTACCGGAAGGCTTGGAATGTATCTTGTAGAGGCTGTCAGTAAAGCCGATATTGACTGGAACCTTAATGTCACGATTATCGCGCTGGCAAGAAATGGGAAGAAGTTGGAGAGAGTGTTCGGTGAATCCTTAAAACTGCCCAATGTCCATACACTGGTACAGGACATTACGGAACCGATCAGATGGGACGGAGCTGTGCATTACATTTTCCACACGGCAGGGGCGGCCAGCCCCATGGACTTTACCAATGAGCCGGTGGACACCCTCTGGGGGCATCTACAGGGGACGCGGAACGTGCTGGAGCTTGCCAAAGAGAAGAAAAGTGAGAAGGTTCTTTATGTATCTACCGTCGAAATATACGGTGAGTGGAAGCGGGAAGAAGGGATTCGGGAGGATGACATGGGGGCTCTCCACTGTGACGGAGCCAGAGCCTGTTATCCGGAGGCAAAGCGTATGTGCGAGACTATGTTGGCGTCTTATGAGGCGCAGTACGGCATCCCCTATGTGGGAGTCCGGCTCTGCCATACATTCGGCCCGGGGATATCCCTGGAGGACGGGCGGGCGTTTTCGGAGTTCCTCCGGAATGTGATAAAGGGGGAGGACATCGTGCTGCAGTCGGACGGCAGCGCGGTGCGCACCTACACTTATGTGGCGGATGCCATCGGCGGGATGCTGCTGGCATTTACGAAAGGAAGAGAACATTATTACAATATTGCGAATTTGGATAATCTGATCAGCATCCGGGATTTGGCGGAACTGATTGCCGGGCTGGATGCCAGGGGCAGGGTGAAGGTGCGGTATGCCAGCCAGGAGGGGCAGAAGCTGCAGTATCTGCCTTTCAAGCTTGGCATCATGAACGTGGACAGGATCATGGGTATAGGTTGGCATCCGCAGGTGGGGCTGGAGGACGCGTTCCGGTATACGCTGGAGTCCTTTCAGCAGAGGAGCGGGAGCTGAGGACGAGAGAATGTGGGCGGGGCAGGGACATGAATGAATCTGCGGAGATGGAAAAAGGAAAACAGGGCAGGATGTTGCTGAATCTGCCGAAAGAAGAAACAGAGGTAGGGTAAAAAGGAACCGAACCTGCGGAAAGAGAAAACAGAGGTAGGGCAGACGGTTGCTAAATCGGCCGAAAGAGAAAGGCGGGAGCAGGGATAAACGAGGAAGAGCGGTATATTCAAAAAAGAATATGGAAGGCGAGAGTCCAGAGCATCCCTTTTTATCTCTGCAGAATCTTTCCCATTCGCCGGAAGAAAATCGTCTTCTGCTGTATCGAGGGAACCACGGGTTATACCTGCAACCCCAAATATATCGCGGAAGAGTTTATCCGTCGGAACGAGGGGTATGAGCTGGTATGGCTGGTGAACGATGTGGCGAAGGGGTTTCCGGAGGAGATAAAGGTTGTCCGCAACACCTTGTGGAACAGGGCATATCAGCTGTCCACGGCGCATTTTTGGATAGACAACAGCAGGAAACAGCTGGAGGCCAGGAAGCGCAGAGGGCAGATTTACATTCAGACCTGGCATGCGAAGCTGGGGTTCAAGCCCACCTGCCTGGACAGGGGAAAATCCTTTTCCAGGATTGCGTATCTGGTCAGCAAGCACGATTCGGACATGATAGATTATGTGCTGTCCAACTCAAAGTGGTACGATGACACGCTTCCCACAGGGATGATTTATAACGGGCCGGTACTACGGACAGGTTCGCCGCGGTGCGACATCCTGGTCAATGACAGGACTGTGGCAAGGAAGAAAGTAAGGGAAGCCTATTATCTGGAAAAGGACGCGAAGATACTCATGTATGCGCCCACGTTCCGAGGAGGAAGCCAGGGGACGGACAGGGCCATTGCGGTAAACCAGGAATTCCCGGAGTTCGGGCGGCTGCTGGGGGCACTGGAGAAAAGGTTCGGCGGGACATGGTATCTGTTCCTGCGGCTGCATCCCCAGCTGGTGGCCCGGAACATGGACAAGGGAGAGGAAGACGGCGGGACGGAGGAAAGGCATTCCGATGGCAGAAAGAAAAGAATCGTGGATGTGAGCCGTGTGGACGATATGTATGAGATATTGGCCGGATGCGATGCCTTTATGACGGATTATTCCAGCGCGGCCTTTGATGCGGCCGTGATGAAGATACCGGTGTTCCTGTATGCGGATGATTATGGGG
>CAJUGL010000071.1 GCA_910586515.1 uncultured Acetatifactor sp.
TTGTATATATTGCACGCAAAAAATAGCGCCCTCGCTCTGGTAAAGTAAGGCGCTATTTTGCAAATTTGCCGGCGGCTAGCTGTACTCTAGCCATTGGCTCTCTTGATAAGCATACTATATCCCATTCAGACAGAACCGTCAAGCAAAAAAACGGCTCTTGCAAGGTAAACGTTGCAATTTGCGCTCTGTGCAATTTTGCGAGACATGTTTATTCCGGGATCTGCGGAATAAAATCTTGCTTTTTCGGGCAGGGCATGCTATGCTGAAGAGGTGTTTCGGAAACGGTTTTCAGGCCGGATTAGGCTGAGAGTGGGGTTTTCCCGAAGGCGGAAAATCGGAAAGGAGTCTTCTATATGATGAGATATGTTAAGTCTGCATAGCACTGGCTATTGCAGGACAAACAGCGGAGCTGCATGTTTGCAGTCGGACCGTTGCAATTGAATTGTTATAGCCAATGCTTTCCTGACATTGTGGATTCACGTCGCTCAGTAACGCGGCTGTGAATGGAAATGGGAAATTGTCAATGAAGGAGGCAGACATGGGCTATAGAAGAGCAGAAGAAATTCTGCCGGGTGAGATTATAGAATTGATACAGCAGTATGTTGACGGAGCGAGCATATATATTCCGCGGAAGCAGGAGAACAGGCAGGAATGGGGGGCCAAAACCTCCTACCGGGTGGAGCTGCAGGACAGAAACCATCTGATTTACACAGATTATCTGTCCGGTGTGTCCATGGATGAACTGGCTGAGACTTATTTTTTATCCGAAAAAAGCATACAGCGGATTATTCGACAGGAGAAACTGTCGCACAGGGGCTGACTGAATGTCGGCTCTTTTTTATGCGCAGGCCGTGTACAAAGTGCGGCTTATCGCACTTGTAAATTTGCCGTTAAAGCGGCGCACGGGCCGCGCAGCGAGCAGGGATAAAATCGCCCCTGCTCGATTAGATAACTCATACAGTTTGCCCAAAGAAATCAGGTCCGGAAAACCTGAGTCAGGAATTTCAGCTTCCGACTCAGGAAGATCAGGCAAAAGTTGCTGCTATGGTCAAAGCCAATGGCAGAGAAAGGGTTACTTGCGTAAAACGGGCACCCAGATTTCCCAGGCATAATTCTCATTGATTTCCCCGCTTGGGTACACATCCAGATTGGGAGCCGTTTCATCCCGTCTGTATTGGCTTGCCGGAAGCCATTCTGTCAAAATTCTGGTATAGGCCTCATCATATTTGTCATAGCCAGTCTGTCCGTAAAAGGAAAAGACAGCCCAGGTTGCAGCGGGAATGGTTTCCACAGAGAGCGTAATGCCTTCCGGTTTTGCCTCTTTGTACTCAGCGCCGATTATGGTTTTTACCTTATCGCTTCCGGGCGTACAGAAATATGCGCTGACTTGATAAAAGGGTTCTGTGTAATAACTTGGGCCAGCCTGAGACAATCGCCTCCGGCGAATATATTCCGAGACAGATATTCCTGCCATAAAGGAAAATATCCGCGAAAATTCGTAGACGGAACAGCCAACAATCCGCGAAAGCGAACTGTATTGTATCGGCTGTGTCAGGTTTTCTTCTATATATGCTATGACACGATTCATCCCATGAAGCCAGTCCATACAATCCCTCCTTCTGTTTTTTATTGTAAAGGAATGCCGTTCCTTTTTCCTTACATCTCTTGTTGGATTCGGATAGATTCAGGTAATATTTTATCACAGGCCTGTTGCATGGGCGAGAGAATATTTCAGAAAATATATTTCAATATAAAATATACCTTGACAGGTGAGGTATATTGAGATATAGTATATTCAGAAAGGAGGAGAACATATGTCGATTACCTCCGATATTTTACGGGGACACACGGAAGCCATTATTTTGGCGCATCTTCTGGAGCAGGATAGTTATGGCTACCAGATCAACAAGGACATTATGAAAAAGACAGATAACCGCTGTGAGCTGAAGGAAGCCACCCTGTATTCCGCATTCCGCAGACTGGAGCAGGCGGGATACATACGCACCTATTGGGGAGACGAGACGGTGGGCGCCCGGAGACGCTATTATTCCATTACGGAGGAGGGGCGCAGAGCCTACCAGGTTTATAAGCGGGACTGGGAAGAGGCCAAGGCAGACATTGACAGGCTGCTGAAGTAGCAGGGCGCGGAAGGAAATCTTTCGGGAGACCTGAAAAAGGGAAGCGTTCCGACAGGGCATTGAACAGTTGCTGAAAAAGTCTAAAGAAAGAAGAAAAGGGAGAGGAAAAGCATGGAAGAGAAGATCAGACAACATATAAAGGAGCTGTTTGCGAAGGCTCCCAGAACCAGGAAGGCCATGGAGCTGAAGGAGGAAATGGCCCAGAATACCATAGAGAAGTACCAGGATCTCATTGCCGAAGGATATTCCCAGGAGGACGCCTGGCAGATGGTCATTGCATCCATAGGGGATGTGACGGAGCTGTTTCGCGAATTGGAGGAACCGGATCTGTATTTGTCTGCGGAGGATCGGAAGAAGAAAGCTCTGCTTAAGGCCCTGGCCATAGGACTCTACATTTTTGCAGGGGTGGCACTGATCGCCTGGATGTATATTTCGGAAGCATTCTTTTACAAGATACCGGAGATAGGGCTGCTTGGTCTGATTGGGGCAGGGCTGCTGTGTATTGCGCCTACCTGTATACTGGTGTATGCAGCAAATATGTATCCGAATTACAACAAAGGGGAGATGAACATGGTGGAATCCTACCAGGAGGCCCGGCGTGCCAGAAGCAGGGAAAAGGCCCTGAAGTATTCCGTCAGCGCCATCATTTGGCTTGTGACGCTGATGCTGTATTTCATCATCAGCTTTGTGACGCTGCGCTGGGATGTTACTTGGATTGTATTTCTGATGGGAGGCTGTGCACAGGCTGTTTTATTCCTGATTCTCAGCCTGAAACAGGAGAAGAGAACGGAATAGATCCGCGGAGGGTGAAAGATGAGAAAGTTAAAAATCGCAAGTATTATTTTTTTCATTGGAGTGGCCATCTGCCTGTGCGCCATTTTGTTTCTTTCTCTGGAAAGGGCAGGATGGCACACTGGAGAAGGCGACAGAGGCAGGTATCATCTGGTAATGGAGCAGGAAATTCCCATGGAAGAGGTTCTGAACATTGACTATGGTATGACATTCAATGACGTACTGTTTTATCCTGGAGAAGGTGACAGCGTTGTGGTGCGGGAGTATTTGAATTTTGAGCCAAAGGAAAAGCAGATTTCCACCGTAGAGTGCAGGGATGGGGAAATTCTGGTGAAGGGTGTCAGCAGAAGGCGCTTTGCGTTCTTCACCTTCCACAGTTGGGATGGGTACACGGAAATTTATCTGCCTGCGGGTTTTTCCGAAGGTCTGGAGGAGCTTTCCGTAAAGACGGCAGCCGGTGATGTGCGTTCAGAAATCCCCCTTTGGGAAGCGGAGCATGTTTTCGTAAACAGTACAAGCGGGGATATTTCTTTTTCAGAGTTGAGGACTGAGGAACTGAGGGTGGTTTCCACCAGCGGTGATATCCGGCTGGAGACTTTGGCCGGGCAGATTTCCGTGTCCACAACCAGTGGGGACATCAGCCTGGGGCAGACGGAAGGAAATGCGAAGGTTTCCTCCACAAGCGGCGAGATTCAGGTGGGGGAGGTTCAGGGAGATGTGACCGTGTCTGCCACAAGCGGGGATATTTCCATGGGAAAGATTCAGGGCGATATAAATTTCTCCACCACCAGTGGAAATATTAGGCTTCAGGAGGGGAAGGGGCAGCTTGAAGGGGAGAGTACCTCGGGGGATGTGCGGTTGGATTTGTTGGACGGAGGATTTCAGGTGAAGAGTACCAGTGGTGAAGTGACTCTGCTGAATGGAACCGGATGGGGGAGCGTCGGCACGGTTTCCGGGGATGTGAGGGCATATCTGGATGAGCTTACAGGCGACTTGACAGTGTCCACCACCAGCGGGGAGGTGGAGCTTGGACTGCCGGAGTCCGCCTCTCTGACATTGGATTTCGATTCCACCAGCGGGGACTGCGATACCTTCTTTGATGAGGCGCTTCAGTTCAATAAGAGGGGAAATCAGGCCCGGGGGCAGTATGGGGGCGGGAAGAACGGGGTGAGCGTCTCTACGGTCAGCGGAGATCTGCGGATAACGGCAAGATAGCGGCAACAGCTCAGTGTCCTGTCTGAATAGCAGCGATAATGGAGAAGATTGGAAAAGAATGATGGAAAAGTGAGGGGAACCGGATTGCGGGGAAGGGGTAAGGATGGTATAATGGGGAAAGGCAAGAGGAAGATTTAGGAAACTATTTTCTGAAAAGGGAGTAAGCGAAATACAGGAACAGAGCAGATGACATACGAAGAATTTTGTGCCGGATTTCAGATCAGGCTAAATGAGCAGCAGACAGAGGCGGTACGCAGTGTGGAGGGACCGGTGCTGCTGCTTGCGGTGCCTGGAAGCGGAAAGACTACGGTGCTGATTACCAGACTGGGTTATATGATTTATTGTGCAGGGATTCTGCCGGAAGAGATTTTGACACTGACCTATACAGTGGCCGCCGCTCATGACATGGCGGCCCGTTTTCGTGCTTATTTTGGGGAGGAAATGGGCGGGCGTCTGGAGTTCCGCACCATTAACGGCGTCTGTGCCAGAATTATCCAGTATTACGGAAGGCTTATCGGAAAAAGCGCGTTTACCCTGCTGACAGATGAGAAGGTTGTGACGGCCATGCTGTCCGGCATTTATCAGAAAGTGGAGGGCGCTTATCCGGCGGGAAGTGATATCAAAAATATCCGCACCCTGATCACTTATATTAAGAACAGTATGCTTACCGGGGAGGAAATCCGTAAGTTGGAGGAAGGCTGCGGTTTTCGGATAGGGGAAATGTACCAGAACTATTGCGGGGAGCTGCGGAGCCGGGGGATGATGGATTATGACGATCAAATGACATATGCCTATGCGATTTTGCGGAAAAGTCCGGAGACGCTGCAGTATTTTCAGAACCGGTATCCCTATCTCTGTGTGGACGAGGCCCAGGACACATCGAAGATTCAGCATGAAATCATCCGTATTCTGGCAGGAGAGCGGGATCAGCTGTTTATGGTGGGGGATGAGGATCAGAGCATTTACGGCTTCCGGGCCGCTTATCCGGAGGCGCTGCTTCGCTTCGGGCAGGACCATCCCGGGGCGAAAGTGCTGCTGATGGAGGAAAATTTCCGCTCCAATGCCAGGATTGTAGAGGCTGCAGACCGTTTTATTCAGAAAAATGTTCTTCGCCATGAAAAACATATGCGCGCGGCTCGTCCGGCAGGGGCAGAGATTCGGGAGATAGAGTTGAAGGGCCGGAGTGTTCAGTATCGGTATCTGGTGAAAGTGGCACAGGACTGCAGAACCCAGACGGCGGTGCTGTACCGGGATAACGAGAGCGCGCTGCCGTTGGTGGACCTGTTGGAGCGGCAGGGGATTCCCTATCGTATCCGCAGCGCTGAACTGGCTTTTTTTACCCATCGGGTGGTTCTGGACATTCAGAATATGATTCTTTTTGCGGAAAATCCCGGGGATACGGACTTATTTTTACAGGTTTATTATAAGCTCTCCACTTATATCAGCAAGGAGAATGCGGCGCGGATCTGTGAAATCAGCAGAGAAAAGAAGCTGGGGGTACTGGAAACGGCCATCTTTCACGGGGAACTGCAGCCAAAGGTCAGGGAGAATTGCAGGGAGATCCGCTCCGGTCTGAAGGAACTCCTGAAGGATACGGCGGAGCAGGCGGTGAACCGGATTGTCCGGGAACTGGGGTATGGGGATTATCTGGAACGGGCGGGCCTGGGGGACGGCAGGCTCTTTGTGCTGCGGGCATTGGCCAGGAACGAGGAGTCTCCCCGGAGACTGGTGGAACGTCTGGGTGAGCTGCAGGAGATCATCAAAGAGAAGAAAAACGATCCGAAGTGCAGATTTATTCTCTCAACCATTCATGCCAGCAAAGGCCTGGAATATGATACGGTCTATCTGATGGATGTGATTGACGGCATTTTTCCGGAAGGCGGTCCGGAGCAGGGGAAGCAGGCCGGGGAGAAGGGAAGGGACAGCCGCTGCCTGTCGGGTTGGGGCATTGGAGGAAAGGACACAAGAGGAAAACGGTATGGGGACAGCATGCCCGGAAGCATGAGAGCTGATGCGGACAGGGATCTGGAGGCATTTGAGGAAGAGCGCCGGCTGTTTTATGTGGGGGTGACCAGGGCTAAGGAGAGATTAATCCTTTTTACGATAAACCAAAAATCCGTATTCGGCAGGGAACTTATGCAGGGCGTAATGCCTGCATTGTCCGGACAGAGCAGGGAAGGGGCGGACATTCGGATTGGCGCCGTAAAGGCTGTACACGGGGGAGTTGGAAGGGGGAGAGATCGGAACGTTTTTTCAGGGGAAGCGTTTGCACAGTTCTGTGAGGCTCTGGGAGAGGGACTGATTGTGGTGCATAAAATGTTCGGGGAGGGCGTTGTCACTGAAATGGAGGAAAACTGGGTGATGATTCGGTTTGGAGAGCGGGAAAGCCGATTTGAGCTGAGGACTCTATTTGTAAACAATCTCCTGAAATGGCAGTGAAGACGGAATTGATCAGAAAACATAACCGTTCAGTGTCCTGGCTGAACTGTTGCCAGAAAACGGGCTGCGTCTCTGTTGCTGTGGACGGAGTGAACAACAGCGTCAACTGCAGCGTGTAACGGGTTCAACTACACAATTGATAGGCAAATGTGTGTATTCTTAGTATAATGGTTATCACATCGATGAAGTCATCAGGAGAGCTTTTCTGAATATGCACAGGAGGATTTCAATGGAAAACAAAATCGGATTACAGATTGCAAAACTAAGAAAAGAACAGGAAATTACTCAGACAGCCCTGGCGGAATATCTGGCTGTCTCCCCCCAGGCTGTCTCCCGCTGGGAAAACGGCGTCAGTGTGCCGGATATCTGCCTGCTTCCTCAGATTGCTGCTTTTTTCAACGTCAGCATCGACGAGCTTTTCGGGGTATCGGATTATGACAAGATACTGTTTCTGGTGAAAAAATATTCTTCAGACCGCAATGAACTGAATTACCGGGAGGCAATGCGCTATCTGGACAGAGAATTGAAGGAGGATGACGGCAACCTGCAGCTTCTTGGTTGGAAACTGCATATGCTTCTGCAGAGAAGCAGAGATTACCACGAGAAGGCGCTGAAGCTCTGCGAGACCCTGATTCCCATGGCCAGGGGAGAGGACGAGCGGCTGTATGCGGTATTTACCATGCAGCGGCTGCAGTTTCTGGCGGAGGAACGCAGGGATGAACAAATCCTGGGAGAATGTCTTGAACGGTATCTTTCTGAGAAAAATGTGCTTCATCTGCAGTTTTATTTTGAGGCGCTGCTTCTGACCGGAAAGACAGGAGAGCTTCTGGCATTTATCGGGAAAGATGATTTTGCGGCGAAACTGATTGCCGAACCGGATAGGAAGGCCCGGGCAATTTATGAACAGGCCTATAGAGCCTGCAGCGATCTGAATGACAGAGAAGGAGCGGAAAAATACCGTAGCCTGATGGAGCGTTTTGCCGAAACAGAATAGGGGCTCCCGCATCATCTGCAGACCGCCTAAACTTTCGTGATTTAACCTATCCGAATTCTGTTTTAGAGCACTTATAAGGTGTAATCGCGATTGCTGTATTTTTCAAGGAGGAAATGTATATGGACGGACAGGAGATCATTCCCTTTATCGAACCGATTTTTCGTTTCTGTCATCACAGGCTGAACAACTGGCATGATGCGGAAGACCTGGCGGGAGAGATTCTGCTGCATATTTTAGGAGGTATGCAGAAATATCGAATTGAATCTTTGGAGGCCTGGGTATGGCGGATTGCGCACAACCGCTATGCGCGTTTTATTGACGCGGGGAACAGGAGCCTGGAGATTTTTTCAGGAGAGGAATTTTTAGAAACAGAATATGACTATTGTCGGATTGATGAAGAAGAGGTGGAAGAAGAATATGAACCGGTATTTCAGTGCCTCCATACGCTTTCCTCTGAGTACAGGAATATTTTCGTGGATTATTACATCGGTGAGATGCCGGTAAAGCAGTTGGCGCGAAAGTATTCTCTGACTGAAGCTACAGTGAAATGGCGCCTGAATGTGGGGCGCAGCAGAATTCGGGAAAGGATAGGGATAAAGAATATGGATAAGATATATCAGAGGATCAACTGGAATACGTATGGGTGCAACGGGTCAATGAATTCCCACCAATATCTTCACAGCCAGATCGCAAGAGCCATCTGCAAGGCAGCATATGAGAAGCCGCTGACTGTGGAGGAGATCAGCATGTGCACAGGAATTCCTACGATTTACATTGAGGACGAACTTCCGCATCTGGAATACGGAGATGCAGTGAGGAGAAACGGGAACAAATACGCTACGGATTTTATTGTTTTTCGGCTGCAGGACAGAGCGAAGACGGAGGATATCCTGGAGTCCATGGTGAAAAAGATTGGGGATTACTGTGAGAAAACCATCTGGGACGGGAAAAAAGACTACAGGCAGATAGGATTTTATGGCAGCGGGTTCGGGATGGAGAGGCTGGGCTATATTTTGGTACCCTATCTGCTCCGGCAAAAACTGGAAAGTCTGAAAAAAAATCGGCTGCATCTGGAAAACGGCAATTTCCCGCCCAGAAAGGACGGCGGACACGGGTGGTTTGTGGTGTCGGAGACTCAGGATGAGCGTGAAATCGTAAGCGGACTCACTACAGGATGTAATGTCAACGGAACTCCAAGGGGCCATATGTATCTGTACTGGGTAAATAAGTATCACAACAGGGATGTCTATAACAACGGAGGGACCATGTGGCTTGGGGACAATGAGATTCCGGGGAAATGCCGGGAGGGAGTTGTGCCAGAGGGACTGCTGGAGGAGGCGGATCTGGCAAAACTGCTGCGGAACAATCTGGTTCGGAAAGACGGGAATTTGTATCTGTTGAATTTTCCCTGTTTTACCGAAGCACAATTTGCGGACTTTTGTGCCATGTA
The DNA here is from genome assembly GCA_910586515.1 of uncultured Acetatifactor sp. Taxonomy (GTDB): domain Bacteria; phylum Bacillota; class Clostridia; order Lachnospirales; family Lachnospiraceae; genus Acetatifactor. The sequence goes on from CAJUGL010000071.1 coordinate 9,029, forward strand.
TAAGGAGGAGAATGCCGATATCGACGGGATTCTGTGCCAATGGCTGCTATCCGTGCGCAGGAGCTTTGAAGCATTTGTGCCCAGGCGGCTCCATGAACAGATCAATCAGTGGATTTCCGTTTATTGCGGTGAACTGGTGGGGCAGGTGATTGAAGAATTGATTTGCAGGGGGAGGCTGGAGAAACCGGAAAGTGCCGGGACGGAGCCGATGAATCTGGAGAAGCCGTTGGTAAACGGAGTATTTTACCGAAGCGGGGATTTTGTCATGGTATAAGAATACAGTTTAACAGGATTTGTCTTGGAGCAGTCGGGAGTCAGGGAACGAAAGTTTCCTGACTCCCGGCTTTTATACGCAGGCCTGCGGGTAAAGCGCGGCTCCTCGCACCTGGAAGTTTGCCGAAACGGGTGCACAGGCCGCGGGGTGGGCAGGGATAAACTCTCCCGGTTTGGGGAAATAAACTTGTATTGAGCGGAAAATGTGGTAAAATAAGAAGGATCAGACAGTCGGAGCGGGGGAAGGAAGCGCGGATAAATGTTCATGTCGAACAAAGGCGGCATAAGTGTCAGGAAGAACCATGGCGCGTAAGATAGTATATATGGGCAGTTCCTGGCGCGGGACGGAAAGGTGGGATTGATATGTATCAGGCAGGCCTGATCTTGGAAGGCGGCGGAATGAAGGGGGTTTATACGGCAGGCGTAATTGACTTTTTCCTGGATAAGGGGATAGAATTTTCCAGCGTATACGGGGTCTCGGCGGGGGCGTGCAGCATGGCCAGCTACCTGTCGAAACAGCGCGGACGTGCTAGGGCAGTCTGTGTGGACTATGTGGGAGACAGAAGGTACTGCAGTCTGGAAAGCCTGCTGACCACAGGAGATTTGTTTAATGTGGAGATGAATTATCATCTGGTTCCGGAGAAGCTGAATCCCTTTGATCACCAGACTTTTGAAAAGTATGAGGGCAAGGCTTACAGTATAGCCACGGACATCGTAAGCGGCAGGCCGGTCTATTTCCGCGTGCGGAATATGAAAACAGATATTACGAAAATCAGGGCATCCGCCTCACTGCCGCTTGTCTCGCGGAACGTGAAGATCGGCGGAGGACTGTATCTGGACGGGGGCTTGAGTGATTCTCTTCCCATACAAAAATCCGTAATGGACGGAAATCGAAAAAACGTGGTGGTGATGACCAAGGAAACGGGATACGTGAAAAGACGCACCAAACGGATGATGCTGTTATTGGCCAGGCTGAGATATTGGCGATATCCTAAAGTGACAGAACTGATGGCGCGGCGTTACAGGCATTATAACGAACAGGCGGCATACATCGAGAGGCTGCGAAGGAGCGGGAAGGCATTTGTGATCCGTCCGAAGAAGTCCTACGGTGTAGGCAGGGTGGAGCAGGATAAGGAGAAGCTGAACAGGCTGTACAGGCAGGGATATCAGGATGCGGTAGATTCTTATGGGAAGCTGATGGAATTTCTGGAGAGATAAAGGGAAATGGATTTTCAGTCTGCAGACAAAAGGCGCGGCGGGTCAGACAGTCCCTGACGGGGAGTCATGAACCCCGGCAGGTACCCTCAGACAGCATACGGTCATATTGTTCCCAGGGGATAAAACGGCCGCCCATGCTTTCCAGGTGCGGGGTATGAAACTGACAGTCGATAAAAAGAAACTGATTTTTCGACAATAATTGAGCGAGGGCAATCAGGGCGGCTTTGGAGCCGTTCTCCCGCTCGGAAAACATGCTTTCTCCGAAAAAGCATCTGCCGATGCATACGCCGTATAGCCCTCCGGCCAGATTTCCGTCTTCGAAGGTTTCCAGGCTGAGGGCGTATCCGTTTTGGTGGAGGCGGAGATAGGCGGCTTCCATCTCGTCGCTGATCCAGGTTCCCTCGGCAAATTCCCGTTTTACCCGGCAGCGGTGCATGGTGTCTGCAAAGTCCCGGTTCAGGATAGTTTTCAGTTCATGTTTTTTCGCATATTTCTGCATGGAGCGGGAGAGGTGAATCTCCTGAGGGAAGATGACGAACCGTTCTCTGGGGCACCACCACAGAATTTCGTCGCCCGGTTCAAACCAGGGGAAGATTCCGTGGGTGTAGGCAAGGAGAAGGCGTTCCATGCTTAAATCGCCGCCTGCCGCCAGCAGACCGTCCCGGCGGGCCAGGGCGGGATGAGGGAAGGAAATTTGATTTTTATCAAGGAAATAAACGGGCATGGGGAGTCCTTTCCGGCGGGAAGCGAATCCGGCCTGGGATAACAAATTGGAGGCGGTTATGACTGTGCCCCGGCGGTAGGGCTGTTTTCAGCCGATTCGGGCGTAAGGAGCAGGCGGAAGGCGTTCTCCGCGGCGGTCAGCCTGCAGTCTCCGCCGTCTTTCAGCGCGCCGAAGAGCATCTCGTCCACCAGAAGGGGTTTGATTTCGCTCTGGATCACCCGTTCGATTTCCCGGGCGCCGAATTCCACGCTGATGCCTTTTTTCCGCAGCAGTTTTCTCGCCTGGACATCCGCGGTAAGAGTGACGTTTTTCCGCACAAGCATATTCTGCAGTTCGCCCAGTTTCTTGTCCGTGATCTGTTCCGCCATTTTCTCATCCATGTTTCTGAAGACTACGATACGGTTCAGCCTGTTGCGGAATTCCGGTTGGAAGATGCGTTTTACTTCCTCCAGAATGATTTCCGCGCCTGTGTCCTGTCCCTGGAAGCCTATGCCGTGTTTTCCCATGCGGCTTGCACCGGCATTGGATGTCATAATGAGAATGATGTTGCGGAAATCCGCTTTTCGGCCCTGGTTGTCCGTGAGGGTGGCATAATCCATGACCTGGAGAAGGATATTGTAAATGTCCGGGTGGGCTTTTTCGATCTCGTCCAGAAGAAGAACTCCGTGGGGATGTCTGCGGATTTCCTCGGTCAGGAGACCGCCTTCCTCATAGCCCACATAGCCTGCGGGCGCGCCGATGAGCTTGGCTACGGCGTGCTTTTCCTCGTATTCGCTCATGTCGAAGCGGATGAGCCGGATGCCCAGTTCCTCCGCCAGGCTTTTGGCGATCTCGGTTTTGCCTACTCCGGTGGGGCCCACGAACAGCAGACTGGCCAGGGGCTTTCCCTCCTCCAGAAGGCCTGCCCTGGAAAATTTCACTGCGTTCACCACCTGGGCCAGCGCCTCGTTCTGGCCGTAGACCCGGCTTTGGAGGCGGCTTTCCAGAGAGGCCAGGGTCTCCGTTTCATCCCTTTCCATCGTCTGCTTTGGAATATGACAGGTTTTAGACAAAATTTCGTCAATCAGATTTTTGTCCACAGTCTGGGGGGACTGCCCGCAGGGATGCATCCGGCGGAAAGCTCCGGCTTCGTCGATGAGATCAATGGCCTTGTCGGGCAGAAAACGTTCGTTTATATATTTTGCGCTCATTTCCGCCGCATACTGCAGCACGCCCTCGTCATAAGTGATGCCGTGGAAGTTTTCGTAGGTCTCCCTGAGGCCTTCCAGAATCCGGACTGTATCCGGAATGTCCGGCTCTTTGATGTCAATATTCTGGAATCGGCGCACCAGGCTTTTGCTTTTTTCAAAATGCTTCTTGTATTCTTCGTAGGTGGTGGCGCCGATGAAGCGCACATGTCCGGCTGCCAGATAGGGCTTCAGCATATTGGAGATGTCGAAGGAGCCGCCGTTTACTGCTCCTGCGCCTATGATATTGTGGATTTCGTCAATGTAGACGATGGGTTTTTCCTCCCGGCAGAGACTGTCCATGACCTTCTTGAATCGTCTCTCAAAGTCGCCCCGGTACTGGGTGCCCGCAAGGAGGCTGCCCAGGTCCAGGGAGAAGATTTTGGCGCCGGAGAGGGGTTCCGGAACCCGGTTTTCCTCCAGAAGTCTGGCCAGGCCGAGAGTGACGGCGGTTTTGCCCACCCCCGGTTCTCCCAGGTGGAGGGGATTGTTTTTTTCTCTGCGGCAGAGGATCTGCATGGTGCGCTCCAGTTCCTCCTGTCTGCCGATGAGGGGATTTGTCCCTTCCAGGCTGTGGTTCAGGCAGGCGGCGTACTGCTGCCGGAAGCTGTCTTCCGTATCCTCATCCTCTTCGTCAGGCAGGTTGTCCCGCTCCCAGTCCTCCGGCTCTTCCAGGAGATTTTCCTCTGTCTTGGGAGTAGCTGTTCCGGGTATATTTTCACCGGATTCGGCTTTCTTTTTTTCGCTTTTATGCCTGCGTATGGAGGAAATCTCTTCGTAAAGAATCGTCAGTTCCTGCAGAAGGGCGGCATGTTCCACTCCCTGGGACTGCATAAAATATACCGCATAGCTCTCCGGCAGGGCATACAGCGCGTGGATGAGGTGGGACAATTCCACGATGGATTTTTCGCTGTTCTGGGCGGATTCCAGGGCATAGGACATCATCAGTTCCATGCTGTAGGAAAATGTTGGGGTATGGGCAGACGTCTCTTCACCGGTAGTTTCCACTGCCTCCTCCTCAGTTTGTTCCATATTTTCTTCCAGCCAGGTCTTCAGCTGACAGTCCAGCTTTCTGACATTTCCGTCACAATTTCGGAAAGCTTTGGCAAACACGGGATTCCCGCAGATGACATACAGGGTCAGTTCCGGGGTCACATATTCAAAACGCGCATCCTGCGCCATTTTTACGGTCTTTTGAATGATTTCCGCTACTTCAGGTGATACGTACATGCTATGCCTCCTCTACTGTCATACGGAAGGGAAAACCTTCCTGCCTGGCTCTTTCGGAAGCAGCCTGAACTTTTGTGACAGCAATGTCGTAATTGTATGCGCCCACGGAAGCCCGGCCGCTCTCATGTACGGTCATCATCAGCCGCTCCGCCTCCAGAAGATCTTTGCGGAAAATATCGATAAGGATTTCCACCACGAATTCCATGGGGGTAAAATCATCATTGTGCATGATTACTTTGTAATGTTTCGGTTCACGAATGTGGATTCTTGTCTTTTCTCTGGTTTCTCCCTGTACGGACATGATTGGCTCTCCTGGTCAGGCAGGTTTGCAGCCTGCTGTATTTTTTGGAAGTTTCTGCCTTCGGCGCGGTATGCCGCAGAGTTGAGCATACTCCGAAAAGCAGCTTCTGTTTCCTGCCTGATTTTATCATGTTTGCACTGTTTTTTCAATGGTATTCTGGAAGCCCATCCGCACACTCTCTCCGCACTGCCTCTATTTCATCCTGTGAAAAGCTGGACACGATAAAGGCAATTTCTTCTGTAGAGTAATTTTTTTTAATCATTTTGATTACTGATTCTTTCGCCGCCTGTCTTTTTTCGGCTTCTGCTTTGGCAATCGCCTCTTCCGCTTTGGCAATCACTTCCTGTTTCTCCTGTTCAATGATCCAGCCTATTTTGGTCATCTCTATCATCCTCCTTGTCTTATTTGCGGTCTCCATGTCAATCAATTTGTCTGCGAAAGTCAATATTCCGGCCAGCGCAAAGACCTGCTGGTTTCTATCCTGAATCTGTGCCGCCAGGCTTACGGATTCACGAATCTTTTCTTCCTTCTCTTCCCTCTTCCGGTAGGAAAGCGGCAGTATGATGAATTCCATCAGCTCCTCGTCATTCAGCGGCTCGTTCCTTTCCACCTTCTCCTTCAGATGACGGAAAAGCCCTCCTGAGTCCAGTTCCGAGAGGAATGCAGGCTCCAGCTTCATCCTGACCGCCCCTATATCGTACTCGGCGGACACCTGTCTCCTCTCTATATCGCCTGTGTAGATGACGATCATCCGGAGCCTCGGGCAGGTCTTTCTCTCCCGCTGGTACCGGTCGGCTATCCCCGCCAGATAATTGAGGTATTTTACCTTGTTCTCTTTCGCATACTCACTTTCATAATCCACCAAGGCTACGGTGCCGTCCGCAAGCTCGAACAGATTGTCCAGGCGCAGCTCGTTCGCCCTGACAGACGGTATGTTGGTGGGCAGAACGGCCTTTACCTCCGGTATGTCCAATCCGTATACCCGGAAGGTTTTGCCCTTGAAATTTTCGGCCAGCAGCTTGCTGGTGATGTCCTTATTCTGATAGGCTATCGCTCCCAGGTTCGTGTGGGCAGTACCATCTGCAGCTGTGACGGCGCTGCTTCTCTTCCGCTTTTTTGTTTTTTTCATAACTGATATACCTTCCTTTCCTGATGACACTGGCAGCTCTCCAGGAAAGGCGCTCTCCCCTCCTGCATAGGCTACGTTTTAAAAGTTCTTGGGATACAGGCTTACGCCAGGCAAGAAGTTCGATTTGATAGGCTCCATGTCCTGCATGGATTCTATTGGTATGTATTACAGAAAAGACCGCTTGGTCTTTAGATTACTGTAAGAATTGAATTCTTGGCTTGTTTTCAGGATAACATGATATGGAGCGGATTGCAAGAGAAAGTTTGGGTGAGATAGGGCTGGGCGCCTTTGTTTGTAACAGTTCAGACAGGGCGCTGAACTGTTACGAAAATGCACACAAAATGCGAAAAGAATGCGTTTTGGCGCCCGCAAGTCTCGCAAAATTGCACAGAGCGCAGTTTTGACTTCGCGAGAGGGGCTGTCTGAACTGTTACCTTTGTTTTGCTACAGGCGGAGAGGAAGAGGCAGGACAGCAGTGCCGTTGTGAATAATATAAGTGATT
>CAJUGL010000072.1 GCA_910586515.1 uncultured Acetatifactor sp.
CAATTTGCAGCAGATTTACAGTCTGTCCCCTTTGGCCACTCGGGAATCCATCCATACAGGAGCAATATGCCCTGACAGTTTTTCATTTTATCATAGTATGACAAGGATTGCAAGACATTTTTCACAAACTCTGCCGTATTTTTGGTAACAGTGTAACAGTCCAGACACCCCTCCCGCGGAGTCAATACGCTTAAAATTGTATGGGCAGTACCTCCTTTGTCAAGGGTTCCATGCTGTACTCCGGCAGATTGTCCAGCAGCTCATCCAGACATTGAACGGTATTGTAGATCACATCATGGGCCAGCATGACGACTTTTTTCCTGCCCATGGCGCTGTTCAAACCGTTTTGAACAAGTCCCTCCGGCGTGGACTGCTTTACCGCGTCTTCCAGGCTGGCATTCCAGTCAAAATAAATATACCCTTTTTCCGTCATCGCCGCTATAATGTCTTCATATACCCCTTTGTTATATGCATTGATGCTTCCGCCCGGAAAACGGAATAAGGTCACTTCCACCCCCATGATCTCCTCCACCGCTTCCTGCGCCTTTCGGAAATCTTCCAGATAACTGTCCACACTGGCATAAATCGCCCTGTAATCATGATTGTTGCAGTGAATCCCTACCGTATGTCCTTCCTCCACTATCCTCCTGGCCACATCCGGATGCTTCCGCACATTCTCTCCCACCACAAAAAACGTCGCCTTTATCCCCCGCTCCTTGAGAATGTCCAGCACTGCGGAAGTATTTTCTTCGGAGGGACCGTCGTCAAAGGTCAGATACATGGTTTTCGGCCGAAAATAATTGTCTATTCCCTCAGCCATTCCCGCCGTCAATTTCTCCTGGTACTCTTTTGCCACAAGCAGATTCCGCTCTTCCCTGTTGGACAGAAAGCCAGTCTCGATCAGGCAGGAAGGCATGGACGTGTTTCTGATGACATACAGCTCATCCGTTTCCCGAACCTCTCTGTCGTATGCCCCCGTTCTGTCCACCGCCCCCCTGTGAACCAGCTGAGCCAGACGTCTGCCGTTCTCCTGTCCCCCATCATACCATGTCTCTATACCTGTTATCTGGTTTTCCTCTTCTTCACAGGCATTTTGATGTATACTGACAAATATGTCGGCTTTCTTCTCCTCCGCCTTCTGCACCCGCTCTTCCAGTGACATTTGTGTCATATTATCCTCTCGAATGAGAACGGTCTCATATCCCATGGCATTGAGATTCCCTGCAAGTCCCTGGGCCAGCGCCAGATTGATCTCGCTCTCCGTCACGTTTTCCCGGCTACAGCCCTCGTCTTCTCCTCCGTGTCCGGCATCAATGGCTATGCAGGGAACCTCCCTCTTCTCCTCCTTCAGCACGGTAATGTCTCCCGAATTTCCCGAAACCGGCTCACTTAGCAATGCTTCCGGCTGTTTTGCCTCTGCTGGCTCCGCCACCGTTTCCGTCAGTTCCATATGCGGCAGCGCAGCCAAAAGCCATATCCCGCCTGCACAGACGGACACCACCGAAAATACCACCAAAAACAGAGCCGCTATTTTTTCCGCAGCCAGTCTTCTGCCCCGCCTCCTTCTGCGGTAATGCACATTCCTCCTGCCGTCCCTGATCTCACGTCCTGTCCCCAGCTGTCCACTCATTCTATCTTGCCCCCTCTTCCTTTGGTAATCTGCGTGACCCCCATATAAAAACAGGCTCCTCCGTCACTGTCCTATACAGCATACGGGAGAGCCTCATCAAAATACCATCTTTTTTGTATAATAACTACATCTTTTTTTCATCAAAGTTGTAAACAAGATACTACCGGGAAATTTTCAGATACAATTCACGGATTCCCTCATAAAAACCAACTGTAACCACTGTATTTTCCTCGTCCACCCCTGCAAAGGTATACTTCTTAAAGTAAGGCGTGTTCTCCGACAGAGGATTTGTATTTTCATACTCCATCGGCTCCCCCAGCCCCATATACTGAGACCAGGATTCCACAATGCTGTCTGCATCTATCGCCTCCCAGGATGCGGCCTCCACTCTCACATAAAACTCATACACTTTTCCTGTATCGGCATCCACATAGGCGTCCAGCAGGCGGTTTTCTTTGTTTGCATTCTGTACGGCCGTACTGAGACTAATTTTCCATACCAATACATTATTCCGGGGCTCAGGCACGTCAATGGCGGAAAAAAGCGCCGCGCTGTAAGAATCCTGCGACAGCTCCCTGATCTCCTCCGGCAATACCCCCAGTTCTTTCAGCTCCCGAATTCCCTGGTTGCACAATGCGATGCCGTTCTCCTGAAGCACTTCCTGCCCTGCAGAATCCTTCCGGTTCGCCACAAAAGCATAGGTTCCCGTTAAATCCTGATAATCCAGATCCGTCCTGGTCATTGCATTCAGCTCACTCTCCGGTAAAATCTGATTGTTGAGGCATTTTGATAAAATGTAAACCTTCTCCTTCCCGCTGAGGGAATAACGGTATCCTTCCGTTCCCTCCTCTGTTTCCTGCATCTGAATGTTATTCAGTATCCCTCTGTCACGGTATCGCGCCAGCTCCTCCGGTCCCCACACGGCCAGCGCCACAATGACCGCCGCCAGAGGAAGCAGCAGCAGACTTAATCGCCCAAGCTGTCCGCCGGACTGTCTGTCTGCCTCCCCAGCCTTCTGCCTCTTCTCCCTCATCTCCTGTCCTGCCTTCCCTGGTCCGGTATCCGAAAGCTGATGCAGCTTCCCTCCCCTACTTTGCTCTCAATAGCCAGCCTGCTGTTGTGGAGCCCCAAAATCTGCACGCATAATGCCAGCCCCAATCCTGCTCCGTTTCTGCTCCGGGAACGGGACTTGTCTACCATATAGAAAGCTTCCGTGACCTTCTTCAGTTCCTCCGCAGGTATGCCGACCCCATAATCCCTTACCCGAAACTCATAGGCATCCGCCTGCCGCTCTCCGTTTACCTCCACTATACCATCCTCCTGCGACGCCTTAAACGCATTGTCCACCAAATTCAGCAATACGGATTTCAGCAAATTAGACTCCGCATATACGTTCCCTTTTTCCATGGAAATCTTCAACGACTGGCCTTCGTTTCCGGAAAACATGTCCTGAAGATACACGGCAAATGTGTCTGCGTCCACATTCTGACGTTCTATCCTGTCCCGCTTGGTTACAATGATATCCAGCAGACGAAAAGACATATTTTCAAGCCTTTTTCCCTCTGTGTAGATGTAATTGGCAGACAGAAAATGTTTCTCTTCATCCAGCTTCCGGGAGCGCAGAAGATCCGCATAGCCGATTATGGCTGTCAGCGGCGTCTTCAGTTCATGGGCAAAAGCCGCAATAAAGTCTTCCCTGGCCCGCACCTCCTCCTGCAGCTCGCCTATGGTGCCTTCCAGCACATTCGCCATCCCGTTGAAATCCCTGGTCAGCTGCCCAAGTTCGTCACTGTTAATCTGTCTGGCGCGATAGCTGTAATCCCCCTGGGCCATTTTCCTGGTGGCATTGGTCAGCAGGCGGATGGGCTTTGTCAGCCAGATACAGATCAGAAACATCACCACTGCGCTGCACACCAGCATGGCTACAGTCACCCTCCTGTACACGGAAAATCCCATAGCCCGCTCTTCGAATACCTCCGTCACGTCTTCCAGCGTCTCCAGATACAGTTTCCTGTCCAGGGCCTTGACCATAATGCCGGTATGAATGTAATAATGTTCTCCCTGGGAGATCACCTGCCAGTTCCTGGTTCCCTCGGAAATCCGCTCCAAAAGCGCAGTATCCTCCGGAAAGGCATTGCTTCTGTAGATCACCTTTCTCTCCTCGTCGGACAGCCGCAGATATCTGCCGGAACCCTGGCCGCTGCTCTCCAGCTTTGAACCGATCTGCTCCACGGCGGCATCCTGCAGCATATTATACTTTGTCGGCACATTCAGCGCAGCCGTCTCAAAGGCAAACCGCAGAATATTGCTGCCGTCAAAAGCCTGCCCCGCCTCACGCTCCAGAGAGGACTTAAACACGGAATTCACCAACAGATAACCGCTCAGTCCAAAGGCCGCAGCCATGATAATTATGGTCCACAGCAGAATTTTACTCACAAATTTCATCGTCAGATCTCCAGCCGGTAACCGATCTTATACACGGCCACCAGATTCTCCTCCCACCCCATCTTCCTTCTGAGCCGCTGGACATGCAGGTCCAGCGTACGGCTGTCCGCCAGATACTCATCTCCCCAGACTCTCTCGTAGAGATTCTCCCTAAACAGAGCAATATTTTTATTCCGTATAAATAAAACCAGCAATCCGTATTCTTTGTTCGTGAGAACTACCGGTTTTCCGGCTCTGGTAACCTTTCGCGCCTCCGTATCCACCACCACGTCTCCGGCAGACAGAACGCTTTCCGTCTTGTTATATCGCCGAAGCACCACCTCTACCCGGGCAATCAGCTCTACTACGTCGAAAGGCTTCACCAGGTAATCTTCCGCTCCCAGTTTCAGTCCTTTCACCCTGTCCTTCACCTCATGCCTGGCAGTGATGAAAATCACGGGAACCTTCATGGGCCGGATGTATTCCATGATGTCAAAACCGTCCGCCCCGGGAAGCATGATGTCCAGCAGGATCAGATCAAAGTTCTCCCGCTCGATCAGGTCAATGGCCTCCAGTCCGTCCTGCACACTCTTACATTGATAACCCGCTGCCGACAGATTGATGTCGATCAGGTCGCATATAGGCTTTTCATCATCCACTATCAGTATGTTGTTCATTTCTCCTTTGTCCACCCCCAATATTCTCTGATGATGTCCACCAGGCCCCCCAGGGTATCCTCCTCCGTACACTGGTATATTTCATCAAAGTCTCTGTCCTCCGCAAAACCATCCGTGCGCTGATAATAAATATGGCACTTTGTGTCAATCAGTAGCTCCCCGTCCTCACCGGAATAGCTGTATCTGGCCAGGACAATGATATCTTTCATCTCATCCCCATCCACATCTCTGCAGGTCATCCCTTTCAGCGCATATAGATTATCATAATCCCCCATGGGCTGAAAGCTCCATACAATATATCCCTGCTCATTCACCAGATAAATCATGAAAATGTCATATTCCGCTATCCGCAGGATCCCCGGCACCACAGTCAGCCGCCCCAGTTTTTCGAAAAAACGGCTGTAACACTGTTCTTCCGTGATCCGAAATCCGCTCTCCAGCAGCTCCTCCAGCGTGACTGCCGTGTACAACACCTCTGTGGAATTTCCGTCTCTTACATAAGAGGCAATAAAATCCGCGCTCTTATTCATGCTGAACCGATTAATTTTATCGGAAATCCGCCAATCTCTATAAAATTCCCCGTCTTTCTGAAACAGTACGTCCCCTACCTTATAATCCTTGCCCGCGTATTCCCCGCTGACATTTTCGCAGTTGGTTATCAGTACAATGTCCGTCAGTCCGTCCTGATTCAAATCCTGAAACGAAACCGCAGCAAGGTTTTTAATCGGCTGTTCCAGGCTCTCTCTGTTTTTATAATTCGTCTCCAGCTGCTCTGTGCGGAAGAGGACTCTCCCCCTGTCGTCCGCGATAAATAGAGCCAGCCGATGGTATTTCCTGTGCATGGCCGGAAGAAACTGCACTTCCGTCTCCCTGAAAGTCTCCAGGAGCACGCTGAAACTCTGAGGCTCTATAATTTCATATCCCGCATCCTCAATGTCCTTTTTGGTTTCTATGCCGGCAAAGTCCGCCTGATAGGTCTCGTATTCCCGAACCAGTTCAGATACGGTTCCCTCCCGGGCAAAAATTCGGGCAGGCTCCCAAAGCAAACCTGCTAAACAGATTGCAAGCGCAGCTGATATTCCTTTCTTTTTCACCAATTCTTCCCTCCCTGCCTGTTTTGCCAAATACCCCGGACAGATTGATTATATACTTTGATTGCATCATTTTGGAATCAAAAAAATCCGCCTGACGGCGGACATGATAAGGCTTCGCTATGCACACAAAATGAGCCGGGGGCGCTCATTTTGGCGCATGCAGTCTAAGAAGTCGAAGTGATTGCCCGGGATTGTCCGTGCAAAATACACACGAAAACACCTTTCGCAGCTATCCGTGAAAAGCAATAAGGCTTCTTACACCAAAAACTTTCTTAACAGAACAAAGAGCTGCTCCATGTCCAGCGGCTTCGCCAAATGCGCATTCATGCCGCTCTCCAGAGATTTCTTCCTGTCCTCTTCAAAAGTATTGGCCGACACTGCGATAATCGGAATGCCCGCCAGCTCCGGTTCCTCAATTTTCCGGATAGCCCTGGCTGCGCTGTACCCGTCCATGACAGGCATCTGAATATCCATAAGAATCAGGCCGTACTGCCCCGGCCCGGCCTGCCGCAGCATTTCCAGAGCAATACTTCCGTCCTCTGCGGTTTCCACAGTAAAACCCGCATCCTTCAGCATTTCGCTCTCAATCTCCAGATTAATTTCATTATCGTCCACCAGGAGAACTTTCCTGCCTGCCATGATCTCCGGCAATCCCCCTGCTGCCGCCTCCTCCACCGACGGCTTCCCCACCCTGAACGGAAGTGAAACCGTAAATCTGCTGCCTTTCCCCACCACGCTGCTGACATAAATCCTTCCGCCCATCATATCCACAAGCTTCTTCGTAATCGTCAGTCCCAGCCCCGTGCCCAGCACGCCGCTTAACGTCGTATTTTTTTCCCGCTCAAAGGGTTCGAAGATACGTTTCATGAACTCTTCGTCAATGCCTATGCCATTATCTTCCACCACAAAGCGATAGGAAGTATGATTGTCCTGCCGTTCTTCTGTCTCCGTTACGGCGATCATTATTCTGCCCTTTTCCTCAGTGTACTTCAAGGCGTTATCCACCAGATAGGAAAGGATCTCCGCAACCCTGCCCCTGTCGGCGTATACCGAATCATGACGCAGACTCGAAATGTCCAGGGCAATGGCGATTCTCTTTGCCTGCGCCCTGGGAAACGCTTTTTTCTGTATCTCCTGCAGAATATCAATCAGGCTGCACTCACTTTCCTCCACATGCACCTGGGCGGACTCTATCTTTGATATTACCAGCACATCGTTCAGCAGCTGAAGAAGCTGATTGCCGGAGGCGGCGATCATGTCCAGGTATTCGGCTGTCTTGGTTCCGTCCTCCACCTGCCTTCTGGCAAGAGAAGCAAAGCCCATAATCGCATTCATGGGCGTTCTGATATCATGAGACATATTGGAAAGAAACAGCTCCTTCGCGCCATACGCCCGGTTTGCCTCCTGAAGAGCATCCACCAGCATCTGTTTCTGGCTCATTTCCTTCCTCACCTCATTGTCGGTATTCCGATAGCCGAGCACCACCTGTGAGACATGTTCCTCGTTTCCCACATCCACAGCGCGAAGCTGCATATAAGCGGGCTGTCCATTCCGATATATTCGATAATTAATATAACATGTCTTCTCTACCGCCAGCTTCTCCCGCAGATAAGCCGGATCGCTGAAACCGCAAAGCAGTTTTCTGTCATCCGGATACACCCACTCTTCAATGTACCCCGCATCAAACCCGGCAAAATCCCGCTCTCGATTATTCTCCGAAAAATATTTTTCGAAACGGCCGCTCACGCGATAAGCCTTAATCCGATTGCTGTCCAAATCTACATAAAAAATGGATTCATAATCGGTGCTCAGCCCTTCAATGACCTCCAGGCGGCGAAGCTGCTCCCGTCGGTTCAGCTCAAGTTTCTTTCCGTATTCCTCCAGCCTGGTCTTCAGCAGATGCTCTTCACGGATTTTTTCTTCCAGAAGCCGCTCTTTCTCTTCCTTCTGCCGCATCTTCCTGTCGGTGGCATCTCCCGCGAATACATAGAACACACCGCCTACGGCGCTGCTGCGCACAAAATGTCCATAGTCGTCAATCCAGCGCACTCCGCCGCCCCTGGGAATGATTCGATATTCCACATAGTCCAGATCGTAGCAGCTTGCCTCTATTTGCTCCCAAATGCTCTTCTCCACCGCTTCCAAGTCATCGGGATGCACAATGCCCCGGAAGGAATTGCCGGTCTGCTCCCGGAATTCTTCCAATGTTTTACAATTAAACAGGCGAATCATCGCCTGATTGGCATAAATGATCTCCTCGCCTTCATCGGCATGGTATGCGAAAAAGCCTCCCGGCATCCTGTCCAAAAAGCGCTTCAGACTGGACGCCATTTCCCTGTTCTGCCATCCTGCCGCCGGACTCCCGTCCTTTCCGTTGCCGTTCATTTCCATTTCGGAATGCTCTATCAAAGTGACAAGGAATTCAATTATATCATGATTTTCCTGGCTTTTATGATTCAATCGTCTGCCCCCCGAGCTTATTTGTCCACCCCGCACTCCCTGTCAGAGCTTACGCACTCGCGCAAGCCCCCTGAAAATCCCGTCTGCCGGACTATTTCACCCTCTCCCGCAGACAGAGCCACAGAAAACAACGGACAATATTTTCATTATAAGGCATCCGCTTCACAAACACAATCCCCAAGCTTAATCATTTTCTTTCGCTTTTTCCGTTGATGAAATAGTTGATCGCATAGGCCGCAAGGCATACACATGCTATCCATGCCAGAATTCCCCTGAACAGCCAGATCGCCGCATGAGTAAGATAAGCCACCCGCTTGTCTGCCTCGCTTTTATCAGAATGCAATGTTGCCAGAACGCCTACTACTGTCAGCGCCGCTCCGAGAAGCTTCACCGCAAATCCCAGCCCCATGACTCCGGCCACCCCACGCAGCGCCATATACAGCAAAACGCCCGCAAGCGTAAAAACACATTCCGCGTTCTTCTTGACAAAATCCATAACCTTCCCAAACCATACTGCCATAAATTAACCCTCCGCTTTCCGGATATCCAGACGGAAATTTCCGTCCTTTCCTATCCTGTATCTTTATCTCTTCTGCCGCTGTCCGTCCCGCGGTACTGAAGTTTTATCCAGTATACCACATTATGATATAGCTCGCAACCCGATAATGTGCACGAAATATGTTTTATTATTCGTTTTATTGTTCA
Source organism: uncultured Acetatifactor sp. (assembly GCA_910586515.1). Classification (GTDB taxonomy): domain Bacteria; phylum Bacillota; class Clostridia; order Lachnospirales; family Lachnospiraceae; genus Acetatifactor. Next base: position 8,991 of record CAJUGL010000072.1, read on the forward strand.
TAACCGGCAGCGGTTCGAACACACCTGCCGGAAAACTCCCAACCCGTGAAAATTAACCAATAATAACCAAAACAGTACCGATATTGCCAATGAGTTCTTGACGATATGTCCAAAATAGCATATGATAAAAGAAGATAAAAGCTTACTGTTCAACAAACAAAAACGAGGAGGATACGGATGATTCTACATCTGAAAAAAAGTATTAAAAAACAGGCAAAGGTTCTTCGCAAAGAAACGGAAAAGATCTGTAAGAAGCTGGAAGGCAAGGGTTCCTCTGCCGAATTTGACACAAATGCCGTTCTGATCAAAATGGACGGCATTGAGAGCGAGCTGCGCGCGCTGCGTGAAGTGATCAACTATGAAAAGGAACGAGCCTACGTAAAGAAAATGGAAGCTGCAGCCCGTCAGAGGACAGAGACAAAATAAGAAGAATGTGCCGCCGGATATCCTGAAAAGGCTCGGCGTCAGGCAGCATCCGGAATCAACCGCGCAGAAAATGAAAACTGGAGGCAAAATACATGAAAGCAATCTGCGGATTAAATTGTGACAGCTGCACATTTAGCGAAAACTGCGGCGGATGCGCCGAAACAAAAGGGCGCCCTTTCGGCGGAAGCTGCATCATTGCGGATTGCTGCGCCCGCCATGGCTGCGGAAGCTGCGGCAAAGCATTCGCGGCGCCCTGCCGGCTGAAAGAGGAGCTGATTGCGGAGTTTAACGGGCTGAAAATCAATGACATGGAAGAAGTGACCGAGCTGAACGCGCTATCCGGCTCTTACATCAACCTGAACTATACCCTTCCCGGCGGTCAGATCATCCAGTTTTGGGATGACAGAAAAGTATACCTGGGAAACCAGCTCCGCAAGAAGGATACGGACAGATGCTACGGCCTTGCCGCGGACGAAAAATACCTTCTGGTCTGTGAGTACGGAGAAGGGGGAAACGATGCGGAGATCGTGGTATTTAAAAAACGAAAATCTCCGCTGGAACTGTGGGACGCATACGATTCTGCCGGAAGCCTGACCGGAAAAACGCTGATCAGAGGAGATGCCATTCCCAAGGGATTATATCATGGGGTGGCGGAAGTTTTCGTCCTGCATGACGACGGCTCTGTTCTGCTGATGCAGCGCGACTGGAACAAACCCAACTATCCGGGTTTTTGGGAGAGCGGCGCCAGCGGCTCCGTGGTAAAGGGGGAAAGTTTTCTGCAGGGGGCTTTGCGGGAGCTTTGGGAGGAAACCGGTATCCGGGCGGAATCCCTGGAATCCGTCTATACTGTTTTCGGCAGAAATGCCATATACAAAGGATACCTGTGCAGAACCAAAGCCCCCAAGGACACCGTGACGCTCCAACCGGGAGAAACCATTGCGTTTCGATGGGTGGATAAGGAGACCTTTCTGGAGATCTTCCGCTCTGCGAAATTTGTGGACTCTCTCCGGGAACGGCTGCAGATATTTGTGGAGCGGGAAATCGTTCCCGGCATTGACGCCTGACGATTCAGGAGAAAGGATACGGACATGTACATTATCAGTAAGTCTGAAGAAAGAAAACAGAGAGAACGGGAAGTGCTGAAAACTTATCATTACCCGGAAAATGCTTCCGCGGAGATCAGAGAGTACGCGGAAGGAGCCGCCGAGGGAATTCATCAGGCCCTGAAGATACTGGAACGGAAGGGACGGTGAACGCAATGCATGATTTCAGTGATCTGAAACTGACAATAGAAGCCTTAAGCGGCGGAAGCAATACGGTAATCCTGGACGATCTGGGAATGCCCAGCATTGTGGTAGCCCTTCCAAAGCTGTATCTCTCTGATCTGCTGGACGGTGCTCCCCGGATTCCTCATCCGGCCTGGCTTGTAGACGGCATGGAGAAGGATGTAATCTATGTCAGCAAATACATGAATATTGTCAGAGACGACAGAGCCTACTCCCTGCCCGCCCAGGATCCAAGAGTCTTTTTCACCTATGACCAGGCAATCGACTTCTGCCTGAACAAGGGCGCCGGCTGGCATCTCATGACCAATGCGCTCTGGGCCGCAACAGCCCTGTGGAGCAAGAAAAACGGAACCATGCCGGAAGGAAATACCAACAACGGGGAAAATTATTACGCGCCTCACGAAAAAGGCGTACCCTCCTCCGGATACCGTGACTCGGTGTACCGGACCGCCACCGGAACCGGACCAGCCACCTGGTTTCACAACCACAATATGTCCGGCATCGCGGATATGACCGGAAATCTGTGGGAATGGGTCAGCGGCCTGCGGCTGTTAAACGGCGAAATTCAGGTGATTCCGGACGGAACGGCCGCTGCATTCAACCGAAATATCCACAAGGCAGACAGCCATTTATGGCATGCCATTACGGAGGAGGGCGTGTATTCCGCTCACGGAGAGACGAATACGCTGAAGCTTTCTTCCCGTTTCCCCGGCGATTCCGTCGAAGCGGATCATGTGCTCTCCGGAACGCCGATATACGATATTTCGATAGAAAACTATGCTTTTTCGGACAAGACCAGCACCGGAAATTTCGGCTACTATGACTGCCGGTTCAGTGAACTGCAGGCGGCAGAGGGCGTAAAGATCCCCCTTCTCATGAAAGCGCTGGCGCTTTATCCGGAAAATAACGGCGAACGAGACGGTATTTTCGTGATGCGCAATTACGGCGAACGCATGGCTGTGCGGGGAGGCAAGCATGACAGCAGGGACAGAGCGGGACAGTTTGCTCTGCATTTTTACAATCCCAGATACTATCATGGCGGCAGCGCCATCGGCTTCCGTTCCGCTTATGTCAATTTAAACGGTGACAGAATCTAGCCGCTGAGATTTCCCCCGGCTCTTACGCATTTCTGCATCATATTCCGGGGGAATAGGAAAATGCGGCTCTGTTATCTGCTTACGCCGGTCCCCCGGCAGACATCGGGGGACCGGATGGCGAAAACCGCTGTGTCCTGTTATTCCTGGAGATATTTCACCGGGCTTTTTACCGCATCAGCCAAATACCTTACCGGCCCCCCGTAAGGGCCCAGCCGTTCTGCCTCCGCCATCATCCTGTCATATGCCTCCAGAAGCAGTTCCCCTATGCGGATCGGCCCGGCGGTCTGCTCTTCATGGAAGCTCTCCGAATCCATCAACCCCCGCGCCCCTTCCTCCGCCAGTTCCACCGCTCTGCCGATATTATCACAGACAGCGGCAAAGGCCGCCTTCTGTCTCTCATCCGGCAGCCGGGCGTCTTCCAGCTTCCGTATCTCACCCTTCAGATAAAACAACAGTATTCTCTCCTGAGTTGCCAGGTCACTGTACATCTTTTCCGCTGTGCGTTCTAGCGTCAAACCGCTTCCGGCCTCCGCCAACATGCCCTCCTCTCCCGGCAGGCTGCCGAAAAATTCCAAAGCATCGCTTACCCGTTCTTTAAATTTTTTAATTTCGTCAATCGCTGTCCTGTCGGAAGGCCCGCGCAGCGCATCGATCTCCGCCGCAAAGGCAATGGTCTCCAAACGCAGCAGCCCGTCCTCCAGCCAGGGAAGCGTAACCTCCTCCGGGCGCATCGACGCAAAACCCTCCGCCAGAACCGCTGTCTCCTCCGCCAGATATCCGTAAGGCAGCGCCGGATCTGCCATGGCCCCTGCCGCCTTCCTGCCTGCGGAAGCTGCCCGTTCCATTCTCTCTTCCGCATTTTTCCTCATGTCCTGAAAAATCAGCGCCGCGAGCTCATTGAGACATTCCGCTATTTTTTCTCCTTTTCCTCTTGCCCGTTCCGCCAGCGCATCATACTTTTGACACAGAGGCGCATATTTTCCGCCATGCTCCGGCAAGGCTCTGGCGATGGTGAGTCCGGTCTGAAAAGCCGTGATACCGGCTTCAAAAGCAGCGTCTTCCATGGCCTTTACAATCAGGAAACGTGCGGAGATCTCATCCGGCCGCTGCGCAATGGCCGTGACACGCTCCAACGTCCGCTTCAGCTCCCCAGCCATTTTCTCCGCCCTGCCGGCGGCAAATTCCCAAAAAAGCGCATAAAACTCTACCTCCGGCACGTCTTTCCCATGTTTCCTGGTATAAACGGCAGTCTCCCCGGCTTCCGCAATCAATCCGTTTAGTTCCCGTATCATCTCATCTGTTGTTTTCGAATACATCATGGTGCTTTTCTCCTTTTCCCTGTCTGACAGATGCAGTCGGTATTTCCGGTATTCCGCAGGGGTCACCCCCATGTATGCTTTAAAGCTGCGGGTAAAGCCCTCATGAGAATCAAAACCGTACTTCAGCGCCAGTTCCAGTATTGTACTCCGGGTCCCGGCAAGCTCCTCGGCCGCAAGAGCAATCTTCCGTCTGGCCACATATCCCATAACGCTGTCTCCCACCGCCTCCCGAAACATTCTCTGGTAGTGATATTTGGAAAAGTGAATGCCTGCTGCCAGCACTTCCACAGTGAGCTTCTCATGTATCTTCTCCTCAATCATGTCAAGAGAACGGAATATGGGGTTTCTTTTATCCATCTCTGCACCTCCCAATACCTGACAGCGGACATTCTTTTCTGCCGAATTCACGCTGTCTTTGTGTTCCGCGACAATACAAGAATACAACAGTCCAGTCTCCTATTCTTGACGAAAAGTGCCGAATTTATCTGCAATCACTTTTATTTCGTAACATTTCAGACAGGATGCTGAACGGTTACTTTATTTCATTTTATGGCAGCAAAAGATTCTGTGCACAGTCTTGCAAATCCTTCATTTTTCCGATACAATCATGTTATGAAGGAACGGGTTTTATACAAAGGCAGACCATCAGACAAGCAAAATCAGATTGGCAGGTGAAACGAACCATGATTATCAGAGAATATATTCCCTCGGACTGTAAATATCTAGCAGAACTGTTTTATCAAACTGTTCATGCCGTAAATGCCAAAGACTACACAGACGAACAGTTAAATGTCTGGGCAACCGGCAATGTGGACATAGCGGAATGGAACCGGTCTTTATCCGGACATTATTCGCTTGTGGCCATAAAAAACGGCATGATAACAGGGTTTGGCGATATTGACAGAACCGGCTACCTTGACAGGCTGTATGTCCACAAAGACTATCAAAATCAAGGGATTGCCACCGCTGTCTGCGATAAACTGGAGCAAGCTTTTGGGGTAGGCAGAATAACCACACACGCGTCCATCACGGCAAAGCCCTTCTTTCTTCACAGGGGATATCATATAATAAAAGAACAGCAAGTAATCAGGTCAAATATCTCCCTGACGAATTACATTATGGAAAAAAGGCTTTGATATCCGTATTCCGTTCCTTTTCCTCCCACACGAACCGCCCTGCAAAATTGTAGGAATTTCAGGTCACATCCACTGCAATTGCAAAAATTTCCGTTCATCTGCAACAGTCCGGATACAGCGGAGAACCTCACAAAATCCCTTTCAGGTCAAGCATGGACAGAGATATCTCCAGGCCGCCAACCGTAAATCCTTCACTTTTGTTAAATTCTCCGTGGCAATCACAACCGCCGGTAATCCGCATATCGTTATTTTTGCAAAAGTTAACACAGATATCCGTAGCATCTTTTGAGTGCGACGGGTAATAGCATTCAATCCCTTCTAACCCACACATTCTCATTTCGCTGAGCATGGATACAAATCCGTCCGGATTTCGCTCTGATCACATATGGAAATCAAACCGACATTTCTCTTTTTAGCAAGTGCTACGATTTCTTCAGGCGAACGGGAGCTGTCAGAATACATTGAATGAATGTGCAAATCGACTTTCATACTTTACCTCCTCCTGTTACATGGCGCCAACACCATGTAATTGACACTCCTAAAGAACAGCTATCTGCTCTGTTTCAGTTATTAATTGGCATTACTCCCGGCTGTGCCGAAGGTATTATGCTAAAGTATACTATTGCAGCAAATGTCCATCCATGATGCCAAGCAAACCCTCAACAATCCCCTTATAATGTGTAGAAAATCTGATATCCTGCTTTAAACAATTATTCAAATCGATATCAAAGCGGATAAATCTGTCTATCACATGGGCAGATATCTTCTTTCTGTAATCCTCATTAAATTCATATCTGTGAATCACAATATTTCCTAATGATTCTTCCTCAATCAGTCTCTCATACAAATCAACAATCCTGATTTCGTTCTGAACTTTTACATCTTTAACGCAGACCAATTCCTCATCCCATGAGGTTAAACCTCGCTCAAAACCTTCATCATCTACAACGTATACCGAACAGGCTTTTCCCTGATATATTTTTCTAAAAGCATCGGGATAGCATTCATATACCGTAGTGAGACCATTTTCGTCTGTCGAAATACAAAAATCAAAATCATCCTGTTTTACACCAAACAAAAGTCCTACAACAAAATTCCCCGTCGCATATACATAAGCCTTTTTATGTAATGATTCATGAGGATGCAATGTTTCCAAACCCGCATTTGGAGATACATGATAAAGCATAGGAATAACCTCCCAAATATACACCTGTTTTTACATTAATTATAGCAAATCATCACAATTTGGCAATCCATTTTTGAAATATTATACAGCAAA
>CAJUGL010000073.1:0-3869 GCA_910586515.1 uncultured Acetatifactor sp.
TTGGACAGGCCGACCTTTGGCACTCTGACCTATGACGGTAAGAACATTTACAGCTTTAGCGATCAGGAGCTGTCCGGCTTTCGCCGCCGTCGTATTGGTTTCATATTCCAGCAGTTTAATCTTCTTCCTGTTCTGACGGCAAGAGAGAACATCATCATGCCTCTGCTTCTGGACGGGAAACAGCCGGATGAGGGGTATCTCCAAGAACTTTCCCGGATGCTGGGGATTCATGAGCGCTTGACCCATTTGCCCCATGAACTTTCCGGTGGACAGCAGCAGCGTGTCGCGATTGCGCGTGCGCTGATCGCTCGGCCTGACATTATCTTTGCGGATGAGCCGACTGGAAATCTGGACAGCAAAAGCGGCGGTGAGGTGATGGAACTGCTGCGGAGTGTTTGGAAGAAACTGGGGACAAAGCTGGTTGTCATTACCCATGATAGCCAGGTAGCGCAGATGGCTGACCGGCAGTTTATGATTGTGGACGGCGTTCTTTCGGAGGTGGCGGCAAAATGAAACAATACCATACTCTGGCCCTGAAAGAACTGCTGGCCCAGCGGGTCACTTCGGTTCTGATTCTCCTGGCAATCCTGTTGTCCACCATGATGACGGCGGTGATAGGCCAGTCCCTCGGTATCCTGTCCGCCATGCGGCAGCAACAGGCCATCGCCATCGGCGGAAACCGTCACGTGGGCTTTGTCCAGATGGACGAAGAACAACTGACGGTGCTGGAAAACGACCCGCGCCTGTCCTTTGTGGGCAGCTCTGTCGTGGTGGGGAGTACACAGCTGGACAATACCCTGATTCTGGGACTTAGCGAGTTCCACGAAGATGTACGGGCCGTCTATCCATCCATATCTGCCATCAAAGAGGGTCGTCTGCCCGAAGCGCCTATGGAAATCGCTTTACCCGAAGATGTACTGGGCTATCTGGGCTTCTCCGGTGGACTGGGGGACACCATATCCCTCTCCCTCTCCAAGGCTCTGCGCCACGGGGTCATGACCCAGTCCTATGACTTCACCGCCGAATTTGCCTTGGTGGGTATCACTGAAAGCAATTACCTTAACTATGCCGCTGGAGTTGTCCATGGTATTGTAGGGCCTGGGACAGCGGAAATGCTGCTGCCAAAGGAGTATTTCTATTACAACTTAGATATTCGCGTGGCAGATAAAAGACTGTTTCAAGCCACGATTGACGATTTAGTAACAGCCCTGAATGTACATGAACTGGATACCACATACAACATCCCATATTTGGAGGCTCTGGGGATCCGATACAGTGCCGAGGCCGCTGATGTGTCGGATGCTTCCGACCAGGGCTTCTCCCTGATGCTGGCAGCAGGAATCCTGTTGGGGACATTGCTTTTGTTGGCGGCGGGGCTGGTAATCTATAACATCCTGAAAATCGATGTTTCCCGGCGTACCGCCCAGTACGGCGTTCTCCGAGCCATAGGCGCAAACAAGCGGCAGCTCTATTTTCTGGTGTCCGCCCAGGTTCTTCTTCTGTGTGCGGTAGGTATCCCCCTGGGCTTGCTGTTGGGAACTCTGTCGGCAAAGGGTATTCTCACCGCCGCCACAGGTCTGTTGTCCCCGGAAATTTTTTTAGCCCGTGATGCCGGAGAGTTGAAGCGCTTGATTTTAGAAAATAGCGGTGGCAAAGGCCTGTTCCTGCTGGCCAGCGCCGCCATTACGCTGATCTTTGCCATGATTGCCGCCCTGCCTGCGGCACAGTACGCGGCGCGGGTAGCTCCCACTGTTGCGATGGCAGGCAGCAAAGTGAAAATCAAGCGCCGAAGCCGGAAGGAAAAGAAAATCCATAATTTCGAGGCGTTTTACGCCCGGCTCAATTTGAAGCGAAGCCCGGGACGCACCGCCATTACGGTTCTGTCCCTGGTTATGAGCATCACGGTTTTCATCGCTCTTCAAGGAGCGGTAGGGATTCTGGATACCGCTGGGGGCGGTGTGGCAGATCATTATGGGGACTACTCCATTACCAATGTATCAGCGGGATTTTCTCCGAAGGAGTACCAGGAACTGAGGGATGATACACAGGTAGCGGAATTGACCGCTATGCAGTTTTCCCTTTATGACCAGGGGACGGACGGCTATCCGGTTGGAATCGGATTTGGGTTCCCTCTCCGGCCAGGGGAGACCTTCCAAGTGGTGGGGCTGAACGAGGCTTACTGGGATAAGGCTTTTTCCGCACTGCCATCGGAGATTCTTGAAAAGCTGAAAGCGGGGGAGGGCTGTATGGTTCGCAACCCTCTGCCGTTGGTCTTTGAAGGCGAGGAGATTCCCCGCACCAGCATACAGACAGGGGATGTCATCACCGTGGCAGGTCAGGAACTGAAAGTGCTGGCCACCCTGGACGGCTATGATACTTATTTGAGTGTGGGAAACAATGGATTTGTAAACGGTGTTCAGGTCGTTGTGAATGAAGAGCTGTATGCTTCTCTCACCGGGAAAACGACGTATAACTGGCTGCTGCCAGCTTTGGTGCAAGGAGTTGACCGGGAAGGATTTGACGGTACTGTGGAAGCTCTGGCGGGGCGGATTCCCGGCACACTTTGGCTGTCCTACGAGGATACAGACCGGCAGTTGGCAGAGAGTTTCCAACAGATTCAATTTCTGGCCTGGGGGTTGATTTTGTTTGTGGCGCTGATCGGTTTGCTGAATATTATCAACACTGTCTATACCAATATCCACACCCGCATTGCGGAAATTGGTATGCAGCGGGCTATTGGTATGAGCGTGGGAAGTCTATTCAAAGTATTCTTGTGGGAAGGGGCCTATTATGGCTTGTTCGCAGCAGGAATCGGAAGTTTAGCCGGATATATTTGCACGATTTTCGTAGAGGCGGCAAAGACAGACAGCATTCAGCTGGCTGCCGTTCCCATAATTCCAATCGCGGAGGCAACTGTACTTTCGATTGGAGCCTGCTTGTTGGCAACGTGCATTCCGTTAAGAAGAATCATCAAAATGAACATCGTGGATTCTATCGAAGCAGTTGAATAAAAGAATTGATCTGCCCGGCAGCAGAAAAGAAAAAATGCTGCCGGGCAGGCTGATTTCTCCTATCTAAAAGGCTATTTCTGGTGGCGCTTGGGAAAAGGGCTGTTGACAGAACCTGCCGTATCCGATATAAGTGATATAGAAAGAAGGACACTGACATGGGAAAAAGAGCAGAGAATGTATCCATCATAGGCGGGGCAGACGGCCCCACAAGCATTTTTCTGATCGGCAATAAAGGCAAGCGAAAGCTGAAAGAGCGGATCAGGGGATTTTTTTACGAAAAAAAGAGGCAGAGAGTCAAGAAGAAAATAACAGCCAATCCTCATACCCTGGAGGAATTGACAGATTATTTGAAAAGGGAATATGGGGCCAGGGAGCTCTCAAAAAAATCCCGCGCTTATCAGGAACAGAGAAAATCCATGAAGGAAGCTTTGATTGTGCGTTACCGTCCGGAATTACTGGGTGATTTGGCGCAGATAAGGTTTCCGAGGGAGGAATTGTCAGGAAAAGGAGATTTTTCCAGAGAAGAGTGCAAAAAAGCGCTAGAAGAAATGTGGAAAAAGTGTGAGCAAAGAAGCCGCAGGGCGGAGGAAATCCCGGAGGATGTTTTTTTCATGGATTTTCATATCTATGAGATCAGGGATTCCAGGGGCGGCAGGGTGCAGACAGGGATCGAAACCGTCTGGGAACAGATGGGCGTTTCCTGGAGCGGGAATCCCAAAAGGAAGAGACAGCTAAACAGGGTATCCAGAAATATTTATCTCTATTATGGGGTGTCCGAGGAGGACATAAAGAATGAAACCGAGCGGTATGATTTACTGGTGACGGCGCTGAGCAGTTATTGAGCAGCGCTGCGGCTCC
>CAJUGL010000073.1:3969-15276 GCA_910586515.1 uncultured Acetatifactor sp.
GAGAAGGGTGATGGTTGAATATAAGAGAAAGAACATCAACTTTTGCGTTATTGTAAGCGTCTTTGCATTAAAGCTATAATGCTGTTGTAGGCGAAAGGATGTATGTGCGGAATACAATCCGACATCAGCAAGCTGATAACAGTGAAAGGAAGGTGGTTTTATGATTGACCGTGAACAGATCGGTATCCGCATAGCTGCCCTGCGCAAAAAGGCGGGTATGTCTCAGACGGCTCTTGCAGAAAGGCTGGGGGTCAGCGCCCAGGCTGTCTCGAAATGGGAAAGCGGCAGGAATCTGCCGGACATAGACTTATTCTGCGAGCTGGCCTGGCTTTTTGATATGACAATAGACAGTATTGTGGAGGGAGATTTGGCGTTCACCCAAAAGAGCGGAGGAAATAAGCTTCCGCCCAGTGTGTCAGCGCTTATTCCCGAGGCGGAAAGACGAAGGCTTCTTTTGAGTTTTGCGCCCTATTGCTCGGATACGGAGCTGTATAATATTGCCAGGGAGATTGCGGACGGAAATCTGGAATTGTCTCTGGCCGCCGGTATCCGGAGAAAAAAGGAGATGATAGAAAAAACGGTTTCTATCCCTGCGGGAGTTCTGGGAGAGAGCACTCTGCGGGAGACTGTGCCCTATTTTTCAAGGGCGCTGGGAGAGATGATGGGAAATACGGAACCGGGACTGCGCCGTATTGCAGGGCTGATGCGCTGCCCTGAATGCGGGGAAAAGCTTTTGCTCAAAAATGTGGAAGAAGACAAAAGCTATTTTGAATGCAAGAATAAACATCGCTATTATGTGACAGACGGCGTTGTGTATTTTGGCACACGGGAAATCCAGGGAGATATGTGGTCTTTGTTCTTAAAAAATTATCAGGACTATCTTTTGCAGCATTATTATCCGGGGAATCCCCGTTATCAGATGGGAACGGTTCCATGCCTTGAGGTGCGCTGGCAGGCCATCAGGAAGCTGCGGCCCCGTATCATTCTGGACGTGGCCTGCGGCACCTGTAATGGAATAGTATATGATCTGCAGAGGATCAACTGGCCTTGCCTGGTGATATTAACGGATCTTTCATACCGGGTTCTGAAATACAACAAGCGGTATTTCAGTGAGGAAAAAGTCAATCCCTATGTGGATATTGTGTGTCTTGCCTGCGACTGTGCCAGGCTGCCGATTGAGGATGGCTGTATCGATATGGTGGTTTCCTATGGAGGCTTCGAAAGCATGAACTCCAAGATGCTGGACGGTTTCCGGGAGGGATACCGGGTGCTGAAGCCGGGCGGCCACGCGGTTTATGACATCTGCGTAGTAGGGGATCATAATTCGGAGAATACCAGGAAATGGGAGCGCTTATACAGCACGCTGGATCAGACCTATTTCACGTATAAAAAGTTATTTGATATTGAGGAGTGGAAAGAGGTTTGCAGGCAGACGGGATATTTGTCCACACAGACAAAGGAGATTTACGGGGAATTGCCGGCTCCGGAGGACGAGGTCTTTCCTTTCGAAAATGAGGTTTTGCAGTGGATGGGGGAATATGTGTGCGTGTCTGAAAAATAGACACAAATAAGATCATAGCACATCAATAAAAAGGTGCGCCGCCAGACGCACCTTTCAATCTGCAACATATATTTAACTATAGTTCAGGAATATTACAGTTCAAACCAATCCTTGTATCCAAGCTTAAAGAGATTATCACGGCTGATCTTCAAGCTCTCAAAAGGATCTCTTCCATAGGTATCATCCTGTTCGATCAGGAAGTACTCGCTGCCGCCTGCAAGACCGGCCTCGATACACTCTTTGACGGGAAGATTACCTTCGCCCACCTCTGCAAATTCCACCAGGTTGAAGAAATTGCCAAAGAATTTCTTCATATCCTCGCCCTCCTTGGGCGCCTCAATATGGGCGATACGGTAATCCTTCAGATGCAGAAGACGGATACGTCCGGCATACTGGTTGATGAAAGCAACCGGGTTTTCGCCGCCTCTGTGAATCCAGTGAATATCCAGCTCAAATCCCATCTTTTTGGTATTGTCCTTGATGATGTCAAGCAGGTATTGTCCGTCATATTTTACGAACTCTACATGATGATTGTGATAATACAAATCAATTCCGTGCTCCCCAAGGCGTTCTGCCATCTCGTCGGCTTTTCTGACAAAGTCCAGCGCTTTTTCGCGGCTTCCCATACAGGTGATGGGGAGCATGCCGATCCGAAGCATGTCTGTGTTCAGCGCTTTACAATCCTCCACAATTTTGTCGAAATGTGTTGTCAGGAATTCTCCCGGCGCTCCGGGAGCCGCAGGCTCTAAAGCGGCGGTGTTTGCCGCAATTTTAATTCCGAATTCGTCACAGGCTTTTCTCATGCCGGATACATTTTCCGGTGTCATGGGGATCTGGCTGACTTCCATACAGTGATAACCCATCTCGGCACAGGTCTTTAAGGTTTCATAAGCGCCTAATTCATCTACTTTTTTCTTGATGGTACTCATCTGAATACCGATTAATCCTTTTTTCATAGTATGTATCATACCTTTCTGTTTTTTTGATGGTGCACCGCAGCGGTGCATAAGTGTGTTTGGCTGAAACATAAGGGATGTCTGACAAGGCCTGGCATCCGTTGCTTTGGCCGCAAGGAGAGGGCTAAGGCGTTACAATCTCTCCGCTTTTGCCGGATTTTTGGATGGCATCAATTAAACGGATACTCATCAGCGCTTCATGCACATGCAGATAATTCTGGCTGTTTGTCTCCAATGCCTCATAAAAGAGATTGATTAATTTGCTGTGGCTGGCCCCATAGTAAAATTTTGTGCCCGGCAGCTTTGCGTCCTCGCACAGTACTGTTTTGGTTCCGTCTTCCTGAAGGCGGAAAAGAGTATTGTCCATGATCAGGAAGGATGCCTTTTCAAGCCGGACAGAGAGCTGCACGCTTTCATTGGTATAATTGGCGATCGTGGCAAGGAACATTCCACGCGCGCCGTTTGCAAAAGTCAGGGCTGCGGCTACCGTGTCCTCCACCTCAATGCCGTAGTCAAGAAGCTGTGCTACGGATGCCTTTAATTGCTTGATTTCTCCGCCTAAATGGTACATCAGATCCAGGGTATGTACTGCCTGGTTGATCATGCATCCGCCGCCGGCTGTGTCCCATTTGCCCCTCCAGGGCTGTACCTCATAATATTCTTTTTCGCGGTACCAGGGAACCGTCCCGCGGATGCCGGTAACGGCTCCAAACTCGCCGCCCTCAATCAGAGCCTTTAACATCTCTACGGACTCATTGAACCGGTTTTGGAGACAAATACCGATATGGATATCCGGGTGGGCAGCTTCAAACTCTGCAAACTCTGCTCCTTCCGCAGCGTTTAAGGCCATTGGCTTCTCGCAGAACACATGGACGCCCATTCTGGCCGCTTCTTCGGCAACAGGCACATGGAGATAATGAGGCAGGCAGATGTGAACCACATCCGGCTTCGTCTCAAGGATCATGGTCTTGTAATCGGTATAAAAGGGGATCCCCTCAGGAGCTGCGCTGCGCCTGCTCTCGTCCGTATCACAGACGGCCGCCAGAGTGATATTGGGATTGCTTTCGATGGCGGCAAGATGGATGGAGGAAATCACACCCATTCCTATAATAGCTGCTTTTTTCATATGGATTCCTTTCAAATGCATTCGCTGAACAGGAACACGACGCGTCCTGCAGCGAAAGCGTTCTGATTATTACTTTATCTTGTAGGGAATTTCCCTTCCCCTGCAATCTTCTTATTCAGTTCTTCCAGATAGAGATCTTCATCTACGGGAAGCTCTACTTCTTTGCCAAGCCAGGAGGAGAGCAGAATAGCATTGGCAAGATTGACGCCGTTGATGCCGTCGCTTCCGGGAGCTAAGAGGGGAGTTTTCTCCAGAATATGCCGGGCGAAATTCTCCATTACGGTGGTGTGCTGTTTGCCCCAGCCGTCGGTGTTTTCGAAGGATTCCACGGTGAAGAGCCCGCCTCCTGCGCTGTTGCCGGAAACCAGCTTGGAAACCTCCATCATGCTCATGGTGGCGTTCATCTCGTCCTCGGACTTGCTCAGCCGGTAAACGGTGGCCTTTTTGCTGTCTTCCACCACAATTTTGCCGTTATCCAGGTCGATTTCAAGACGGTCGGTTCCGATCGGGTCATGAGTACAGGTAATGAAGGTTCCCGTAGCGCCGTTAGGATATTCTGTAACAACGGTAACGTCATTTTCGACAACAATGTCTCTGTGGCAGCCGTAAAGGCATTTCGCATAAACCTTGCTGGGGATTCCGCAGATCCACTGCCACAGATCAAGCTGGTGAGGAGCCTGGTTTACCAGTACGCCGCCGCCTTCCCCGCCCCAGGTTGCACGCCAGTCGCTCTGACGATAGTAGCTGTCGGGACGCCACCAGGAGTTGATGATCCAGCTTGTACGGCGAAGCTCTCCAAGTTCCCCGGATTCTACAAGAGCCTTTACCTTCTGATATAATACGTTGGTTCTCTGGTTGAACATGATCCCGAAAGCAACGTCAGGATGAGCGGCAGCGCACTCATTCATCAGGCGGACCTCCTTGGAATAAACCCCTGCGGGCTTTTCCACCAGGACAGGCATACCATGCTCTAAGCAGTAGATTGCAATCTCTGTATGGTAATAATGGGGTACGGTAGTGATCACGGCATCCACGGTGCCGGAGGAGACCATTTCCTTCCAGTCGGTAAAGAAGGGATAGTCAGGATACTTTTCTTTGCACATGGCTTCCTTGGCGGGATCCGTGTCGCAGAGTGCACCAAGAGCACAGTGGGGAGGACACTCGGGAGCAGGCATTCCTGGGAAACCGGCATTTCCCGTTAAAAATCCGGCATAAGCGCCGCCCTGGGCGCCGATCCCGATGAGTCCGAAACGAATTTTATCAGCCATTTTAAACCTCTTTTCTGCGCCTCATATGTAGGAACCTGTCCGCTGCCTTTGATGCTTAACGTGAAAGTGCGGATTTCCGACCGGTGCAGGGCGCGGGCGCGGGCCGGAAAATCAGGTATTCAGATTGTATCGAGAATGTCACATAAAGCGCGGTACTGCATGGTATATCCGTCTGCGCCGTCTTTGGCCTTGTTGGTCTTAATGATATTTTCAGCGGCTGTGGTCTCTAAGGAGGAGAGAGAGTCAAAGAGAACCAGGTGCGGTTCCAAAGTAAGGAAGCCCTCGTAGCCTTCCTCTTTGATTGCTTTTGTCAGCAATTCTCTAATTTTGCCTTCTCCGGTTCCGCAGACCACATTTTCGTTATCCGTGGAAACGGCGTCTTTGATATGGATGTACGCTACATACTCATGCAAAAGCTCCCAGCATTTTTCGGTATCCTCTCCGCACTGCACGAAATTCGCAAAGTCAAAGGCGCTTTTAAAGCATGGATCCGCTAAGCTTTCCATTAAATCCAGACATCGTGTGCCAATGTCGCCGTAGATTTCCTTTTCATTTTCGTGGATGAGAATGACATCATATTTCTTCGCCACATCAATGAACTTCTGCAGTTTGCTTAAAACGCTGTCCCGGTAGTTTTGAGGATCCTCGCCCTCCGGGATAAAAAAGCTGAACATGCGGATATAACGGCAGCCGAGTACTTTGCAAATCTGGCAAAGCGTGTCTAACTGGGAGAGCTGTCTGGCAAAGCCTTCTTCGTCGGCAATCCCTACTTTTCCAATGGGGGAACCGATGGAAGAGACTTTCACTCCGGCGCTCTCAAGCCTTGGCAGGATCAGAGAGCGGATTTCTTCCACGGAATAGTCCGCGATCCCTTTTCCGTCTGCGGAGCGCAGGGAAATATACTGCATTCCCAACTCAGTAACCGTCTTTAATTGAGCGTCAAAATCGGAACTGATCTCGTCCGCAAATCCGGAAATTAAAATTTTGTCCTTCATAGTTTTGTATCCTTTCCCAATACGATTAACGAGTTTTGTCTCGTTTGGCTATAATTATAGAGTAACATACCGGGAACAAATTTACGAGAGGTAAATTTGTAATTTTTGTAAAAAATTTATAAAATCACCCTGCCTGTGGCTGGTACCTTGTATCATGTGCACTAAATCTGTCTGTGTTACCGTCTTATCGGCTCAGATACTTGCCTAAAACCTTCAGGAAAAGATCAATATCAAGAGGTTTGGCAATATGGGCATTCATGCCGCTTTTGAGAGCGTTTTCCTTGTCCTCATCCATCGCGTTGGCGGTCATGGCAATGATGGGAAGGCTCTTTACGTCCTGTCTGGGGAGGGAGCGGATGGTTCTGGTAGCTTCATAGCCGTCCATCACAGGCATCTGTACATCCATGAGGACAGCGTCATAATAATATTCCTCTGACCGGCTCACCATGTCCACCGCGTCAGTGCCGTCCGGCGCGGCTTCTACCGTAAAGCCGGTTTCTGAAAGAATCGCTTCGGCAATCTCCCTGTTGAGTTCATTGTCCTCTACGAGCAGGATGCGCTTGCCGGTGAAGTCCGCCTCTGTCCAGGAGGATTTTTCCGTTTCTTTTTCAATCAGGTTGTTGGCGGCCAGCAGGGCGGCCTTCAAATCGGACATAAACAGAGGCTTGGCGCAGAAGGCGGTTATTCCGGACTCCTTGGCCTCATCCGCAATGTCCGTCCAGTCATAGGCGGTAAGGATAATGATGGGGGCTTCATGGCCTATGGCTGCGCGGATACGCCGGGCCGTCTCAATTCCGCTTATTTCCGGCATCTGCCAGTCAATGATATAAGTGTGGTAGGAATCCCCGTCATTATAGGCGCCCTTTGCCCGGTAAACAGCCTCCTTGCCGGAGGTGGTCCACTCTGCCCGCAGCCCGATCTGCTTCAGCATACGGGTCACGCTCTCGCAGCTGTCACAATCGTCATCTACCACAAGGGCTCTGAGCCCCTCCAATTCCTTGATCTGGGCTGCGTTCTTTTCAATATCCTGAAGCTTCAGACTCAGCTCTACCCGGAATTCGCTGCCTTTGCCTTTTTCGCTCTGGACAGTGATGGTCCCGCCCATCATTTCCACAATATTTTTTGTGATAGCCATACCCAGTCCCGTGCCCTGGATTCCGGTTTTGGTGGTGCTGGCCTCCCGCTCAAAG
This sequence comes from uncultured Acetatifactor sp., assembly GCA_910586515.1. Taxonomy (GTDB): domain Bacteria; phylum Bacillota; class Clostridia; order Lachnospirales; family Lachnospiraceae; genus Acetatifactor. The sequence goes on from CAJUGL010000073.1 coordinate 11,066, forward strand.
GGCTCAAAAATATGTTCTACAAAGTCGGGAGCCATGCCGATGCCGTTGTCCTTCACGAGGAACACATAATCTCCATAGCCCCGGTGGAAGGTGGTTTCCTGTTTGATTCTAAAGCTTACCATGCCTCCCGCCGGTGTATATTTTACGGCGTTGCTCAGCAAATTCACAAAGACCTGGCTCAGTTTCAGGGGGTCGGCAATTACGTGTTCGTTGTTTACATCGAAGGTGTCGATGAACAGCTCCAATTGCTTGGCCTTCACCTGGGGCTGGATAATATTCACCAGATTGTGGGTCAGCTCTGAAATATTGCACTCCTGTTCTTTGATCTGAACCTTACCGCTTTCAATGCGGCTCATGTCCAGAATGTCATTGATCAGGCTCAGAAGGTGGTTGCTGGAGGAAAGAACCTTCTGCAGGCAGTCCTTCACCTGGTCCCTGTTGCCGATATGGCTGACCGCAATTGTGGTAAAACCAATGATAGCATTCATGGGGGTACGAATATCGTGGGACATATTGGAGAGGAAGGTGGTTTTCGCCTGGTTGGCTCTCTGGGCCTGCATTAGAGCATCCTGTAAAACCTGAGTCTGCTCATGCTGCTTTTGAACCTGGGCTGTGATGTCCTTGGACAGTACCATAACGATGATGTCCTTCGTGGCATCGTCCCGGGTCATAATGAAAGACTGGCGTACACACATGGAGCTGCCTGCCCGGTCACGTCCCCAATAGTCCACATTCACCTCCATCTCGCCCTGCTCGAAGTGCCGGCGGAGCTGGTCCAAATTGACCACGGCGGTATAGTCGTCTATGGATTCCTCCAGGATAAAGGCTTTCCAACGTTCAAAGCAAGCGGAGGCCGGACAGGGGGCCCTTAGTCCGATTTTATCCAGCAGGGAAATCTGCCGCCCGTCTATGACACGGGTGACATCCTGTTCGATGAGATCCCGGGTAAGGTTAAACTCAAAGGTACAGAAGGCGGTGGAAGTAATGGCAATCCGATATTGCCGCTCCTTGCGGTCCATATCGGAGAGAGCCTTCTGGCTCTGCAGCTCACGCTGCTTCAGATCCGTAATGTTCTGCCGGACAAACAAAAGCCGGACAGCCTGCCCGTCCTTTCGCTGAAGGCACACGGTAATCAGGTGTTCCCAGTTCTCCTTTCCGTGCCGTGTAACATGACATTCAAAGGTAAACGTATCCTGGCCGGAAAGAAGTTTCCTGATGGAGCCTGTTTCAAAGGTCTGCAGGAAACGCTCTTTTTCTTCGTCGTCAATAAGTTCCTGCGCAAGGGTGCGGATAATATCGTTGTATGACCCTTCCATGGCCAGGCTGCTGCTCAGAGGCCGGCCTCCTGCCATATAAGAATAGGCGTTGGCTTCCAAATCCACTGTAAGGTACCGGGAGGAAAAAAGGGTATTCAATCCCTCAAGAACATAGCCAAACTGTGTATTTTGTTTTTCTAGCTTCTTTCGCTGTGTCCGGCTGCGGATCAGCAAAACGAGAATGTAAACCACAAACAGGCAAATCAGAATTACCTGCAGAACCATACCGGCATGGTTGGCTTCGCGAAGCATGGACTGAGTGACATGCTTGGGGAAGGCCTGAACCAGAATATATTCGCTGCCGGGGATATGGAGCACACAGAGATTGTCGGTCAGACTGCCCGGAGCGCAGATAAAACCGGCATTCTTGGAACCGTTTTGGAACGCATCCCAGACAAGCTCGGCTGTTTTGGCATCGATACTGCCGGATTTATGCAGAATGTCAGGCAGAGGCTGCTCATAGCTTTCAGAGTCAGAGCTTGCAATGATTTTTCCGTCCGGTGTACACAAAAAGACATCCACCGGCTCCCCGAAATAGTCGGTAGTCAGCAGATCCCGGAGGTAATCATCCGCGAAATACAGACCCAGAAGCATCCCTATGATTTCGCCGTCGTATTCCACAGGAGCGTAAAATACCGTCATCATCTGGTCAGTCAGTCTGGATCTTACCACATCCATGCCGCTTTTACCCTGCATTCCGTTAATGAAATAGTTCCGGTCCCTGCTGTCGCTGGTCTGTCCGTTGGAGGCTAAGTTGAGCCCGTCGGCGTTGGTAAAACGGACGGCGTTAAAAGATGCGTTCTCCTCCATTCCTTTCAACAAATCGGATGTGATTTCCGGGCCGTTCTGGCCTGTTCCAAGCAGATAGGCGTAGTTACGCACCCGCAGAAGGGCATTGTTGAATTCGCTCTCAATCCGCCGGGACATCTGTTCAGCGGAATCCATGGCGTAATTCAGATTCTGCTTTTCAATCCGCCGGCTGTTTGTGGTGGAATACCATTGGAAGAGCAGGCTGATTGCCGCCAGGAGAATACAAATATACAATACATATTGCCAGGTTTTTTTCGTTGTGTGCATGGAAGGCTCCTTTGTTTTTGCCTTGTTTTGTGCAGCGTTTCATGTTGTTGGAAAACGTTATTCATGTTCTGTTAAACGGCATGGGTTAATTCCATATAGTTACTTATTGTACATTATAACAGAAAACAGGAAAAGTGCAATATTTCCTCGGACTTGACATAATGTGAGAACAGAAAGGTGTCTTTTTGAACAATCTGATTATCATTTTATCTCTGAGCTAAAAGGCGGAAACAGGCACTGTTGTTTCCATATATGGTATTGATTATTACCATATATTGGGAGATAGTCAAATATAGCTCTAAAGTGGGAAAACCACGATACCGTAAAATTTATTCATGGTATTGCAAAAGATAATTTTCGTGAGGGAATTAGTTCATGTGTGATAGTTATGAAAAATTTTTACTAAGGTTTGTCCGATACAGACGGCAGAAAGGCATGACTCAAGAGGAGACAGGCTGCATACTCGGGATAAACCAAAGCCAGTTCAGCAAATTGGAGCTTGGAAAGGTGATCATCTCATACAAAGACCTGAAAGCGCTGATGGAAGCCGGCTGGGATGTGGATTATCTTCTTACCGGGAAGAAATCGCTCTTTTGCGGGCCTGAACTAAATAAAATGATTTCCTTACCGATAGAAGAGAAAGGCAAGGGGGAACTACTCAGCGTTTTGGTATGGCTGTTGGAACAGGGTATTGATAAGAGTTCCATAAATATCAGTTTTGAAACCAAATGTGAGCTCCAGATATTAAAAAAGCGTGCAAAGGATAAGGATTCCAAGACCATTTTGCATGAAGTCAGGCAGATCATCGGTATGGCACAAATACCGATGTCTGAAAAGCTGGGAGTAAACATCAAAAAATACCGCATGCTCGAAAAAGAACAGGCATACCCGGATGCGGAGCTTTTGCTTCGTATCTATGAAGAGACAGGCTGCAAGCCAAGCTTGCTGCTGGGCATTGCCCACATCGAAGAAAAAATTATATCTGATCTGTGGAATCAGATTGCGCCGGATGTACAAAAGAAGATATTGCCTCTTGTAGAGCAGGTGGTTTGGTTTTTGAAATCATAAGAGGGGTGTGCTATGGATAAAACAGTTTTAATTGTTGAAGACTGCAGGCCGCAGTTAGCGATGCTTGAGAAGCTGGTATTGGAGGTAAACCCGGAAGCAAAGGTCTTCCCTGTAGATAATATAGATGCAGCCTATGCTGTTATGCTGAAAAGAACGATCGATGTATTTATCATAGATATAATCTTGGATACTACCAAGCCGGGAGATACTTCCGGCATTGAGCTTGCCAAAAGAATCAGAGAAGTGGAGAAGTATATGCTTGCTCCAATCATATTTGTCACGTCTATGGAGGATACCACAAAATACGCCTATACAGATTTAAACTGTCTGGGCTATGTGGAAAAGCCTTTTTCTCCCGAAGACGTGAAGGGGCTTGTGAAAAAGGCGCTTCATCATACAACGGATAAGGGAGGCAACGCGTCAATCTGTTTTGGAAAGGACAGGATACTTTATCCTGTTAAGATTGAAGAAATCTTATACATAGAGAGCGTTAAGCAGACCGTCTATGTCCACCAAAAGGATGGGCAGACATTATCTTTTCCCTATTTAACATGTCAAAAAATTCTGGACAGAGCGGATACCGACTGTCTGTTTCAGTGCGCCAGAGGCGTGATCATCAATAAGGATTACGTGGTGAATATAGATATTTCAAATAAATATATCACCTTGAAGGGCGTTGCTGAAAAGATTGAAATTGGGATTTCGTTTAAGAAAAAAGTGTTGGAGGAGTTTTTGGGATGATTGAGAGAA
>CAJUGL010000074.1 GCA_910586515.1 uncultured Acetatifactor sp.
CTAAGTACCGACGTTTTTTTACAGTCCTCACAGAAACAACGGCCATCTGCCAGCGCAAATCCCACCCCCGTGAACAGCATCTTACCGATCACGGCTCTGCTCCAGGCGGCGGACAGCCAGAGATACGGCTCCCATGAGTCCGGCCCGGTTGCCCAGACTGGTTCTGCGCAGTCTGACATGGCGCATATTGGGCGCCGTCCACAGCAAAACCTTTCTGCGGATTTCCTCCAGCACATAAGGCTGGGCCAAAATACCTCCCCCCAGCAAAACATCCGAAGGATTAAAAATATGAATCAGCGTCACAAGTCCGAAAACCACCTCGTCGATCCATTTATCTACGGTTTTGCGCACATCATCCCGTTCAATTACGGAAAATATTTTCCGTCCGCTGTCCAGCTCCGGATCAACCGCCTGCATTCTGCGCACCAAAGCCCCTGTAGAAGCATATTTTTCATAGCAGCCGCTCCACACCTCACCGGGCCTGCGGTCTTCCGGGTGCACCAGAATACCGCCGAAGCTTCCGCCCGCATAACTGCTGCCCTGCTGCACCTTTCCTCCCGTGACAATGGCGCCGCCCACCCCAGTCCCATAGGTCAGACACAGGAAATCCGAAAGCCCCCGGGCGGCTCCTGCATACATCTCCCCCAGAGCCGCGGCGTTCACATCGTTCTCCACCGCCGCGGGCACCCCGAAGGCTTTTTCCAGAATCTCCTTCACCGGCATTCCCGTATAACCCGGAATATTTTCATTGGCATAATGAATGCTGCCCTTGCGGGTATCCACCTCTCCGGCCGTACTCACTCCGATGGCATCGAACTGCCCGCAGCCCTGCAGGATATCTTTTATCCTCTCCATCAGACGCGCCCCGCCCTCGGAGGCATTTGTGTCCCATTCCTGTAAATCTTCTAATGTTTCTCCGTTCCAAATACCTGACTTGACGGCTGTGCCGCCTATGTCCAATGCCGCAATCCGCATATTCCGCCTCCCCATGAGAACGCTTCTTCCTTAAATCTCCGCCGCTCTGATGGCGTCCGTAAACCGCCCGGCAATCTCCAGCGGCCGGGTGATGGCGCCGCCCACCACAATGGCCCACACCCCAGTCCTCAGAGCCTCCACAGCCTGGGCCGGGTCGTGTATCCTGCCCTCGCCGATAACCGGAATCTCCGCATCCTGGGAGAGACGCCGCATCAGCTCATAGTCAGGGCCGTCCGTTTTGGGCGAGTAGGAAGTATAACCGCTCATGGTGGTGCCCAGAATATCAACGCCGCACTTCCAGGCATTGATCCCCTCCTCGTATGTGGAGATATCCGCCATCAGGATCAGCTCCGGGTATTTCTCTCTGATCCGGGAAATGAACTCATTCACGGACGTGCCGTCCCCCCGCCTGCGCAGGGTACAGTCCAGCGCCACCACATCGGAGCCGGCTTCCACCAGCTCGTCCACCTCCTTCATGGTAGGCGTAATATAGCTTTCATAACCTTCATACTGTACCTTCACCAGCCCGATAACAGGCAGTCCGGTCTCCTCCTTTATGGCGATCACATCCCGGATGCCGCTGGTTCTGATGGCAGGGGAGCCTGCCCTGGCAGCCGCCCTGGCCATGAGATACATCACTGATTTATCCTCCACATAGAGAGGCTCTCCGGGCACCGCCTGACAGGATATGACCATCTTACCCCGTATCGCCTCCAAAAACGCCTTCAGTCTCGCTTCCTTTTCCATGTATCCTTTTTCCATGTACTCTTCCTCCTCAGCGTATTTTCTCAAGCTCCGCCTTCTCCACACGCCTGATGCGCGTCTTGACCAGGCAGCTGCGCTCCTGTCTTCCGCCCGCGCAGTAGGCAAGCAGCAGGGCGTCCTCCGTAAAACAGATTGCGCAATAACAGTAACCGCTCTCCTCATCCCATTCAAACGCCACAGGCTCGCTGAAGGTCCTGCCGTCGTCCCCGCTGGAAGCGATCACCAAAGGCGTCCTTCCTCCGGTGAAATAGTCCACTTTCTTCCTGCCGTTATATTCCGGAATAGGATTCCAGACCGCATAGAGTCTCCCGTCATTCCCCCGTTTCATGCACAGCGGACTGTTGGGCGAGGTAAAACGGGATGGCTGAGCAGCCGTCCAGGAATCTCCTCCGTCCAGGGAGAACATCTCGTACTGCCTTCCCAGCTCCGTCCTTGCCCATCCCCACAGTACGCCGTTTTTCAGCTCCGCCGCTCCAGGCTCCTGAAGTCCTGAGGAACAGTGCCGCGCCTGGGGCAGAGTGCATTTGCCGGAGGCCATTCTCCAGCTGCGGCCGTCATCGTCAGAGAGCAAAAACATCGCCTCGGAACGACCGTCAAAATAACCCGGACCCGCGCGATGGCTGGCCACGGGAATCAAAATCCTGCCCCCGGCCAGACGCACCACCCTGTCGTTGTTCACCACAAAAAAGTCGTCCTGAGGGCTGCAGAGCACTCTCTCCCCCCAGTTCCTTCCCCCGTCTGCGGAACGGCGCAGATAGATGCGGGTAATGGTATAAGTCATCCTGACGAGATAAAAAAGCCCCACATCTCCGTTCTCCATCCTCAACAGGGAAGGACTCATCATGTTCACGCCCTCCTCCCCCTCGCAGGTCAGGATAACCCGGCCTTCATCGAAGGTCCTGCCCCCGTCCCGTGACCGCATCAGACATAAATCCGCATAGGCATGGTCCGCCGGGTCATGTCCGCGGAACCGACTGTACACAAACAAAATTTCGTTTTTTCCTGTCTCAAGAAACGTGCCCTCGCTGTTGCGGGGATTTCCCGCCTCAACATCAGGCAAAAGATCCCTTACCACAGTTCCCAATTCCAAATATTCCATATCTACCTCCTGCCGGCAAACTCCCCGTAAATTTACTTTCTTTTACCAGAATATCCTATTTCAGCGGCAATGTCAACAAGAGATACATTCCTATTTGTTACTATTCACAGCGTTATTACTGTTCTCAGCTGCCTGCGCGAAGTGTTTTTCTGCGCATTTTACACGAAAATCACGAGACAGAAGGCGCAAAATGAGCGTACTTTGCTCATTTCATGACAATAGGATTCTGCTTTTGAATTTTATTGTTTGTGCACCAGTAACGAAAAATTTTGTAACAAACTCTCCCGAAATCGGATATAATCGGCAGAAAGGAGGGAGCTATGGAGGAACTATATCAGCAATATTCGCAAATCATATATCATTTTCTGTATGCCAGATGCCGGGACCCTGCGCTGGCGGAGGATTTGATGCAGGAGACATTCCTGAAAGCTCTGGAGTCTCTTAACCGCTTTGACGGAAGCTGCAAGCTCTCCACCTGGCTCTGCCAGATCGCCCGGCATCTGCTGTACCAGCACTGGGAGAAAACCAATCGGGCGCGGCTGGAAGAACTGGACGATACGCTGGAAGCTGCCGACAATACACAGCGGCAGGCCATGGCAAGAATAGAGCTGGCGGATGTGTGGGAACGGCTGCAGCTGCTGCCAGAAGAAATGAAAAAAACCGTGGAATTGCGGGTTCTGGGCAGTCTGTCCTTCAGGGAGATCGGAGCTATCCTGGGAAAAAGCGAAAATTGGGCACGGGTCACCTTCCATCGGGCGAAGGTCCGGCTGCTGGAAACAGAAACCCGATAAATGGGGATTTCATGCAGCATGCTCACGAAAATACCTGACGGAACTGCCAGAGAAACGAAACACCATTTGCGCTGCCGCCGATGGCGGAGAAAGAAGCTCCGACGAAAACCGAAAAGCGGAGCAGGAAGCGCGCTGCCGCCAATGGCGGAGAAAGAAGGGTACGAGAATGGAAAAATTAAATTGTGACATTATCCGCGACTTAATCCCCTCCTATGCGGACGGGATATGCTCCGACGCAACAAAAAAATGCGTGGAGGAACACATAGGCACCTGTGACGGCTGCCGCAGGATGCTGGAAAGCTGCCGGCACACGCTTTCCGGGGAAACGCTGGATCAAAAAGGGCTGGACGGCCTGCGGAAGATCAAACAGATCATGACCTTTCATAAGGCAGTCAGTTACGCCCTGCTGCTGTTTCTGCTTTACAGCGGATTCGAGGTGTTTTTAGCCAACAACGGCAATTATATCATTTTTCCCCACTCCACACTGTTGTTCATCCTCTGCGTTCTGGCAAACCTGCTGGCCGCAACAGACTTCCGGGAAAAAAACTCTCCGGGAAAAGCGGAATATCTGTCGGGAGCAGTCTCTCTCCTGATCAGCCTGTATTTTATCATCCTTTTATACTATTTCATGGAACAGCTGGTACAGGGAGTCCCCCAGATCTTCGGTCGGGACCTGATACAGTGCGGCCCCTTTCTGGTGCGGCAGATGATGGCTGCCTACGTTCTTCAGACTGCCTTCTTTATTTATAATCTTTGGTCCGCCATCCGCCGGAACAAAGACTGCGGCTGGCTGCTGTGTCTGAATATGACGGGAATCTTTCTGCTGCTGAAATACGATATCTGGCTGAAAACCATGCTGAATGCGGAATCGCTGCGGCTCTCCCTGCTGAACGATACCCTGATAACCCTCCTGATCGGCGGCATTGGCATGGCTGCCACCCGCTTTCTTGCAAAACGCAGCCATTAGCGCCGGAGCGGAGGACACACCTCATAACAAAAAAACACTGTGACCCCCGGCGCACAGCATCTTTTCCTTACTACAGGACCACCGGCTCAGCCGGTGGTCCTGACTTTTCTACCTGCTTCTCTGAATCTCCAATACCTTGTAGGTAAACGTACCTGCGGCGGTCTCCACCTCCACATTATCCCCTGCCCTGCAGCCGATAAGCGCCTTGCCCACAGGACTCTCGTTGGAAATCTTGCCCTTCAGGCTGTCCGCCTCCGTGGAACCCACGATCTTGTACTCCAGCTCCTCACTGTACTCAATGTCCAGAAGCCTCACCACACAGCCGATGTTGATCTTGTCCAGATCTACCTCGTCCTCCACCACTACCTCAGCGTTTTTCAGGATCTTCTCCAGCTCCTCTATCCTGGCTTCGATATCCCGCTGCTCATCCTTGGCTGCGTCATACTCCGCGTTCTCCGACAGATCTCCCTGCTCCCTGGCCTCCTTAATCTTCTGAGCCACCTCCTGGCGCTTTACCACTTTCAGCTCGTGCAGCTCGTTCTCATATCTCCTGAGTCCTTCATAGGTCAGAATATTTTTCTTCTCCTGCATGTCGATACATCCTTCCTGTTTTCTATATTTCGTTTTTTGTTTAACGTTATTTTCTTTTCTCTGTCATTACGATTCTTCCGTATTATACCACTTTCCCGGCAAGTGTCAAGGCAATACGGGACAGTTACAGCGTCTTTGTGCATATTTCCACTTCTCCTTCATGGAAATGTAAGTAATTCCGGCACTGCGCCCCCGGATCCGTCTCCCCTTCTCCTCCACGGACCGCATATCCAGCCAGATGCTGCCCTGCGCCGCGCCGGCCCGCCCTGCCGCAGGCTCTTCGGTGAAGTCGATAATATTGGAAGCCTTATCGCACAGGTTCCCCAAGCTCCGGTAATCCTCATGCCCGGACAGGGTCCGCAGCGAAATGGCGAGGCCGTATTCCCCGTAGAATTCTTCCACAAAATCCAACAGCTCCTCCACACATTCCGCCTCTGTGAGAATCCAGCACAGGCTCTTCATCCCCCGGGCGCACTCTCCCAGCAGCTCGTACAGGGCAGGCGCAGTCCCCAATATCACAAAATAAGGCAGCTTTGCCTCCCCCAAGAGCTGCTGCACCCAAAAGCGGCCGCAGTAATCACAAAATTCCTTCTCTTCAAAGTAATAAGCCCACAGCGCCGGCAAGGTCTGGTCCCCGCCCCATTCCGCCTCCTCCTGGGCGGCTGTCTCCTCCATGCCTTCCGCTCTTCCCTTCAGCGCAGTCCTGACGCTGTCCTCATATACGGCAAAACGCCGGCTGTCCTCACCGGCATATTCCCTGACCGTGGCGGCAAGTTTCTCCACTTCCCCTCCGATTCTTCTCCTTCTCTCCAGACGCTCTGCCGCCAGACGCTCCCTCTCCCTTGCCGCGGCAAGCTTTTCCTTTTTCAGCCGACGCTTTTCCCACAGCTTACCCGGAAAACGCCGAAACCATTTCCGTCCGGGCCTGCCGCTGTCTGCCGGCGTTCCTTCCCCGGAGTCCGCTCCCTCCTCCGGCTCCGCGGTCTCTCCGAACCACCGCCCGTCGGCCACGTCCAGCCCCACTCGGATGAGCATATAGCGCTTCAGCCCCACAGGCTCCACAACGGGCGCTTTGATCCCCCTTTTTTTGTAAAAATATACAATGGTGTCCATGGAAAAATATATGCCGTTTCAGCCGAAAATAGTCTCCACTCCTGCCATCAATTCATCAAAGCTGGCCATGGAATTAATGGTCTGCCGAAACCGGGCTGAATGGGGCATCCCGGCCGTATACCAGGCCAGATGCTTTCGCATCTCCCTCACCGCCGTATACTCCCCCTTATGTTCCAGAAGGAGTGAGGCATGTTCCAATATCATGCGTTTTTTCTCCGCGCTGTCCGGCGGTTCCGGCACATGTCCCTCCTCCAGGAAGCGGACCGTGTCCCGAAATATCCAAGGATTCCCCTGGGCCGCCCGTCCGATCATGACTGCATCACACCCCGTCCGGGCCAGCATCTCTGCCGCCGCCTGAGGGCTGTCCACATCTCCGTTTCCGATCACGGGAATTTTGACCGCCTCCTTCACCTGCCGGATGATCTCCCAGTCCGCGCTGCCGCTGTAGTACTGTTCCCTGGTGCGTCCGTGCACCGCTATGGCCGCCGCTCCGCACCCCTCGGCTATCCTGGCAATCTCCGCCCCATTGCAGTTCGCCTCGTCGAACCCCTTCCGAATCTTCACCGTCACCGGCTTTTTCACCGCCTTCACCAAAGCGGACAGAATCTCCTCCACAAGCCGCGGTTCCTTCATCAGAGCGGAACCCTCTCCGTTATTCACCACCTTCGGCACCGGACATCCCATATTGAAATCCAGCACGTCAAAGGGGCGCTCCTCAATACGGGCAGCCATATCCGCCACAATCCGGGGATCCGATCCGAATAGCTGCAGAGAAACCGGTCCCTCCTGCGGGTGAATGGAAAGAAGCTCTTCCGTATTTTTATTCTGATAGTAAATGGCCTTGGCGCTGACCATCTCCGTACACACCATCCCGGCTCCCTCTCTGCTGCACAGCAAACGAAATGGCAGGTCTGTCACACCTGCCATGGGAGCCAAGATTACACGATTCTCTAACGTTACACTGCCAATCCTTAATTTTTCCACAGCGATTTCCGCCTCCGCTCACTTCCTGTTTTTCTCATAAACAATACGCAGACCCTCCAGCGTCAGGACACTGTCATATACATCAATGGAATCCGTCTCTCCCGCAATCAGCCTTCCCAGTCCGCCTGTGGCGACCACCTTCAAATTGCCTATGCCGCTCTCTTCCTTTACCTTTTTGATGATATACTCCGTCTGGCCGATCTGCCCGTACACAAGCCCCGCCTGCATACTGCTGATGGTCTCCTGAGCCAAAATGGACTTCGGCTTTCTGATCTCGATCTTCGGCAGCTTCGCCGCCTGGGTCCAAAGCGCCTCCGAACTGATGCGGATGCCCGGGGCCGTAATCCCCGCCGCAAACTCTCCCCTCTCGTTGATCAGGTCATAAGTAGTGGCTGTTCCGAAATCCAGCACCAGAACCGGTCCGCCGTACTTCTCGTAAGCCGCCACCGCGTCCACCATGCGGTCGGCTCCGATGGCCCTGGGATCCTCGGTAATGATGCGGATGCCCGTCTTTGTCCCCGGCCCCACCTTCATGGGTCTGGTGCCCGTATACCTGACCAAAGCTCCCATAAGGGAATGCATCACATCCGGCACCACGCTGGCCACGATTGATCCCTCCAGCGCTTCCTTCTTTATCCCTCTGTCCGCCAGCAGCTGAGTGATCAGCACGCCATATTCGTCGGAAGTCCTGGGAGTCCGCGTCATCATGCGGAAGGTGGCCCTCAGCGTCTTGCCCTCATATACGCCTATGGTCATATTTATATTTCCCACATCAATTACCAGTATCACTTGTCATCCTCCGTCTCATCTCTTCCGGAACAGATCACTGCCGTCCGGTTTCCTGCCTGATGTCACGGCATATCCCACGCGCTCTCCCAGCCTTACCCTTGTCTCAATCCCTCCGGCGGAATTCTCCCTGATGTCCCTGTCCGGGCATACAGTCCCTTTCCGGGTAAGCAGAACCACCGTGGAACCGCCGAAAGCAAAATAGCCCTTCTCCCATCCCCTGCGCACCCGTTTTCCTCTGGAATGGTTTACGATCTTCCCCACCAGCATGGCTCCTACTTCCATCTGAACCAGCCGGCCGAAATGGGCTGACTGCAGGACACAGAAGGCTCTTGTATTCTCCTTGTATATCGGATAGCAGTCGTTTGCCACAGGATTCACCGTGTGAAATACGCCGGGAATCTCCTTCTGCAGAATCACCGCCCCCTCATCCACATAGATATATCTGTGATAATCCTCCACCTGCAGCCGGAAAATCCACACATAGCCTCCCGCATATTCCGCGGCCAGAGTCCTGTCCCCAAGAAGACTCTCCACCGTATATGCAGTGTGTTTGATCTTAAATACGCAATCCCCGGTTATCTTCCGAACGCTGAGTCTGCCGTCGCAGGGACTGACCAGCGCTCCAGGCTCCCCATTCACGCTTCGAGTCCCCCCTGCCAGCTTTCTGGAAAAGAAATCGTTATAGGAACGATACTCCTTGGGCTGATACTGGCTCATGTCTATGGCATGGCCCCGGATAAACCCGGGAATCAGCAGCCGCGAAACCCGGGAATCGGCAGCCCGCCCGCCTATCCGGGAAAACGCCGCAGAAACCAGCGGCCGCAGGAGCAGCCGGCCTGTCCTATGGGAATACAGCCACTCCAGAATACGGTCCTGGCGGGAATCCTCCTCCGTTATCCTTCCTTCTCTGTCCGCAGTCAAACGCATTTTCTCTACCTCATTTTATACTTCCCCGGGGCGGAAACAGTTTCCACCACCCATGCCCGGCAAACATCATCACCGCCACTGCCGCAGCCACCAAGGCCACCAGCAGAAAAACTTCTCTCACAGAAGGCTTTCTCAGCCTGAAATCCAAAATAAACAGAAATCCCACCGCCGCCACCAACAGGTGAAGCGCCACCAGAAAGACCAGCGTGCTGGGGAACAAAGGGGCAACCACAAACAAAACCGGCAGCGCAATCGACATGGAAGTAATGGGCAATCCCTGATAATACTTCCTCGCCCCCTCTTCCTTCGCCTGACGCTTTGCCTCCATCACATTGAAATACCCCAGACGTATCAGCCCCGCCAGACCGTACAGCGCCAAAATTGCCATACCGTAGATGCGGTTCATGCCCATCTTATAGCAGATCACAATGGGAAGCACGCCAAAGCAAACGATATCACAAAGAGAATCTATCTGAATTCCGAAAGCCTGCTCGTCTTCCGTACGATTCTTTTTCGTCCTGGCAATCTTACCGTCGAACATATCACAGAACCCGGAAAAGGCCAGAAAGAATATCGCCAGACGCAAATGCATCGTTGTCGCGGAAAAAATACCTGCCACAGCCGAGATAAAACTGATGTAAGTCAGTATCACCGTATAATCATAAAATCCAATCACATGAACTCCTCCTCATTTTATCCATTTTTCCACAACGCCCGCATTCCCCAGGGCAAGCATGTCGTGCATGACCTTTTGACCCTGATATCATTTTATACCGCGGCGCGAAAATTGTCTACCGAAACAGAATCCTTTTTACAGGAAATTTGTGTTACCGGTAACAGTTACTGTTCACCTTGCTCCCGGCGCAGGGTATAATAAATCTGCGCCGCAACGGTAAACATAGCGCTGATCAGCAGCTGGCTGTAATACCCAAGCCCCCTGGAAATCACCATGCCGGGCAGAAGCATCCCCTGAAAAACCGTGGGAAAGATCCGCAGAAACAGAGCTTCGCTAATCCCCATTCCCCCGGGAAGAGGAAGCATGTCTACGGAGACCGAGATCACCGCCTGCAGCAAAATCACATCCCACACAGCCGTACCCGACAGACCGAAGGCCAGATACACCACCCAGGTCACCGCAAACAAAGCCAGCCGCTGCGCGAAAGTGATCAGGATCACCCAGAAAATCACTCTCCTGTGTTTTTCCAGATAAGCCGCAGTCTCCCGATACACCTTCATGGCCTCCTGAAGCTTTCGGCGGCGCTCCTCCTTACGGCGCATGAGACGTATCCTCTCCAGCAGCCCCATTCCCTTGGTGAGAATGATTTCTGCCAGCACCGGATGAAACACCAGAACCGTCATTAAGGCGACACAGAAGACATTCAGCAGCACCCCCAAATAAAATACCGGCAAAACCTCCCCCAGATACCGTTCTCTGATCTCCCTTCCGAACAGGAGAATGCCAAGACCTGTCACCACCAATACCAATTTATATGTAATGGTCACCACCATCAGAATTACCGTGGCAAAGGGAATGGGTATTTTTTCTTTTTTCATATAATAGATCTGCATGGGCTGCCCGCCAGAGGCGGATGGGGTAATACAGCTGAAGAAAAACCCCACGGAAGAGAAGAGAAAACAGATTCGCTTCTTCAGCCGGATGCCGAAAGAGCGCATCATATACCACAGAATCACGGACTCTCCCCAGATAAAGAAAAATACCAGCCCGACTCCCGGAATCAGCTTCGCTTTATTTACTCCCCGGATCGCCTCCATCATGGCCTCCAGATCTTCTCCATGAAATACTCCGTAAACCGTGAGGGCAAAAACCGCCGCAAGAAATAATCCATTTCCGATAATATTCTTTTTGGACTGCACTAGGCGCCTCCCCCTTCAGAAAGAAGTTTTCCCCTGTTCCCATGATTTTTATGACCGGATAATCTATCCAATACCTTCTCATAAGTCCCCCATACCCTGGGGCGCTTTCCTATCCAGAGGCACAGCTCCGCCAGAAAGATTCCGCCGAATACGTCTGGAATGACATGCTGCTTCGTGGTCAGGGTAGAAATGCATACCAGCAAAGCCATCACACAGGACGCCCCCCTGTACCAGCGGGGAATGTAACTTTTTCCCCTCATTCCGATATAACAGAACCAGCTCACCAGACAATGAATCGAGGGAAACAGATTATCCGCCGCGTCCACCCTGTACAGACCTGCCACCACCTGATTCCACAGCCCTTCCGCCTCCACCAGGGGCCTGGTATTGGTGGTAGGATATATCAGGTAGCAGGCAAAGCAGATCAGCCTGGACAGAAAATCCGCCGCAAAAAACTGACAGACCTCCCGTTTCCCCTGCCTCGCAATCAAAATATAATTGACAATCCAGAACAGATAGCAGCCCAGGTAAATCGCCACGGTAAACGGCAGAAACGGTATCATCTCATCTATTCTTCCCTGGATATTGTGATGCGGCCATTTACCTGCGATCAGTCTTGCTCCGCCGTACACCGAAAAATTCAACACTACCGCGACAAGCAGCGGGACCACACCATAATTCGGAATCAGATTTCTCAATATTTTTCGCATTTTTCCCATGTTGTTCTCCTGTTTCCTCCTCTTGTCACCGGCAGGCTGTCTTGCGCCCGCCCCGCATATTTTCAGCCGTTCCCGGCTCCGAATATGACTATATCAAAAAAACGAAAGCGCCTCAATATGTTTTTTTATATCTTTAACAAATCTTTAGAGAATATTTACTTTGCCGAAAATCCTGTCCTTATTCCCAATCTTATGCCCAAAAGCTTCTCCAAAAAACGATAAACAATACCCGGAAAGGGGGAATCTGAAAAAGGCGCCGTAGGCGCCTTTCTGATTCTCTGTTTATATTTCAATCGAGTAGGGGCGATTTTATCCCTACTCGCCGCGCGGCCCGTGCGCCGCTTCTGCGGCAAACTTCCGGGTGCGAGAAGCCGCACTTTGCGCATGGGCCTGCGCATAAAACAAACGCTACAGCGCATGCTTATCCATGGAAAATCCTCTCCCCTTCACCTCGCTGACTCTGGTAATGACCATAAAGCTGTTTGGATCAATACCCTGGACGATCTTTTGCAGCTTAAACAGCTCCCGGTTGGAGATCACGCTGAAAATCACCTGGGTCTTATCATGAAGATAACCCCCTTCCGCTTCCAGAAGCGTCACGCCCCGGTCAAGCTGCTTCAGGATAGCCTGCTGTATAGCCCCGGACTGATTGCTGATGATCTTCACTTCTGTCTGTGTGGTGCCGATCATCAGCATTTTGTCCAACGCAATGGAAGAGACCATCACAAACAGAATGCTGTACAGAATATTCTCCGCCTCATGCAGAGGAGCCTGCACCAGCAGAATCGTCACGTCAAAGGCATAGAGACTCACCGACACGGGAATCCGGAAATATTTGAATAAAACCAGCGGCGGAATATCCATCCCTCCGGTGGACGCTCCTGTCCGGATTACAATCCCCAGGGCGATCCCCACCCCCAGTCCGGAAAAAATGGTGCACAGCAGCAGATCCTGCGTCAGCACAAAATCACCGAAGACCCGGTCCATCACTTCCAGCGCCGCCGGCATCAGAAAAGTGCTCAGCAGCGTATTTACCACAAAGGCCTTCCCCAACACAAAAAATCCCAGAATCAGCATTCCCACGTTCACCGCAAGCAAAACGCCGGAAACCGACAGCCCTGTCATATGATGTGTGGCCAAGGCGATTCCCGTAGCGCCCCCGCTGGCCAGATTCGCCGGAAGCAAAAACAGCTTCAGTGTCAGCGCATATAAAATATTCCCCAGAAAAATGGCGCCAATGGAACGCGCCGACCAATTCATGTGTAATTTATCATCCATACCCTCTTCCCGCCCTTTTTTCCCGTTCTGCTACGGTTCTTCCTGATGTGCTTCTGAATTTCCGTATATTATTCTACCGCATTTCCCGCCAAACCGCAACGCCTTTCGTCCCGCATAATCACCGGCAGCCTCTTTTGCTTTTACTACTCACTCCGTTCACAGCGTCCAATAGCCGGCAGCCTCTTTTACTTTCCGTCGAACCCATGGACCCAGTCGCAGCACAGATAATAAAACAGATAAATCACCGAACTGATCCCCCAGGTCAGCGGATAGGCCCAGTAAATATACCCGATCTCATTCGTCAGCTTCATGACGATAAAAATATAGGCAATCCGGATCAGGCACCACACAGCCAACATGACGCACATGGGCACAAAAGCCTTTCCCGCCCCCCGGCAGACCGCCGCCACAGCATGGGAGAAGGCCAGAAGACAGAAAAACAGCGAAACCGTCCTTGCCTGACGCACGCCCAGCTCTATCACCCCCGGATTCTGATCAAACATTCCGATAAGCCGGGGCGCCAGAAGATAACACACCACGCCGATGGCCTCAGCCATGATCATTGCGGACAAAATGCTGAACCTGGCGCCTTTCCTGGCCCGGTCATACTGCCTTGCCCCCAGATTCTGACTGATAAAGGTAGTGCTTGCCATATTGAAGCTGGTGATGGGCAGGAAGGCAAAGCCCTCAATCTTGGCGTGAGTGCCGTATGCAGCCATGGCCAGCTTGCCGAATGAATTGATCTGAGACTGCACAATCACGTTGGCAAAGGCGATCACGGAATTCTGTACCCCTGAGGGCAGGCCATTCCTGATGATTTCCCCCAGCATATCCCTGTGGAAACGGATCTTCCTCCACTCTACGGTAAACACATTCCCCTTTTTCATCAAGTGGATCATGCACAGCACCACGCTGGCTGCCTGGGAAATCACCGTGGCTATGGCCGCAGACCACACACCGAAACGAAATACCGCCAGGAACAGCACATCCAGAACCACGTTCATCACGGAGGAAAAAATCAGGTAATACAGCGGACGCCTGCTGTCTCCCAAAGCATTCATGATGCTGCGGCAGACATTGTACAGCACCAGGGCCAGAGAGCCCAGAAAATAATACCGGAAATACGATACCGCCTCCGGAAGCACCTCCGGGTCAGTCTGCATCCACACCAGAAAGGTAGGCGTCAGAGCCACGCCCACCACGGTCAGCAGCACACCCGCAGCCAGCCCGAAAGCCAGCACCGTATGTATGGCCCTGGAAACCTGAACCTGATCCCCCGCCCCGAAGTAACGGGAGATTACCACCCCGGCGCCCATGGCAATCCCTGCGAAGAAACTGATCATCAAAAAGATCAATGTCCCCGAGGAAGTCACCGCCGCCAGGGCGTTTGTCCCCAGATAACGCCCTACAATAAAGGCATCCGCCGTATTATACAGCTGCTGAAATACCTGACTCAGAAAAATCGGCAGCGCAAATCCCAGCATCAGGGAATAGGGATTTCCCGCCGTCATGTCCTTTGTGTGATGTAGTGCTTTTCCCTGCTTATTCTCTTGTGTATTTGTCATGGCCCTGCCGCATTCCTCTCTCTTTCGGTTTTTCCGCATACTTGCGCATTATATTCATTATACACCTAATAATGAGGGATTGGTAGACTTTCGGAGGAAAATTTTAATGACAGAATTATTGCAATTTTACTTATTCTGTGATATTTACATTATTAAACTGTAACGATTGTAATTAGGTATGCCACAACCTGTTTGCTTACCAGGTATAAGCT
>CAJUGL010000075.1 GCA_910586515.1 uncultured Acetatifactor sp.
CAAAAAAACCGAAGAACAGGAAAAACGCAAACGGAAAAACTGTACCATCCACAGAGTATGTCCAAAAACCGGCAAACCCCAAAAATCCCAATACGCCAAAACACCCCAGTTTGGGATTAATCACCTTTGCGGAAAAGGATACCGATAAATGTATTTCCATTTTGAGAGAAATGCTTGCAGCAATGCGCAATCCATGGAATATGGATAAAACCCTATTATTTAATCGCATACCTGCGCAAGCGCCTCAGCCAAAGCAAATGATTCCTGTAATCCTTTCTGCAATGGAAAAAGAACCTCTATTGCAAAACTCCTCAGAGTTTCAAGAACTAATCACAGAGTATGAACGATTCAAAGGCAACACTTCCTGATTTCCATGATAATTTACCCCTGGATTCCCGGGCTATAATAATTGCAGCCATTCTATATCGTTTTTTACGCAAAAAAAATTTCTAACGCCGCAGAAAACACAGCGAAAGAAATTTTTTATCAGCAAAAGCCGGGAACTTGTTCATAGGATATTGATACAAAAGTAACAATCACCGCTTTTTCTTGCAGGCGGCTATCATGATAGCCAAAAAGCAACCCAGCCATACATGGCCAACATAACTGCCCAGCATCCCACCGATGATGCCGGCAACCACATAGCGGCCCATCCGGCTGCCGCCGGACCGGCGTTTTCGGTAAGGGTGAGATGACGGGGAGTAAGAATACGCCGATGAGCCTGCGGTGTATGAACTTGAGGTATATGAACTTGATTTAAATTCGTCTGGGTCATTGACCCATTCGGTTTCCCTTCTGGTTTCATAAGTCTCCTCCGTCCCTGACCCGCAGCATTTTAGGCACCTGACCATCCCTGACCCGCCGCAGCTCGGGCATTGTTGGTCGCTGCCGTAAATGGGTACATGTACCATGCCTCTCCCGCCGCAGCGATTGCAGACCTCACTGCCGGCTCCGCGGCAGAAAGGACATGGTTTTGTTACCCTGTATGTCACCTCTTTTTCTGCTAACCGCATAATAAAATGCTCTCCTCTCCGCAAAAAAATACCGTTTCCCAGAACTGACGCCGGAACGCTGCCCGGATGCTATTCCAGGGACTCTGCTTCCAAAATGTCAAGAATCTGCGGCTGGGTCAACTGGGTCTTATCAATGGCCTTCAGAGCCAGCCGGTGAACCAACTCGCGGTTTTTCTCCACAAGTTGAAGCGTCTGATCCCATTCCACTTTTAAGAGAAGGTTCAGCTCTTCAAGCAGCTCACGGTTCATCTCCGCAGTCCGCTGGCTTTCAGGAATTCTCGCCAGGCTGTCGCTGGTCCTGCCCAGCCCCGACACGATCTGCCTGGCATACCAGGTCGCGTGTTCCAGATCGCTGCCCGCCCCGGTATTGACCGCGTTCTTCATCAGCTCTGCGTCGCCGGCATTCTCCGCGTAATATTTATAAAATATCATCTCTCCGGCCCGGCCTGCCAATGAAATTTTGATCTGGCTGCGAAGGCTCTCTTCCGTATGGACGCTTCGGTCAGACTCTTTCTTCTGTACATAGCCCCCGAAGTCGCCTCTGGAAACGATCGTCAGGAACGCGGGCGTCTCCCCCATCTTCCAGGCCATGAACGCGTGAGCCGCCTCGTGATAGGCCGTGGCGGTCTCCGGCGCTGCGGACCGCTCCCCAAACCGCATCTCCTGGACGGCCTCCAGCAGCATTGCCTCTGTGAACTTCTCTTTTTTCGTTAAGACGTCCTGCTTCATCACAAACTGCCGCCACGCGTATTCCAGCATATTCTCCACAATCGCGAGGCTCTGCCCCACGGTCTGGTCCGCCAGGCTCTCCGCCATGCCGGCAATCTGCGCCGCCTCTATCAAATCTGTTTTTTCCGCCCTCTTTTCCAGGTGCATCCTGATATACGCAGCCCTCTCGTCCCGGCTGGGCAGATCCACATAGATCTGTGTCGGAAAGCGCCGCACCAACGCCGGATCAATTCGCACCTGTTTGCCGGACTTGGAGCCGTCTATGTCAAAATTGGTAGCCGCCATCACAAAGACCTGTTTTCTCCTGAGGCCGGCAAAACCATCCATCTCCGTCAAAAGGACATTCAGCAATTTCTCTGCGTGATGGGAGAACTCGCTTCCCGTGCGCTCTTTGCCAATGGTATCAATTTCATCAATGAATATAATGGCGGGGCTGTTCCGTTTTGCCGCCGCGAACAGATCCCGTATTTTCTGCTCACCATCCCCTATGTATTTCTGCGCGAAATCAGACGCGCTGACAGCAATAAAGGACACGCCGCTCTCTCCCGCGGCGGCTCTGGCCAGTTTGGTCTTGCCGGTGCCGGGAGGTCCGTAGAGCAGGACTCCTCTCGGCATATCAACCCCCATCATCTCGTAATACTCAGGCTTGTTGATATACTGAATGAACTGCCGAAGCTCACGGACCGCGTTTTCGGCGCCGATCACATCGGAAAAGCGATCCCTGGGGCGCTCCCAGTCCGACACCAGCAGGTCCTGATCTTTTTTCCTGGTAGCGGCATCCTCCACGACGGCCTTCCGCAGGGAAAAATTTGTAAACTCAATCAATCCCTTGCTGACCTTTGTCTGATAATCCAGCACCTTCCCTTCCTGGCTGAGCTGGTCAAGGCTCCGCAGCACGTAGTAACCGGACGCCAGTTCGATCCACTCTTTGTCCGGATGGCGGGGAAGGATGCCCTCCACCCCCTGCCGGAACAGCCCTCTGGTCAACTGTTCATCCAGCTTCCCGTCATAAGCCACATAAATATGGTTCCTGCCCGGGTTTTGAAGGATTGCCTGCAAAAATTCATTCCCCCGAGGGTCCTTCTCGGGAAGGCCGGGACTTTTCTCGCTTCGATGGCCCAGATCTACAACCGTGATGTCATATTGATCACGCTCGTACAGATCCATGAACTCCTTTTCCTCCATCTCTTCTATGTCATCGTCATAGAAGCCGGAGCATGCCAGCTTGAGCCAGGGATTTCCGGTTTGGAATTCCTGATAATACTCCCATAATTTGCCGGTCCCGTCGTAATATTCCGCCAACTCATCCTCGGATAAGAAGTACCAATCATGCGGCGCATCGAAATCATCCAAAAGCCAGTCCAGTTCACTGTAACTACTTTGCTCTGAAATGTATCGGATATAAACCGGGTTGTCCGCGCAGGGGAAGAGATACCGTCCCGCCTCGCCGTCGGCGTCCTCTTCGGGAACGCTCAGCCCGATGGGATCGCACCCCGGCGTCTCCTGCGCCGATTCAAAATCCATGTACTCCACCAGAGCCTGGGAAATCATATCCTCCGCCTTGGACTTTGCCATCCGGGCATCCAGCTTTGCCCCTTCATGAAGCAGCAAAAGCAGTTCCGGCCGGCCGTAAATCCAGGTGCTCCGGTCAAGGCCCTCCAGCGTGCGTTTCATGGCGCTGAGGGCAATTTTCGACAAATACATCCTGCTGACATGGTTAAACATGATGATCGTATTGGAGGCAAAACGGGAAACCAGCTCCTGGGGAAAACTCTTGTCCCTCCGCAGAGCGGCCGCCACCGTATCTCCGGACAGGACGGAAAGATTCTCATCATAGTTGTCTTGATACAGCTCCCGCCCCGCGTTTGTGGTGAAAATCAAAATGGTCTTCTCAAAGGAAACCGTTCTCTTCGTATATTTGTCCGTCAGCCTGGCGCCCTCCAGGATTTGCAGGAAGATTTTCAGCACTTTCTCCGAGGCCTTTTCAATCTCATCAAACAGAAGGAGCGCGTCGGGGTGGCTATCCACAAAACCTGTCAGAAGCCCGGGTTCGGAGTTTCTCCAGGTCCTTTCAAACCCAACCAGCCCCTGAACTGTATCTCTGGAGCCGCCTCCATACTCGCTCATGTCAATCCGCTTGTAGGGCATGCCCAGCGCCCTGGCCGCCGTCTCCGCCATCAGGGTCTTGCCGGTGCCGGGAGGCCCCGCCAGCAGATAAACTGCCAGCGGCTTTCCCTCCCGGTTTTTGAAGTAGCACGCCTTTTTATACGCGTCCAGAAACGCTTTGACCGCGTAGTCTTGTCCGAACACGGTGCTTTCCAGCGCGTCCTTGAGCTTTCCCGCACGTTCCGCCACTTTCTCTCCCGAATCCTTTCGCAGATCCGCGGAGACAACCTGTGCACCCATATTCGTCGAAATGCTTCTGAAAGCTTCCCTATGGAACATAACGCTGGCGGCAAGCTGATTCTTTTTCTCCGAAGAGACCGGATGGCCGGAGTCTTCTCGTTTCTGAATATAGTCCGTTGCGCCCTGACACGAAAACAATATCTGCGGGACCCAGGCAAATGTGAGAACATCCGCCATTTCCTCACCGTACAAGTTCTTTTTTTCCAGGTACTCTTCCTGAATTGCCTCCATGAACAGCCTGCGGGAGCTGTCCATTCCCTGCCGCTCGACTTCAGGGAGATACGCCCGGAGCAGTTCGTTCAAAGCCTGGACATTGATTTGCACGTCACTGCCCGGCTTCTCATTCAGGTTATCCTCCGCGGCTGTCAAAGAGCCCAGCACCCTTGCGTTTCTCTCCCGGCCGCCGCCCACTTCCGCCAGCAGTTCCGACCTTGGCATCAGCAAAATCTGCGTGCAGGCATACAACAGATGCGTCGCCGAGACTCTCTCCGGGCCTGAAGCCGAGTTCTGCGCAATCTCAAACAGGAGATCCAATAAACGATTGGCTTTATATCTCTTTTCCCACATTCTCTCCATCCTCCATTCACTCACTGTCCCGATAAAGGCCCTCAAACTCCGCGCCGGTCAGCTCTTCTCTCTCAAAGACGTGCCGGGCCAGCTTCAGCAGAGTATCCCGATGGGCACGCAGCATCTCCACGGCGGCGGAATACCGCTCCTTCAGAAGCCTGCGCACCTCATCCTCCGCCATGGTCATGGCGGCCTGCGTTGTGAGCGTTACGGTCTCTCCGCCGAGGTAACCTCCCACACCGGCCTCCAGAGACACCGGCCCTACCTTATCGCTCATACCCAGCTGCAGAATCATAAACCGGGCGAGACGGCTGGCCTGCTGAATGTCCTGCTGCGCGCCGCCGGAGATCTGGTCCGCCCCATAGATAAGCTCCTCCGCGGCACGTCCGCCAAAGCAGATATCCAGCTGCTCCAGGTAATCCTGCTTCGTAATCATCTTCTGCTCCGAATTGGATTCCACATAGCCCAGAAATCCGCCGCGGGTCAGGACGGTGATTTTCTCAAACGGCTTCCCATAAAGGACGGAAACCAGGGCATGACCCACCTCGTGGACAGCCGTGGAGGACAGGCTGCCATCGTTTCTCCCTGAGGAGAACTCCCCGGAAAGTTCTCCCGGCTTTCTGCGTTCCCCGACGCTCCGCTTTGCGAGTATCTCTTTGAAATCCAGCAGGAACAGCGTTTTACAGCCGCTGGCCTTTTTGTCCGCATCCTTGCTGTCATCCAGGACCATAACGTTTAAATTCTCCTTCAGTTGAACGATCTGAACGCCCTCGGGAATGGAATCGCCTCTGAACTCCCGTTGGGCAAACCATGGCTTCCACTCCGCTTCCTGCTTCTTCGAGAGCTTCCGCTGGCAGTCATGATAGAGGATGGCGGCCTCGTTCAGGATCGTCTGAATCTCTGCCGGGGAACAGCCCCGAAGCTGCCCTGACAATTCCCCCACCAGTTCCTTAAACAGTTTATCGAACCCGGACATATTGGGCAGATGGAGATAAAGGTTCCTGCGCACCATCTCCCGGCGGCTGTCATCTCCCGGATTTTCAATCTCGATTTCCATATCGAAGCGGCCCGCTCTCCGCAGAGCTGCGTCCAGGGTTTCAGGCGCGTTCGTGGCGGCCAGTACAAATACATTGCGTCTCTTCTCAAAGCCGTCCATCTCATTCAGCAGCTGAATCAACGCGCCGTCATTGGAAAGCCTTTCCCGGCGTTTCCCGATGGCATCAATCTCGTCAATGAAGATGATCACCTGATCGTATTCCTCGGCTGCGGAAAACAGTGCCTTGACCAGTTCCGCCGAATTCAGATCGGTCCCCGCCACTTTAATAAAGGCAACGTCTTTCCGATTGCCCTGGGTTTCTTTGATGGCCTTCATAACCGAACCGGCCATACACCTGGCGAGGAAGCTCTTGCCGGTGCCGGGGGAACCCTTCATCAGCGCGCCCTTGGGAATGGAGCAGCCGGAATACGCCTTCGGATCGCAGATCATCTCCATCACCTGCTTCAGCTTCTCCGTGGCGCCTTCCGCTCCGATGTAGTCCTTGTCGATAGTTTCACTGACATCGGTGTACACCATGAAGGGGAGGCGTCCAAAATTCTCTTCCACCACCTGCTTGTACTGTGCGCGGATTTCCTTTTTCTGCTGCTCAATGAGAACGGTCAGCTCGCCTGCTGTCAGCGGCCGGCGATTCAGTAAGGAACTCTTTTCCATTTCCTGTGCCAGCTTGATGGCGCCGGCATAATTGGCGAAGAACTCCGTGTAGGTTTTGGACCTGCCCCAGTGGAAATACTCGTTGATCAAGCCTTCGCATTCCTCGCACAGCTTCCGGTTTCCCTCCTGGATCGCCTCATCGGAAATGCCTGATTTCAGGGTCTGCAGGAAGGTATTCCACAGACTGCTTTGCGCGGGTGTGGGGAGGGTAATGGACTCTACCCGCCGATACATGCCGCTGTTGGACGACAGGGCCTTTCGCATGTCCTTCTCATAGCCGGCCATCCAGACCGCGGTGTTCTCGTTCAGGGTGACCGACATAAGGCCTGAGCCGTTTCCGGCAACAGCCGTAGCCGACAAAGTGCGCTTTCCCGGCTCCATGGCTGTCAGCAGCATCGTGATGATTTCCCCATTGAAGTCGGCGCTGTCCGTCCGATTGTTAAAGAGATCATATGCCTCGTCAATAAACAAAACAACAGGGACATTCTCGCTCCCGGCTTCCTTTTGCAGGGCGTAAAATCTCTTGATGATTTCACCGCTGGTCTGTCCCTCGTAAGGCGCCTTCAATGCCCCGCCTGTGACTTTTGAAAACTTTGCTTTCAAGATCTTTTTCGCAATGCGCTTCGCCAGTTCGCTTTTCCCTGTGCCTGGCTCTCCGAAGAATACAAGATTCGGCAGGTTGGCTTTGTTTGCGGCCGCCCCTTCCTGCTTTTCCGCCTGCTCCCTCCCGTGGAGCCAGGGCGCCAATTCCCGCATGATCTGAAACAGGACGTCGCGTTCAATTGTGAAATGTTCGTCATTGATTGCCTCGGCATATTCCCACAGGTCTCCATAAATCTCGTGGGAATTCCGTCCCTCCCTGTGCTCCGTTTTTTCATAGGAGAGGCGCTGCTGTTCCTCCAGCCTGTCCCGCAGTTCGCTGACCAATTCCCGCTTGGGAACTCTCACCTGCACGAATACTTCTTTTGTTTTTCCCGACCGCATTGTCTTTTGGCGTAACTGCGGCTCGATTTTCGCGTATTTATCCAGAATCGTCAAAGAATTGCTGTTTGGAACCTGCAGGGTCTCAATCAGGCTGTCGGAACTGAATTCCTCCGGCGTCCAGCGGAACAGCGTTCTTTTTCCCTCTCTTACGTTCACATAATCCGGCTGGTCCGCCAGGCGCAGATGCAGACATTTTTCATAATCGTCGTCGGACCATGCGATATCTTCTTCTTCGCGGATGAGCTTTGTTCCCATGGAGATGCTGCAGCTCCGATCCTCGCCATAAAAGGTAAAGCGAATCAGGTTGTCTGCTTCTTTTGACGGAAGATACACAGCAGAAACCGTGCCGCCGGCCTCTTCATCCGCCGAGGGAGCGATTTCAAAATCATAACGCTCCCCGTCATCAAGCTTCTCACAGTAAATCTTTTTGACAAACATTTGCAGCCTGTCCGGGGTTACATACTTGCCATAAATGTTTTGGATAGGGTCGGCGTAACCCCACTCCCATGTTGCCGTAATCAGCTTGTCCATGATGAATCTGATTTTCTTGGGAAGTTCTTTATAAGTAATTTCCGTTCTGGTCATTTTCGTATTCTCCTCTCATCGTATCGATCATACCTGCGGTCAGACATTTTGTCACGAATGCAGCAACCATAGTGGGAATAATCTTCCTCTTCATTCTATCACAGTCCTGTTACTGTGTCCATTCCTTTTCCAACCCGGCAATCCCGGCCTCAGACATAATGTTACTGTTCACTCCGTTCACAGTAACTGATGCACACAAAATGAGCAAAGTACGCTCATTTTGGCGCCTGTTGTCTCGTGATTTTCGTGCAAAATACGCACGAAAACACTTCGCGGAGGCACCTACCTGTGAACAGTAACGACATAATACCTTGCCTGGGCATTCCACATCTGCGTATACCGGCCTCCCGCGGCATAGAGTTCCTCATGGCTGCCCCGCTCCACGATTTCCCCCTCATGGAATACGATAATTTCGTCACAGAACCGGCAGCTGCTCATTCTGTGGGAAATGTAGATACTGGTTCTGCCCTCCACCATTTCGTTAAACCGGGCGTAAATCTGCGCCTCCGCCTTAGCGTCCAGGGCAGCCGTGGGTTCATCCAGTATGACTACAGGCGCATCTTTGTACAGGGCCCTTGCCAACGCCAGTTTCTGGGCCTCCCCTCCGCTGACGGCCACCCCGTCCCGAAGATCCTTGTACAGATAGGTGTCCAGCTGCTTCTCCATATCCCTGACAAAGCCGTCCGCTTCCGCCTGGCGCAGGGCATCCCAGAGCTTCTCCTCCTGCCATTCATAGCCTGCGGCGACATTTTCCCCCACAGAGAAAGAAAACAGTTTGAAATCCTGGAACACCACGCTGAAGAGGCCCCGGTACTCCTCCTGGCTGTATTTACGGATATCCACGCCGTTTAAGGTGATTCTCCCCTCAGTTGGGTCATAAAGGCGGCAGAGCAGCTTGATAAACGTGGTTTTTCCGGCGCCGTTGCGTCCCACCACCGCCATTTTCCCCCGGATATTGATTCTGCAGTTCACGTTTTTCAATACGGGAATCTCACTGCCCGGATACCGGAAGCTCACGTTCTCAAAGACCAGCTCATACTCCCCGTCATCCCGTTTCTCCACCGGGATACTGCCCTTCCCATGAACATTCTCCGTGTCCAGAAACTTCAGAAATTCGTCTGTATAGATGCAGATTTTCTGCAGTTCTCCATGCTTTGCAATCACGGAAAAGCAGGCTCCGCCAAACTGGTTCAGCGCCCCCGCATAGCGGGTGAAAGCGCCTACGGTAACGGCTCCCGTCACCGTCTTCAGCGCCACCAGGAAATAGGTGACAACCGTAAAAAAAGCATTTACCAGTCGGTTGGCATTGGACTCCGCCCTTCCCACGTCACAGCTGGCGGAAAAATAGGCCCGGGCCCTTTTGCCGAATTCCGCGGAATTGTGCAGAATCATCTCCTCCATACCGTAAATGCGGATGATCTTCCCCACCTTTGCCTCCCCGAATATCTGCTGATTCAGATACATCAGCTTGTGCTCCTCCCCCGTATGGGCCTGGAAAATCTCCATCTGCCTGCGGGCAAATTTTCCGAATCCCCTAAAGGCGCAGAAAGCCATTCCCCCAAGCGTTCCCGCGAACAGCAGAAACGAGGGCAGCGGCCGGGCCAGTATCCCCAACAGGCCAAACTCCCCCCGGGGTCCGGAAGCGCACAGACAGCCCACCAGAAAAACCGACAGGAATATATTGAGAATCGCCTGTAAAATATCGGTATAATGGCACAAAAGGACGCCAAGACCGCCGTACATATCCGATGTCCTCTCGGAAAAAAGAAGCTTTTCCGCAGCTTCCGGGTTCTCCATGGTCTCGTAGTCCATGGAAAAGGCTTTTTCCCGCAGCCAGACATAGAAGATCAGCCATATCTTCGTCAGCCTGCCTTTGAACTGCCGCCGGAGCAGCTGCTCCGTAAGTCCCAGGAGCAGGCCAAGTCCCAGCAGCAGAAGCGCCAGACCCGCCGCCTTCCTGTATTCCTCAAGGAGCAGGGCGTCGATCATCTCCGCGGTCACAAAGAGTCCTGCATAGGTCTGCGTCAGGGAAAGCGCCACCTTGAGCAGATGCAGCGGAATAATAAGGGAATCCTCCCTGTGGATCATCTTCATGATCCGAAAGCCTGTTCTGTGAATGGATTTTAATTTCTGCATGTCAATTCTCCTGTTTCAGATTCATCTGTATCACTTTTATGCCTTCCGGTAATACCTTGCCTGCAGGGCAAAAAGCTCCGCATAGGCCCCTCCCTGTTTCATCAGGCTCTCGTGGCTTCCCTCCTGGAGAATGCGTCCCTGTTCCATAAAAAGGATACGATCGCAAAACCGTGTGGAACTTAACCTGTGGGAGATAAATACGGCTGTCTTACCCCGGATCATTCCGTCATATTTTTCGTACATTTCACTCTCTGCAATGGGATCCAGAGCCGCGGTGGGCTCGTCCAGAATCACCACCGGCGCGTCCTTGTACAGCGCCCTGGCCAGCATCATCTTCTGCAGTTCCCCTCCGGAAAGCGTCACCCCTTCCTTATCCATATCCTGATTCATGCTGGTTCCCGCCTTCTTCGGAAGCGCCTGTACACGCTCCCACAACCCTGCTTTTTCCAGACAGCGCCGCAGCCTCTCTCCGTCCTCGGTTCCCGCCTGCGCACAGGACACATTCTCCGACAGCGGGAACGAAAAGGCGAACACCTCCTGGAATACCACGGCAAATTCCCGGAAAATCTCCCTCTGGGACAGGGTCTGCATATCCTGGCCATCCAGATAAATCTTACCGGAGGAAGGACGGTACAGTCCGCACAGCAGCTTGATCAGCGTAGTCTTCCCGGCGCCGTTCCTGCCCACCAGAGCCAGCTTCTCCCCGGCCCGGATGGTCAGGCTCAGATCCTGTATGGTGTCCTCCCTGCTGCCCTCATAGCGGAATGTCACATGCTCCAGACGAATCTCGTGCGGTTTTCCCTGTTTCCCGGGAGCGGGCTTCCCCTCCTCCACAATCCCGTAATCCAGGAAATCCCGATAGGATTTCATGATTTTTTCATTACTGAAAATATTGATAACCGCTTCCAGAAATCCCCTTACCCAGGCCTCAAAACCGGCCACAATGCCCACATAAAGCAGAAAGGCCGGAAGTCCCAGGCTGCCCAGAAGCATCTCCCTGATCAGCCATCCGTAAACCACTGCGCTCCTGGCAAAGGTAAGCAGACGATTGCCCATCCCGGCAGCCATGTATCCGTTTTCCTCCCGGTCAATCAGGGCGCATATCTTTCTGATGCTCTCCCTCATGGCTTCCGGAAACCACCTGTCCATCCGGTACAGACGGATATCCTTTCCGTTGCCCGGAAGAATGGATTCCCTCCTTAAATACCGGAACTCCTTCCAGATATCCTCGATCTCCTCCTCCATCCCGTAAGTCCGTCTGGCAGCCAGAAGATGAAAACCTGTCACAATAAAAGTCTGCAGAACCAGAAATGCCAGAAGGAATCCGCTTTCCCTGCCC
The DNA here is from genome assembly GCA_910586515.1 of uncultured Acetatifactor sp. GTDB lineage: Bacteria > Bacillota > Clostridia > Lachnospirales > Lachnospiraceae > Acetatifactor. The sequence continues at coordinate 11,468 of CAJUGL010000075.1, forward strand.
ACAATCACCCCGTAGACCGCCAGACCGCCCAGGTTGGCCAGCATATCCCAGTAGCTTTTGGCATAGGCCTCTATCCCGGCTCCGTTTCCCATGTAGAGATTGCGCTGCGCAGCCTCCCATTTCTTCCTTCCCCCGGCGCTTTCCAGGCTCTGTATGTCCATTTCCAGTGTCTTGCGTTCAAATTCCCTTGTGATGTCGATGCGGAACAGGAAAAACAGCTTATTCCGCAATTCCTTCAGATTTCCCTGAAGAAAACGGACTCCCTGGAGCAGAAGAATGTAGCCTGCCACCATCAGAAGCCTCACCCAGGGCGCTTTTCCGCTTACCAGGCAGGCGGCTGCAGCGCCCGCCATGGCAGCCTCCAGAAAAGGCAGCAGCACGCTGCACAGAGTATCCCCCACGCAGACCGCAAAGGCTCTTGTCCCCTCCTCTCGTCTCAGCGCCCTGAAGGTGTAAAGACATTCCGTCGTTGGCTTTAGCGCTCCGGTCTTCTTCTCTGTCAGAACACGCCTGGTTCTTCCGCACCTTTTCACAGTTCCTCAGAGAATGTGCCCTGGCACAGGAAAATACCGGTTTTGCCCAAAGGCATCATCCCAATGATAAACCAGAAACCTCCGTCATTGGGGATTTCAGCACGAAATGTTTAAAATCCCGCACGAAAAGCAAAATAAGGCCCGAACCCTGACTGCTCCCCAGGATTCGGGCCAAAAAATATCTTCAATACACACTATGACTATATTGCGCTGTCCTCAAGAGACGAACTTTTTCACCTTACGATAAACGCCCTCACCGTCCAGGCCGTACTTTGCCACCAGCGCCTCCGCGGACCCGGATTCACCGAACACATCCTCAATGCCGATTCTGCACACAGGCACAGGACAACTCTCTGCAAGCGCCTCGCACACCGCGCCGCCCAAGCCTCCAATGATGGAATGCTCTTCCGCGGTAACTACCTTTCCGGTTTTTTCAGCGCTTGCTGCAATCAATTCCCTGTCCAGCGGCTTGATGGTGCAGATATTGATCACTTCCGCATCCACGCCTTCCGCTTCCAACTTCGCTGCCGCTTCCAGGGCGGAATTCACCAGCATGCCCGTGGCCACGATGGTGACATCCTTTCCCTCCCTGAGAATCTGCCCCTTTCCGATTTCGAACCTGTAGTCTTCCTCTTCGTTGATCACCGGCACAGCGGCACGGCCAAAGCGCATGTACACAGGCCCCTGATGGTCCAGCGCAGCTTTCACACAGGCTCTGGCCTCCACCGCGTCGGAGGGGTTTAGTATAATCATGCCGGGAATCGTCCTCATCAGAGCAATGTCCTCATTACACTGATGGGATGCGCCGTCCTCTCCCACGGTGATGCCCGCATGGGTTGCGCCAATCTTCACATTCAGATGCGGATAACCGATGGAATTGCGCACCTGCTCAAAAGCGCGTCCCGCCGCAAACATGGCAAAAGTGCTTGCCACCGGAATCTTTCCCGTCAGGGACAGTCCCGCCGCAATGCCCATCATGTTAGCCTCGGCAATACCGCAGTCAATATGCCTCTCCGGATATTTTTTCTTAAATACACCTGTCTTTGTAGCTGTCGCCAGATCGGCATCCAGTACCACCAACTCCGGATAGGATTCCCCAAACTCTGCCAGGGCGTTCCCGTAAGCCTCTCTGGTTGCTATCTTCTTTACGTCTGCCATTATGCTTCACCTTTCTGTTCCAGTTCCGCATGCGTCCATAGAATACCGCCTGCTGGTTTCCTGTTTCTCTTCTATACTAAGTCTGCGCTCTTACTAAATCATCACGCTTACTAAATCTGCTCTCCTAATCGGCTCGCTGATCACCCGTTGAGCTGTGCCGTAATCTTCTCCAGATCAGCCATTGCCGTCTCATACTCTGCGTCATTCGGCGCCTTGCCGTGCCAGTCCGCATTTCCTTCCATAAAAGATACTCCCTTGCCCTTCAGGGTATGGGCAATGATGGCTGCAGGCATTCCCTTTACCTTTCTGGCCTCCGCAAAGGCTTTCCTGACCTGTTCCATGTCATTGCCGTCTTCCAGATTAATCACATGGAAATTAAAGGCCTCGAATTTTTTATCGATAGGATTGGGAGAACAGACATCATCTATACATCCGTCAATCTGCAGTCCGTTGTTATCCACAATTACCACCAGGTTGTCCAGTTTCCTGTGTCCGGCAAACATGGCAGCCTCCCAGACCTGTCCCTCCTGAATCTCGCCGTCGCCCAGGAGAGTGTATACCCGAAACGATTTACCGGAAAGTCTTGCTCCCATGGCCATGCCCACTGCCGCGGAAATCCCCTGGCCCAGAGAACCGGAGGACATGTCCACTCCCGGCACATGCTGCAGACAGGGATGTCCCTGGAGATAAGAACCCAGATGGCGCAAGGTAGGCAAATCCTCCACAGGGAAGTAGCCTCTGTTCGCCAGAGCGGAGTAGAGACCCGGCGCGGTATGTCCCTTGGAAAGGACAAAACGGTCCCTGTCTTCCATCCCCGGGTTCTTCGGATCAATATTCATCTCCTCAAAATAGAGATAGGTAAAAATGTCTGCCGCGGACAGGGAACCGCCGGGATGTCCGGCCTTTGCACCGTGAACCGCTTTAATGATACCCTTGCGGACATCATTGGCATGCTTTTTCAGCTCTAAAATTTCCATATATGCCTCCTATTAATCTCTTCCGGACCATTATGTAAGTCTTTAACAGCAACCGAAACTTTTCAAATTATTATATCTCTTTTCTTCCTGCCTTGCAACCGCTTTCCTGTTACTGTGAACAGTAGTAGTAACCGTTTACTCATCAAAACGAAAATTTCCCTCTTCCCTTTTTGTCTGTTTTGTGCTATAGTATTGATATGGAAGCATAGCTCAGCTGGGATGAGCGCTCGCCTGACTAGCGGGAGGCCAAGGGTTCGAGCCCCTTTGCTTCCATTTTTTTA
>CAJUGL010000076.1 GCA_910586515.1 uncultured Acetatifactor sp.
AACTATAAATTCCTTGATTTTTTAAGGAAAATCACTTGACAATATAGGGAGGATATTGTATGTTGCATAAATCATATTCATATTTAATCTGTCCTCTTTTCATTGATTTTTTGAAAGCATTTCAATCAGTTTACCAATTCCCGTATATTTTGTGTTATAATGTTTTATGTGATTTTGTTTCCCTTATTTTTTCCCTTATCAGGGTTCGTAATGCCCTGTGGGAAGACTGCATTTTTATTTTATCATCCACCAATGATTAGCTGTCCACTTTGGATATTTTATTGAATGGTTTGGCGAAGCCGCTTTCAGCAACACCGATCTGAAAAGGGAGTTATGAATAGAGGATAAAACCGCCCCGGGTATTTTCCTGAAACGGAATCCCGGGGCATATGTCCGTGCAGTATGTATCACTGCTGATTAAGGGGTGGATGCGGCAATTACTTCGCCACGCCCATCCAACAGCCTTCCGCCCCTATGCCGTCAGCAGGAGGAATCAGAAGCCCTTTTTCAATCAGAAAATCGGTCAGGGATTCCATAATAGGCAGCGCGGAAAGCTGATTGGCAAAGCGCCATTCTCCCAACAGGTGTTCCGGAATTGTCTTGCGGAACAATTCGGACAGCTTCCCGGCAATGATTTGGGAAGGTTCGTCAAAATATCCTGCGGAAAGTCTGTTGGTAATATCGAATATGTGTTCGACGTCTTTTACGTCATTTACCAGAATCTTTGTGTAAAGCATGTCTCCCTCGCGGTACAGGTAGCCTTCTTCCACCGCTTTGGCTGCAGGCTCCTTTTCCTCCCGGGTAAGGGCGCTGACGGCCAGTCCGTCTATGGCGCGGAGGGCCAGCTGAATGGGCGCATCGGCTGCCAGATTCAGTCCGCAGTGAAAGTGGGGTCTGATATGGGCGGTGTAGATATTGTCCATGCAGACAGTGGAATAACCGCAGACATGGGAACCGGATACGCCGTCCCAACCATTTTTATACATTTTCCCGTTTGCTTCATGGGCATAGACGCTGAAGGGTCTTGCGGGTTTTTCTATGTTCGGAAAATACTGTTCGGACAGAATGCGTTCCACATTGTCGATAAAAGCGTCTGCAATCTTGTGCATCTGCTGCCAGAGGATCAGGTTCAGGTCAATCTTCCGGTTCAGGTAAGGAAAGGCAAGGTATTCCTCTCTGTGGGTCTCTATAAAGTCTGCCAGAATGCCGCAGACGGCAGGCAGGTGTTCCGTATAAATGCCATGTGCCGTCTCTATGGTATCTTTGTCGAACAGGATGAAATTCAGGGCATATTTTCCGCCGTCCATCCTGCGCAGCAGGCCGTAGTCTCCGTTTCCTCCTCTGGCAAGAATGTCCAGTTCTTCTTCCACATACAGGGTGGGGACATTGAGCTGCATGGCAATTTCGGATGCGCTCCGAGGCTTTTTCCGGCAAAGCCAGATAATGTGTTTGGAGAACTGTCTGGTGCAGGTATCCCAGGGATTGTTGTTGCCAACAATGCCTTGTCCCCACATATAAAATTCAATGGTGTCAAGCGCTACCGGTTTGTTACAGGTTTCCGTCATCTCATCTACCTCGTTTCTCACTTTTTTCCTGGCTGAAAATAATCTCTGGCGAACGGCGGTTTCACTGGCATTGTGGCGTTTTGCAATCTCGGCCGTGGACAATCCGTCCAGGTAGAACCAGATCATGGTCTCCCGGTAGATTTTGGTGAGAAAGGCAATCCGCCTGTACACTGTGTTCAGCGGTTCCTGCCAGTCCTCCTCCGTCTCCGGGGCGGGGAGCAGGGGCAGAATCTCTTCGGGGTCTCCCTGATAGAAGGCTTCCGTGCGCTGTCTGCGGTGTCTGGCAAAGTCGGCGTACACATTCCGGGCCACCTGCCAGATAAAAGGATAGGGGTGTTCCAGTTCGCCTTCCCGGTTTGAAGATTTTACCAGGGCGAACAGAATCTCGGAACACAATTCCTGTCCCTCATGGCTGTCGGTTGTTCTGGCATAGCAGAAACCGTATAGTTTTTCCAGTAGTTCGTTGTCGATTAGGTTCAGCAGTTGGCGTTTTTTCATGTTTTTCTCCGCAGCCCCGGGGAAATGTCCCGGGAGGCTGTCTCTGGTTCAGAAGCTATTGTGCGCCCGTTAGGGTTTATGCTTTCACCTGTATAGTCTGTGGCAAAATGGGTTTGTTAGGTGGCTATGAAAAATTTTTTATTCTTTTTTGGCAGTTCCAAACATCGGCAAAACAGGTCAGAAACGGCAGCGGTATGCGGTAGGCGTTGTGCCGGAAAATTTCTTGAAGTGGGCGATAAAATGGTTTACATTCTCATAGCCTACTTCGTAGCTGATTTCATGTACTTTCATGTCTGTCTCAATCAGCAGGTCTTTTGCGGCCTGAATCCGTATCTTGTGAAGATACTGCAGGGGGGAAGTCTGGAAGCAGTTTTTAAAATCCCTGCATATTCTGTATTTATTTTTTCTGTATTTCTGTTCCAGATCTTCCAGGGTATATTTCTGATAGTAGTGTGTCTCCAGTTCGGATTTGATGGCCCGCAGATAGGAGGGAGCGCTTTTTTCGGGGGTCCTGTGTTCCAGAACCGTACGGGCAAGAAGGTTGTTCAGGTACATGTGGCAGGCCATGGGATCAGCTTCCTTTTTTTCGAACAGAATGTGCATTTCCGATGCCGTCTCCGCAGAAAAGGGAAGCAGGCGGAAGGGTGTTTGAGAAAAGAGCCGCTCTGCAAAATAGGGCAGGCTCTGTCCGCCGAAGTAGAGAATGCCGTATTCGGCGGCATTCAGTATTTTGATTCTGTGTGCCCTGGCGCAGTCAAACAGGAAAAGGCAGTTTCCGGACAGGGAGATGGAGGCCTCCTCCGGGAGGGCGGTAAATACCAGGCTTCCCGAGGTCAGGCGCAGAAGGCCCAGTTCCGATTGACCGGCTCTGTAATAGGAAAGGGGACTGGTCACCAGGCCCAGTTCCAGGGAGAGGCGGCAGAGAAGGGCATGGCTGACGGCTTCTTCCGGCTGAAAGGAAGTGTGGTCAATGCCCATTTTGGATAACAGGGGTAAATTGGGGTTGTACAGGTCCGGTGTAGTCATAGGATTGCTTTCCTTCTATTTGTTATTGTTGTTATAGTTGTTATTGTTGTTCTATTTGTTATTGTTGTTATAGTTGTTATAGTTGTTATTGTTATTTATGTTTATGGATTATATGTAGTGTCCGGTCTTTGCCGTATGGGGATGTGCCGTATCGCTTTTGTTTTGATTCTATCATAAAGAAAAAAAGATTGCAATATTCGTTAATTAATTTTTAAGTAATCAAAAAGCAGGGAAAGAGTACGAAGAACTGAAAAATAACCAAAAAAGGAAAAGTTATATGGTAAAATAACTAAAAAATCAGGAATAAACTTGTTAAAATAGATGAAAATAACAGGAGATACAAGAATCATAGATAAAACACAAGAAACATTAATGACTTAATTAATATATCTAGTAAAATTTAGCTATCACATTTAAGGGAGGAGGGAGCGTATGTTAAGCGAGGAGATAGAGGAGCACCTGTTCCGGCGCCTGATTCCGTTCTGGGTAAAGCTGCGGGACAAAGAGCAGGGCGGGTTTTACGGGTGGATGGATTCTTCCCTCCATGTGGACCGGACCGCAGAGAAGGGCTGCATCCTGAACAGCCGGATTTTATGTTTTTTTTCCAATGCGTATATGTGTCTGCGTATGCAGGAGGATCATTGCATGCAGGAGGATCACTGCATGCAGGAAAAGCACTGCGTATCAGGTGTTTTCAGGGATAAGATCCGGAAGGAAATCCCGGGATGCAGGAATACACAGGAAGACCCGGAGACGGGTTTCGGGAAAAGGCGGGATAGCGCCGCAGGAAGTCCCGATGCGGAAGAGGCAGATTTGCAGACAGTGCTGCGGGAATCGGCAGAGTGGGCATACCGCTTTCTGAAGGAGAAATGTCTTGACCGGGAGCGGGGCGGCGTGTACTGGTCCGTAAATTACAGGGGAGAGCCGGAGGATACCACAAAACATACTTACAATCAGGCCTTTGCGGTATATGCGCTTTCCTCCTGCTTCCGGGCCTTTCATGACAGGGAGGCGCTGAAACTGGCGGAGGAGCTGATCCGGGTGATTGAGACCAGGTGTTTCGATGTACACGGGTACAGGGAGGCCCAGGATCGGGATTTCCGGCCGGTTTCCAATGACAAATTGTCGGAGAACGGCGTTATGGCGGAACACACCATGAATACCCTGCTGCATGTTCTGGAAGCTTATACGGAATATCTCCTGGCCTGCAGGGAGGCCAAGGCCTGCGGGCAGGAGGCGGCAGAGGACGGCGGTATCTGCGGTTTGGAAAAGCTTGCGGAGGCAAAGCTGCGGTGGATTCTGCATCTGATTCAAACCCGGGTTTACAATCCGGGGCTGCATCGGCAGGAAGTCTTTTTCAATCAGGACATGGAGAGCCTGATTGATCTCCATTCCTATGGGCACGACATTGAAGCCGCCTGGCTGATGGACAGGTGCCTGGATGTTCTGGGGGATAAGGGGCTGACGGTGAGCATGTCCCCCATTCTGCGGGACCTGGAAAATGAAGTATACGAAAAAGCGTACAGAAATCACTCTCTGGAAAACGAATGTGAGCGGGGAGTGGCAGATGGCAGAAGAGTCTGGTGGGTACAGGCGGAAGGGGTGGTGGGCTTCTATAACGCCTGGAGCAGAACAGGGGAGCAGCGCTATCTGGAGGCCGCCCGGGAGATCTGGGCGTTTATCCGGGAACATCTGACGGACAAAAGGGAGGGCGGCGAGTGGTTCTGGTACACGGATGCCGCAGGGAATCCGGCCCTGGAGAGGCCCATTGTGGAACCCTGGAAATGTCCTTATCACAACGGACGGATGTGTATGGAAATCATAAGCAGGAAATAACGGAGCTATCAGCATTGGGCAGGTAGCAGATGCCTGCAGGAAATCATCAGACAGGAGAACAGAAATCATGAAATTACATCCCGAATATGCCAGGCGCCTGGCAGGGCAGCAGGAACTGCTGAACCGCCCCAACAGAGTGGAACCCCTTTTTTATAACGGAATTTATGACCGCTACCAGTATCCGGTACTTACCAGGGAGCATATTCCGCTGTTTTGGCGGTACGATCTGGATCAGGAGACAAATCCGTATTTTCAGGAACGGTTGGGCGTCAATGCGGTGATGAACTCCGGCGCCATAGAACTGGAGGGCAAGTTTTACCTGGTGGCGAGAGTGGAGGGAAACGACAGGAAATCCTTCTTTGCCGTGGCGGAAAGTGACAGCCCGGTGGGAGGATTCCGGTTCTGGGATTATCCGGTGGTGCTGCCGGATACCTGCCCGGAGGAGACGAATGTGTATGACATGCGCCTGACAAAGCATGAGGACGGCTATATCTACGGGGTTTTCTGCTCCGAGAGCAAGGATGCCTCCTCCAAAGATTTATCGGCTGCGGTTGCGGCAGCGGGCATTGTGCGGACAAAGGATCTGAAAACCTGGGAACGCCTGCCCAATCTGAAGACCCTCCGTTCCCCGCAGCAGCGGAACGTGGTGCTTCATCCGGAATTTGTGGAGGGAAAGTATGCTTTTTATACCAGGCCCATGGACGACTTTATCGACACAGGGTCCGGGGGAGGAATCGGCTTCGGGCTTTGTGAGGATATCCGGCATCCCCTTATTGATCAGGAGCGCATTATCAGCAAACGGGAGTACCACACCATCACAGAGGTGAAAAACGGCGCAGGCGCTGTGCCTGTCAAGACCCCGGAAGGATGGATACATATCGCGCATGGGGTGCGGGGCACTGCGGCGGGACTTCGTTATGTGCTGTACGCTTTTGCGACTTCCCTGGAAGATCCGGCCAGAGTGATTGCCCGGCCCGGGGGGCTGCTTATGGGTCCCCTGGCGGGGGAGCGGGTGGGAGACGTGTCCAATGTGGTGTTCACCAACGGCGCCATAGCCAGAGACAATGGGGAAGTATATATTTATTATGCTTCCAGTGACACCAGAATGCATGTGGCGTCCACCACCATGGAAAAACTGACGGATTATGTGTTCCACACCCCGGCGGACGCCCTCCGCAGTCCGGACTGTGTGGCACAGCGGTGCAGCCTCATTGAGCGGAATCTGCAGTTGCTTGGAAAATTGTAATAACATTCAGAAAACAACGTAAAACCAAACGGAATGCCGCGACGGGGATAACCTCCAGGCAGGGATTATTCTGCCGCGGCGTGTTTCAGGGAATGCACAGGCATTTTCCCAGGAAAGGAGAGCAAAATATGAGCAAATATAAAATGATCAGTCCACAGGTCCCCAATGTACCCTGGCAGGAAGGCCCGGAAACCTTCACCGGAGCGCCCGTCTGGCGTTATTCCGAGAATCCCGTCATCGGCCGCAACCCGCTGAAAAATGTGGCCAGAATATTCAACAGCGCCGTAATGCCTTATGAGGACGGCTTCATCGGCGTCTTCCGGGGAGAACAGAATAACGGAGTACCGTATATTTATATGGGCAGAAGCAAGGATGCCATTCACTGGAATTTTGATGAGGAGAAGATTCCCTTTGTGGACGAGGAGGGAAAGCCGTTTATGCCTGTGTATGCCTATGACCCCAGACTGGTGAAGGTGGAGGATACTTATTATATTATCTGGTGCCAGGATTTCTACGGCGCTGCCATCGGCATGGCGAAGACGCAGGATTTTAAGACTTTTACCAGGATTGAGAATCCCTTCCTGCCCTTTAACCGCAATGCGGTGCTTTTTCCCAGGAAAATTAACGGGAATTTCTGCCTGTTAAGCAGGCCCTCGGACAGCGGGCATACGCCTTTCGGGGACATCTTCCTCAGCGAAAGTCCGGATCTGGTGTACTGGGGAAAGCACAGGCATGTGATGGGCAAGGGAAACGAATGGTGGGAGTCCCTGAAAATCGGCGGCGGCGCTGCCCCCATTGAGACCAGTGAGGGATGGCTGCTATTTTACCATGGCGTCAGCGGCACCTGCAACGGTTATGTGTACAGCATCGGCGGCGCCATTTTGGATATTGATAATCCTTCTATTGTAAAATACCGCTGCGAAGATTTCCTGCTGACACCGGAGCAGTGGTATGAGGAGCGGGGTTTTGTGCCCAATGTGTGCTTCCCCTGCGCCACCATCCACGACAGCGCAAGCGGAAAGATTGCCATTTATTACGGCGCTGCGGACAGCTATGTGGGACTGGCGTTCACCAGGTTGGACGACATTATGGATTACATTATGGAACACAGCAAAACCACGGATTCCGACAGGGAGATTGGAAAGCGGTAAAAGATGCGGGCAGGGGCGGCTGACGGGCGGAAACCGGGATGCCGCCCTGCCGGCTAAGGGGAAAAGCCTGGCAGGAGGGAAGTTAGATGAAGGCATTGGAGATTTTAAAGAGGGAAGCCGGAAGCGGGGAACAGATCATAGATCCCCGGGATTCCCGGCTGCAGTATGAGGGCCGGATTGATTTCGGAAAAGAGGCGGGACCCTTATGGACATATCCGGCTACCAGTGTGGGCATCCGGTTTCGGGGAAGGCGCCTGGAGGTATTGGTGACAAATTACCATGCTTATTGGGATAATTTCCTGGGGTATATCCTGGACGGGCAGGAACACTGCGTAAAATTGGCGGAAAGCGGCATTACCAGAATCCTTCTGTATGATGGGGAGAGGGAGGCGGGCCATGGGGCAGAAGACGGCCATGAGCTGCTGTTGTTTAAACGCCAGGATTCCTGCCATATGGTGCAGATTCACGGATTTCTGGGCAGCAGTGATCTGGAACTGCTTCCCTGCAGGGCGCTGCCCTCCCGGAGGATAGAAGTGTATGGGGACTCCGTGTCCGCGGGAGAGGTGTCGGAAGCGGTGAATTACTGCGGGCAGCCGGACCCGGAGCACAATGGGGAGTTTTCCAACAGCTATTATTCCTATGCGTGGATAACTGCCCGGAAACTGGGGGCAAGACTTCATGCCATTGCCCAGGGCGGCATTGCCATGATGGACGGAATCGGTTATTTCATGGAGCCGGAGCAGAAGGGCATGGAAAGTATATTTGATAAAGTGCAGTATCAGGCGCAGCTTCTGGAGAAGTTTCCGGCAGAACTGGGGAGTGGGGACAGCTTGTCCGGCGGCCGGGGGGAGGGCAAACCCCTGCAGTGGGATTTTTCCCTGTACAGGCCCCAGGTGGTCATACTGGCTGTAGGGCAGAACGACGCCCATCCCGGGGATTTCTGCGGGGAGGATTATGAGGGGGAGCAGGCCGCTGCCTGGCGGGAAAGGTATGCCGGGTTGGTGCGCAGGCTGCGGGAAATCCATCCCCAGGCTCATATTATCTGCATGACTACAATTCTGAATCATCATGAAAACTGGGACCGGGCAATTGGCGCGGTGTGCGCCGGTTTGGGGGACAGGAGGGTCCATCATTTTCTGTTCAGCAATAACGGCAGGGGAACCCACGGGCATATCCGCAAACCGGAGGCGGAGCGGATGGCAGAGGAACTGTCCGCTTACATAGAGTCCCTGGGGGAGGATATCTGGAGGGATACGGAGAGGCTTGAACGTGTGTTTGCCCGGGCAGAGAAAGGGGAGGCAATCACCATAGGATTTCTGGGCGGCTCCATCACCCAGGGCAGTCTGGCTTCCCGGCAGGAGAACTGTTATGCCTCTCTGGTATATGACTGGTGGCAGAAGCGGTTTCCCAAGGCGGAGCTGACCTGTGTGAATGCGGGAATCGGCGGCACTACCTCCCATTTCGGTGCGGCCAGGGCGGAGGAGGACCTGCTGTACGCCAGGCCGGATATGGTGTTTGTTGAGTTCAGCGTCAATGATGAGGATGAGGCGCATTTTCAGGAATGCTATGAAGGGCTGATACGGCATTTGCTGCGCTGCAGGTGGAAACCGGCAGTGATGCTGCTTCACAATCGGTTTTACAGCGACGGCCACAGCGCGCAGAGGATTCATGACGAGGTAGGGCGTTATTACGGTCTGCCCAGGGTCTGCATGGGAGACGTGCTTTATTCCCGGATTCAGTCCGGAGAGCTGTCAGAGGAAGAGGTAACGCCGGACGGGCTGCATCCCAATGACAGAGGGCATGCCCTTTTGGCAGAGCTGATTACGGATAAGCTTGAAGGGATGTACAGGGAGTTTCAGGAAAGGAATTCCGCCCGGACATGGGCGCCTGGACCCCAGGGGGAGCAGGGAGAAGAGGACACAGGGGAAGGTCATACAGGAGAAGAGCGCATGGTGGGAACACTGCCCGAGCATCTCACCTTGAATCGCTACGAAAATGTACGGCGCTTCCGCAACCATAACATCAGTCCTGTAACGTGCAGCGGATTTGCGGCAGACCATACTCCGCAGACCGTAATAACGGAAACTTTCCGCAGGGGATGGACGGCGGCGTGTACAGGAGATGAAATCAGCTTTGAGGTGGAAGGCAGATGCATCGCCCTGCAATACCGCCGGACTGTGCGCAGACCTGCGCCGAAAGCCCTGGCTTTTGTGGATGGTGACCTGGAACATGGGGTTGTCCTGGACGGCAATTTTGACGAGGACTGGGGAGACTGCCTGGCGCTGCAGGTGTTGTTGGAGGCGGAAAGGCCAGAGCGGCATAAGGTCACCGTAAGGATTACGGAGGCGGAAGCGGTAACCACGCCCTTCTATCTGGTGTCGGTGCTTCTCGCCTGACAGTGCTCTTGTTATGCGCAGGCCCGTGTACAAAGTGCTATTCGCACCTGGAAGTTTGCCGCCAAAGCGGCGCACGGGCCTGAAGTCTGGTTTCCCGTCATTTTCATAGATATAATCGCTTAGATTCTGGCTGTCATTACCACAATCCGCAAGCAATAAGTTTTTCCATAATCATTCTATATTATATATCTTCCATCGTCATACATGGAAGCTCTTTTTCTTGCCTAAGCTGCTTGTCATTTGTAAAAAACATGTCACATTTTTTTACTATCGCGGCCGAAATCTGCAAAGCATCCATAGCTTTAAAGTTTTTGTATTGCCCTCTAATCTTTGCCCCTTGTTCTGCTATCAATGAATCGATATCCACCACTTCAATATTCATATACTCGATAAATCTTTTAAAATTCTCCACATATTCCATTTTCCCGTTTCTATAAGGGGATACAAAATATTCTTCTATAGTAAGTGTGGAAGTCACAATCTGTATATGTTCTTTCATGCATTTTGTAAAAAACTTCTTCATTGATTCCACATAAAGAGAACTATTTTCCAAAAAATATATAATTGGAGCCGTGTCAATAAATACCCTTTTAAAATCTGTCATTATCCCGCAACTCCCTTACATATTTATCCGCATTCTGTCCACGCTCTGTTGCTTCCATAACAAACTGATTTAAGTCTATAACTTCTTTTTCTTTTGTATCACATGTACCCAATAATCCATTAACCCCCTGCATAATCTGGATTACGAAACTAAGTTTATCTTCCGGTACTTTTTCCAACATTTGAATTGCTTCCTGTCTAATTGCCGTCATAAAACCACCTTCCACTCTTCATTTTTAACTCTTCTTTCATATGCCAACTCTGGTTTTAAATCAACCTTCCGTTCAACACATAAAACTTTTCGTCATGAGTGTCTTTGCATTCCTGTAATTTTATCTCGATTTTTCCATTGTTGCGCCGTTGCTCATTTTAAGTTTTGTCAATGTGCTTTGCGGTATCAGCGCTTTTTGTCTAATAGTGTATGGTGTAATTACCTTTTCCTTTAATTATTCCACTATAAATGAGCAAATTTAAAAAAATGTACAATAAGCCTATGCCACTAAAGCTTTAACCTGCTCAAAGCTAATGTGCCTTGCCCCACACTGGTAGACGAAATGGATCCGTTCTTCCTGGATATGGCTGTAAATATATGCATAGCCGTCTTTGAAGGACATGGTCTCATCACAGCCGATACACGCAATCAGATGGGCCAGCGACATCAGCAGCCAATACCTCCTGATTCCCTGCGATGAGCGAACCTGGTATCTGTCAAACGCCAGTTTGTCCTTTGATTGGCGGAAGAACACCTCCACCGGCCACCGTTCCACATATATGTCCAGAATCTCCCGGGTGCTTAAAGAGACATCCGTGCTGATAAAGGCCCGCAGGGCTTTGGGGACATGGAACGCATCCTTCGGATAGCTGATTAGGACCACTGCGTTTTCGATGCCGTTGAGGCTCCCTTCATATCGATAGACATAATAGCTCCGGCTGCCAACGGTCACGAGGCTGACAGCAGCATCTGTCTTACGTAAATGAAGGGCGAACTCGCCTACCTTCTGCTTTATGCCGCAGGGGTACAGCACCCGGTTCGTCTTCAGTGCGCCAATGGTATAGAAGCCCTTTTTGATAAAGGCATCCATGATGCCGCCGCATGTATACCAGCTGTCGCATAGGAAATAGGAGACAACCGGCGGTACGGGCAGCTCGTCCGCAATCTCCTGTACGATCTTCACCTTTGATTTGGACTTGTCGTACATGACGATGGCATAATTGAGGACGATGCCGTTGCAGGAGAGCATGACGGCTACGGCCTGGTGCCCATAGTCCTGCTTCCCCTTGAGGTGGGACTGGTGGAAATACGCATCTTCAATCGGGTGCAGAGCCCGTGACGAAGGCTTTGTCTTGGATGAGATGGTGTCGTCCACGATGCAGAACACAGGCTTTCCAGATCGCTGGGCTTCTTTATAGATGAACTGGATGACAGTGCTTTTCAGTATGTTTTCCAGTTTGGCGTCATCCCATTTCCCTTTATTAAGGAAATGTGCAACCGTGGTACGGTGGCAGGGGCTGTATTTTTCAAAATCGATAGTCTTCCCATGATATCCAAGGGAAAAGACGGATATCAGTATGGCCATGATATGCTTCATGACAGTCTGGGGAAAGATACGGCATAAATTTAAGTTCTTAAAGCAGTTGTAAAGTAGCGTTGAATGGTATATACTGTTTTCTATAAGACATCATCCTTTGCAGGTTATTGTTTTCTAGGCAAAAACAGTATACACCCAAAAAGGTATGGTGTCTTTAGTTTTAAAGCATTTATAGCAGTTTTGGTAAAAATTCAAATTTGCTCATTTATAGTATTCCATAGTTTATTATAATTTACCATTCAGTTATGATATACATTTCTATTGGTGTATATTATAACACTCCTTTCCCATTTTTTCAATCAGCACCAGTAGAGTATTCTCGGTAAACGCAAGCTTTATAAATAAATAATAATCAGTGCCTGTCACTGTCAGCGCTGCACCTGTCAGCCGTTTGATAATGCTCAATGTATGCTTGATGATAATTTGAGTGAATTTCAATATATACGCCAATTTTTTCTTTCAAAAAATAGGCAGTTGACAAATTGGTTACACTTGATCAGCTGATGTGCGGAAGACTCCTTTCTATGAGGGTTTGCGGTGCAGGGAGCTGCTTATCCCAGGGGCAAGTCGGGAAAACCCTTTGTAGGGGCATTGAAACTGATTGACAAGCATCTGCACTGTGGCTATAATCTACTTAAATATTAATATATATTTTAAGGAACGGCGGCAGGTGACGGAATCAGGGGCACCTCCGGTTACTATGGTTTCGGGTTAGGAGGAGTATGGCGAAGGTAAGGATGCAGGATATAGCGTGTCATGTGGGCGTGAGCGCGGTGACCGTGCATAATGCGCTTACGGGGCAGAAGGGGGTCAGCGACGCAGTGCGGGAGAAAATCCTGAATGCGGCAAGGGAGATGGGGTATTTTCAGGATCAGCGGAAGAATACCAGTCTGCGGCATGTGGGGGTGGTAATCTCGGAAAAATGGCTTGCGGATTACACTACCTTTTATTGGAAGCTGTATATGGAAATGGCGTTAGAGGCTCCTAACAGGAACTGCATGGTGACGGCGGAGATTCTGAAACATGAGGCGGAAGAAGGGCTGCGGCTGCCTAATTTTGTGGGGGAAAATGCAGTGGAGGGTCTGGTGGTCATGGGGGAGCTTAGCAGACAGTATATTGATTTTCTGCGGAGCTGTGTGAAGATTCCCATTATTTACCTGGACTTTTATTATAAGGAAATTTCCGAGGACGCAGTGGTGACGGACGGCTTTTACGGCATGTATATGGTGACGGAATATCTCTATGAGAAGGGGTTCCGCCGCATGGCTTACGTGGGTTCCATTCATGCCACAAGCAGTATCATGGACAGGTTCTGCGGTTTCCAGAGAGTGCTTTTGGAGCATGGGCTGACGCTGCCGGAGGAGTGGCGCATGGAGGACCGGGACGAGGCCGGGGAGATACTTCTCACCCTGCCGGAGGAACTGCCGGAGGCATTTGTCTGCAACTGTGACCTGGTGGCCATCAAACTGATTGAGGAACTGGAACGGCAGGGACATAAGGTGCCGGAGGATGTAACTGTGGTGGGCTTTGACAATTACCTGTATCCCGGACTGCCGGACCGCAGGATTACCACTTATGAGGTGGATATGAAGGGCCTGGCCCAGGTGGCTTTGAAAAAGATTCTGAAGCGGATGGAGGACCCGGAAGCCATGAAACGTATGGACCTGGTGGCGGGACATATCGTGGAGAAGGACAGCGTGCGGCCCCCGGGGCAGGGGCAGACAGTATGAAAATAGATATAGTGATATTGCTTTCAAGTATGCTGAAAATGCCGTTTTACAGAAATACATATATAACAATATCTAAAAATTCCGGTCTGTGGAGTAGCTGATGGAAACACTTTTCCGAAAAGGGAGATGTAGGGCATGGGGCAGAAAAAGTCTCATGCTCTTTTTCTGCTTTATGTGCAGGCCCGTGCACAAGGTGCGGATCCTTGCACCTGGAAGTTTGCCGCTAAAGCGGTGCAGGGGCGGCGCGGCGAGCAGGGATAAGATCTCCCCGACTTGCTTACCGGTCTCTGGCTCTTCGGAAGCTTTACGACAAATTGCCTCTGTAAGAATCTATAAGTTCAGGAATCCGGCCTGTTCCGATTCACTTTATCCGATTTTGCTTTTCCTTCGATTTTATAAGCATTCAAATATAACTTTTTGTATAAATATGGACTCTATACCTGCTTTTATGGAGATTAAAA
>CAJUGL010000077.1 GCA_910586515.1 uncultured Acetatifactor sp.
AAAAAAGTTCGCCTTATACTCCAGTAAGGCGAACTTTTTCCGCTTATCACGCCTTATATCCTTTAATCCTCCCTGACTTCTTGAAGATAATCAAAGAAATTGTTGCGGAAGAGGACTTGTTGTGCAATAATAAGAAGGGGAAAGAAAGGGAAAAAGATAAAGAGGATGATCTATTATGGGTGATAATAAAAACTGGAGCGGCACAGGCGAACAGATCAAGGACGCCCTGGCAGAAGCTCTGCAAAGCGGTAATTTTAAAAATCTGAACGATCTGGTTTCCCAGACCGTAGCCGATGCGGTAGACGAGGTGGGAAAGCATATTTCCTTCACCGTCAACACCGGTACTGGAAATAACAGCAGGAAAGAATCTTCCTCCGGACAAGCCGGCAGCCAAAAGGAAGTCTACTCCCAGACCACAGTTCCGATCTGGCAGCAGAGAGCGCAGGAAAGAGAACGGCAAAAGCTGGCTAAACTTCAACAGGAACAGCAGCAATTATCCCGGCGCAAACATTTTCCTTCCATTAAAATGAAAAAAGTCGGTAATGTCTCCAATGTTCTCTACCAGGTATTCGGCGGAATCGGCCTGGGGATAACAGGGCTTGTGACCCTTGCGCGTCTCATTACTCTGGAATACACTACCCTGCCCGGCTGGATAACGAACCTGCTGTTTCTATTCGGGTTCTATGGAATGATTCGGCTCGGCATCGGTCAGAAGAGGCGTCTGAAGCGGGCGGAGCGCTATCTCCAACTGTGCGACTACCGCGTCTATGGACAGATCGAAAATCTGGCAAAGGGTATCGGAAAAAGCCGGAACTATGTGGTAAAAGATCTCCAGAAAATGCTGGAGCTGGGCATATTTCCTGAGGGCCATCTGGATGAACAAAAGACTTGTTTCATGCTCAACGACATTGTATACAAACAATACCTGGAAGCGGAAGGGAATCGTCGGATTCGGGAGCTGGAAAGCAGAAAAGTCCTGGAGGAAAAAAATGTCTCCCAGCCCCAGGAAGCGCCTCCCGCTCCGGAGGTTTCCAGAGAACAGGAATCCGAACTCAACACCATGGTGGCAGAGGGAATGGAATACATCCGTAAGCTTCGGGAACTGAACGACCGAATCCCCGGAGAAATTATCTCCGCCAAGCTGTTCTGTCTGGAAAACCTTTTGAAGGACATATTTGAAAGCGTAAAACAGTACCCTGAGCAGATGAATCGAATGCACAAGCTGATGAGTTACTACCTTCCCACCACCCTGAAGCTGGTGGAATCCTATGAAGCGTTCGACAAAGTCAGCTCCCCTGGACCGGATATCCTCAAGGCCAAAGGAGAGATTGAAAATACTCTGGATACCATCAACCAGGCCTTCCGTGAACTCCTGAACACCTTGTTCCAGGCTACGGTATTTGATGTAACCACTGACGCGCAGGTGCTGAAAACCATGCTTGCCAAAGAAGGACTGACCCGGGATATGGACTTTGCCTCCGCCGACAAAGATTCCTGAGCCTGTACAGAAATAATTCTGAATACATATATTCGGCCTGCCGTTCCCATGGGCAGAACCGAATCTCGGTACGCAGCATAATGAAAGATATGGAGGAAAAAAGATGAGTAATGATTTGGATGCAATGTTAAAGGAATCCCCTTCCCTGACCTTTGAGCCCTTCGCAGCAGAACCTGAGCCGGAAGCGCCTGCCGTGAAGGAGGAAGCCCCCAGGGTTCCCGAAGTGGTACTGACACCGGCTGAACAGAAGATGGTAAATGACTTTGCCGCACAGATTGATATCACCAATACCCAGCTGGTCATGCAGTACGGCGCGGGAAGCCAGAAAAAAATCGCCGATTTTTCCGAAAATGCCCTGAACAATGTGCGGACAAAGGACATGGGCGAGGTGGGTCAGATGCTGGCGAATGTAGTGGCCGAGCTGAAAGATTTCAACAATGAGGAAGAAGAAAAGGGATTTTTAGGCTTTTTCAAAAAAGGCTCCAACAAACTGGAGAATCTGAAGATTAAATACGATAAGGCCGAAGTCAATGTGAACAAAATCTGCAAAGTCATGGAAGAGCATCAGGTAACCCTGCTGAAAGACGCTGCCATGCTGGACAAAATGTATGAGCTGAACCTGAATTACTTCAAGGAATTATCCATGTACATTCTTGCAGGAAAACAGAAGCTGGAACAGGCCAGGACAGTGGAACTCCCCAAACTTCTCGCCAAAGCGGAACAGAGCGGGCTCCCGGAGGACACCCAGGCGGCAAACGACTACGCGTCTATGTGTGAACGCTTTGAGAAAAAGATCTACGACCTGGAGCTGACCAGAACCATTTCCATGCAGATGGCGCCCCAAATCCGCCTGATCCAAAGCAACGATACCGCCATGTCGGAAAAAATACAATCTACTTTGGTGAATACCATTCCCCTTTGGAAGAGCCAGATGGTGATTGCCATCGGTTTGAACCATTCAACGGAAGCCGCCAGAGCGCAGCGCGAAGTAACGGATATGACCAATGCCCTGCTGAAGAAAAACGCAGAGACCCTGAAAGTCGCCACCATTGAAACGGCGCGGGAAAGCGAGCGCGGCATTGTAGACATCGAGACCCTGACCGCCACCAACAAAACCCTGATCAGCACACTGGACGAAGTGATGAAGATCCAGGAGGACGGCCGGGCCAAGCGGCGGAGCGCAGAACAGGAACTGGTCCGCATCGAAGACGAGATGCGCCAGAAGCTGCTCACCGTCAGCCGTACCTCAAGACAGATGTAACAGAAAATGCGTCTGCCGCAGTATTTTTGCGGCAGACGCATTTTTTCTGTTCACTTCCTTCGCAGCAAGAGATGCGCGGAAACCGCAGGACTGTCTTTACTGTAAACGAATCGAATCCTGTCTGCGGAAACGTGGAAATTTACTGTATCTTTTCCAGCGACTCCTTGGACAATATTTTCCGGATATTTACCATGAACAATATAGTAGCCACCATGGCCGATATCGCATCGGAAACCGGCTCTGCATAATACACTCCCATCACTCCCATAAATCTGGGCATGATCAGCGCCAGAGGAATGAGGAGAATAATCTTCCTCAGCACAGCAATGAAAAGAGAGATCTTCGCCTGCCCCAATGCCAGAAAAGTAGGCTGAATACCGTTCTGCAGGCCGAAAACCAGCATGCCCGCCATGAAGATCGGCATAACCTGCCCTGTCAAAGCTACCAGCTCCGCCTCATTGGTAAAGAATCCGGCATAAAACCGGGGAAAAATCATGCTTGAAGCCGTGGTCACCAGCCGGAATCCGAAACATATTCCGATCATCCAGCGGTACAGCTGCCTTACCCGGTCAAAGTTCTGGGCGCCGTAATTGTAGCTGACAATAGGCGTCATGCCCTGGGTAAACCCGTAGATCGGCGCAGAAAACAGCTGCATAATACTCTGCATAATGGTCAGGGAACCCACATGAAAATCCCCTCCATAGGCCTGCAGCCCATGATTCAGCACGATACTGATAAAGCTCTCCGTTGCGTTCATGATAAAGGGGGATATCCCCAGGGAAAATACGCCCCCAAGGATTTTGGCCTCTAAACGCATACAATCTCTGCGTATTTTCAGAGAGGATTTCTTTCCCAGCAAAAAGGACACCACCCAGGCCGCGCTGAGTCCCTGGGAAATCACCGTGGCAATCGCCGCTCCCCTGACGCCCATCCCCAGGACGAAGATGAAGATTGGGTCCAGAATAATATTGGCGACCGCGCCGATCAGAACGGAAAGCATAGCCGTCCGCGGCTGGCTCTGACAGATGATAAAGGCATTCAGCCCCAGCGCAAACTCCACAAAAAGGGTTCCCAGCAGATAGATGGAGAGATAGTCCACGGCGTAGCCTATGGTGGCGTCGCTGGCGCCGAACATATACAGCAGGGGTCTCTGAAAGGTATAGAAGAAAGCCATCAGCCCCACTGCGCAGATCATCAGGAAGCTGACGCTGTTGCCCAATATTTTCTCCGCTCTTTCCCTGTTTCCCTTCCCCAGCCAGATGGCGGCAAGGGGGGCCGCGCCGTTACTGACAAAGGCAGAGAAGGCCGAAATAAATACCGTGATACAAAAAGTAACGCCCACGCCGGTCAGAGCATTGGCTCCCACGCCCTCCATATGTCCGATATAGATTCTGTCTATGATACTGTATAAAATATTGATAATCTGTGCCAGGATTGCCGGCAAAGTCATACTCGCCATCAGTTTGCCGATGGGTTCCGTTGCCATCCGCTCCTCGCGGCTCTTCTTTTCCGTTGCTGCCATATTATTCCCACCCGTTTCTTTTTGCTAATGATTATTGATAACAGTTCAGCGGCCTGTCTGAACTGTTACGATTATTGTGTATCCCCGCCCGGCTCATGTTCTCAATGCATACAACTGTCTGTAAGCTTCCCTTCGGCCGGTCTCAAAAGCGGCCTTTATTCCGGAGACGATTTTCTCGTCCCGCAGTCTGGCGGTGAGCAGGGGAGAAAAACGCCGCCCTTCCAGCGCCACAGCCTCCCTGACCGCCTCTTCAAAGGTCTTCTCTATCCCCGTATACAGTCGGGCCGTATCCGTCACATTGCTGATCCAGTCAAACAGTCCGATTACATCCACCATCTGCC
This sequence comes from uncultured Acetatifactor sp., assembly GCA_910586515.1. Taxonomy (GTDB): domain Bacteria; phylum Bacillota; class Clostridia; order Lachnospirales; family Lachnospiraceae; genus Acetatifactor. The sequence goes on from CAJUGL010000077.1 coordinate 4,623, forward strand.
TGCAGGGGCATTCCAGCCGCTGATAAGCTTCCGGATATCCCCTGGATCCGTCGTACCAGAAGTGATGCCCCATGGCTACCGATGCGTAAATTCTGGTTGACGCTCTGGCCTCCAGCAGATTAGCCCCCATCAGCGTATGCAGATGAGCCATCTCATATTCTTCCTCAAACCATTGCCTTGCCGTCTGCGCATACAGATTTAAGAAGTTGATTTTGCCCACATCATGCAGCATCCCGCATTCAGCCGCCCATGCAACTGCCCTCCGACGCTTCTCCTCCGCTTCCTCTATCCTGCAGATCTCTTCTATATCGTCGAAAAACCAAGGCTCTTCGTCCATGATCATTCCGCAGAAAGCTGCCGCCATCTCCGCCACCATCCGGGAATGAATATAGATTTCAGGCGTAAAATGCATCTGCAGCTTCAGTAGAAAATCCTTATAGAGAACACTGTCTTCGGTTTCCACAAAAGTGCTGGACAGCTGCCGCAGGTACAGAAACAGAGCTTCGTTCTCTGCAGCTCTGGGAACGGTATCCACATAATCCAAAATCCTCCGGTAAAGATTTTCGATATACTCCTTCCTCTTGGGTATCTGTTCCGGATAATCGTTCAAAAACTGACAGTAAAACGCAGGAACTGAGATAATGCTGTACATGCTGTCCACGGAGTAATCCTTCGGATCCGCCCCGTCCATCAGATCTTCCATCTTAGCCAGCAGCTCTTCCAAACCGAGCATACCGCAAAAATAAGCAATGGTATTGTAGGAAAAGGAGGGGCGCAAAGGCGGCTTTTCTCCTTTCCTCTCCGCTTCCTGAAACCGGCGCTGATAGACAATGTAAACGGATTCCATCACATCAGCTATGTCCTCGGAAGTCATGGTATTGTCTTTGCTGTAAGAAATACTCGCCGCCATCTGCTGATGGGTCATATAAATATATCTGTCCCAGGGAAGTCCGGGTTCTTTTTCCTGGTACCCTTTATCCTGAAGAATCTGCAGCGTTCGTTTTACCATACGAATCTTCTCGCTGGGAGAAGAAAAAGAGCCAAGAGCCATGTTTGCCCGGGAACGAAGAATATACCCCCTTGTCTCTCCATCCTCAATCTCGTCAAAGTATTTCAGATAGGCGGCTGCCTCCGCAAAGCACAGGCGCATCTGAGAGATATATTTCTGCGTATCCTCCCTGGACAGCCCTACAAGTTTATTGCTTATGCTGTAGTATCCCATGCCCAGAGAATACAATTCACGAATCATATTTTTTCGATCTTTTGTCTGTCTTGCCAGGCTCAGCAGCGCCTTATGGACCTGACAGTACAGCCCCACATCCAGTTCGTCCCTGCCGCTCAGCAATCCCCCGGCGAATTCCCTCAGCTGCGCTGTCTCCTCCTCATCCGCGTCAAAGATGTGATCCAAAACCGGAAACAGCCCCTCCCGCAGCAGCTTCATATTTCGCTTCGCCTTTTCTTCCGCCCTCCGCTTCTGTCCGTCTGCCTGCGCCAGAAATTCCTCAAAGTTCTGTCCTTCCCGCTCCTCCCCGGAGGTCAGAAGGGTAATCTCTTTTAAATTGGCAATGTATTCTTCCTGATATGGCTGCATACTTTCACTCCCCACCTGGCTCTTCTGTTCCTGCTCACTTCCCGGTTCTTCCTGCCTGACCGGACGACCCGCCCGAACAATCATGTGCGAACACGCCTATGTATGCCTGAGACTATCCGAAGCGGCTGTCCAGAATCTCCTGCAGACGTTTCGGATCTATGGGCTTGGAACAGTGCTCATCCATGCCGGCCTCCCGGGAGAGACGAATGTCCTCCACAAAAGCATTGGCCGTCATCGCCACGATCCATACGCTCTCCCCATCCTTCCTGGGAAGTTCACGAATCCGCTTTGTGGCCTCGTAACCATCCATAACAGGCATCTGTATATCCATAAAAATAATCTCAAAATGTCCCTCGGGAGACGCCTGAAACCGCTCCAGGGCCTCTGCCCCGTTGTTCGCCGCCTCTACCTGCACGCCCATCATAGTCAGCATTTCCACGGCAATCTCCTGATTCAGCGCAATATCTTCCACCAGCAGGACATGATGACTGCCATACTCTCTCTCCCTCTCCGCCTGCCGCCCTGTGCCTTCCTGTGAACCGCAGGACGCCAGAGTTTCCATCAATCTGCTGCGGAATAGCGGACAAGGCACAAAAGCGTTTACGCCTGCCCTGGATGCCCTGTACTCTATCTGCGCCCAATCCGCCTCCGATACCAGCAGAATAGGGAATGTCCGTCCTGCCAGCTGCCGCACATGAGAAGCCAGCTCCAATACCGACATGTCCTCCAGCTCCTGCCCAAGCAGCATGGCGCAGGGCATATGATTCTCATATTGTGCCTCCGTAAGCCTTGTAACAGTCTCAAGACCGCTCCTGGTGCGCACGGGCCGGAGACCTGCCTCCTCCAGATAACCCGAAATCTGCTCTGCCCTGTCATCCCTGTCCTCTGCGATCAGCACTGTCTCTCCCTCCGGAAGTTCCTGCTCCTTCCTGCTGTGCACCGCCACAGCCACAGGAAGCGTCACCCTGAAACAGCTTCCCTCTCCCTCCCGGCTTTCCACAGTAATTTCACCCCCCATGCGATCTACCAGATTCTTGACTATGGACATGCCCAGACCCGTACCTTCGATTTTACTGATGGTAGTATTGTTTACTCTCTCAAAGGGAAGAAAAATTCTGCTCAGAAAATCCTGACTCATTCCTATTCCATTGTCTTCACATAGAAATTCCAGCACCACCGTATTCTTCTCCGGCTTGCTCCCTTCCCGATTCTCCGGCATTCTCTGGCTGAACCGAGTCCTGATACTGCCGTTTTCCAAAGTATATTTTACTGCATTTCCGATTATATTTACCAAAATCTGACGTAAACGCAGAGAATCTCCAATCAAATTTTCTTCATAAATTTGTCCGATCTCCATCTGCAGCGTCTGTTTTTTCTGTTCCGCCTGAGGACGCACAATGACAGCAATGTCATGAACCAAATCCGGCAGGGAAAATACTTCTTCATTCAGCGTCATACGTCCGCTGTCAATACGCGACATATCCAGGACATCATTCACAAGACTCATCAGGTGAGAAGAAGCTGTCTTTATCTTCATCAGACAATCCTGTACCCGGGATTTCTCGTCGATATGTGACAAACCGATGGAAGTCATACCTACGATTGCGTTCATGGGCGTGCGGATGTCATGAGACAAATTGGACAGGAAATTACTTTTCGCCCGATTTGCCTCTTCCGCAGCCTTCAGCGCATCTTCCAGGGCCGCATTCATATGCTCCAGCTCCGCCACCCTCCTGTGCCTGTTGCAGGCCGTATCCAATATCCACAGCTCATGCTCTCCGTCAAGAGCAACTACGTCGTTTTTAAGATGCTTCAACGTCTGCTCCGGATCTACGGACTGTAACTCCTCTGCGGTAAGCCCGGAAAGTTCGCAGGCCATGCTGTCCGCATACAGCACCCCGGCCTCATCGCCCGCTCTCCGCTCTACGACAAGATATCCTTTACTTCCCTTCATATACGCCTCTCCCTGTTAAGCCCCCGTTTCGTTTCCCTGAAGAAAATTGTACCAGAATTCCGTCATCGCCGCAACCGCAAAAATCGAGTAGGGCTGATTTTACCCCTACTCGCCGCGCGGCCCGTGCGCCGCTTTAGCGGCAAATTTACATTACACGGACCTGCGCATAACAAAAAACCCCGACATTCGGGGTTTCTTGAGAGGCGCAGACCGGATTTGAACCGGTGAATCAGGGTGTTGCAGACGTATGCCGCCAGGCCCGCAACGCCGCATTCATACTGGCTTTGTTGCCCCTCTGATCCTCATGACCACCTTAAGTCCACCTTATTGTATGAAGGCAGTCAGTTTCTAAACCAAACAGATTATAGCATTACATGGGGCTGAAAGCAATGTTTTTCAGCCTCTTTTGCTGTGCTATTTTATTTTTGCTTTATTTTTTGCTGTTTTGAAACATTGTACATTAGCGAAAGGAGACTACCATGGATTATCAATTAGAAATCAAACAAATCGTGGACTATCCACGGTGCCGCATCTACCGTGAGTTCCTCCGCAGCCTTATGGAAGATAGGGACATCCGTACCAACGGAAGCTCCTATCTTTTTTATTACATGACGCTCTGCTCCTACGCCAACTTCCGCTCCTCCTACCGCCGGATAGAGGGCATCTCCTACCTGGTGGGGCCGGGCGAATGGGTTTGCAGGACCTCGGAGCTGGCGGAATGGTTCCGCACACGCTTCCAGCACCAGGCGCTCGCCATCCTGGATTACCTGCAGAAGCAGAACTACATCACCTACACAAGGCTGGGCAGGAACGGCCTTGTCAAATTTAGCATCAGCAGTTGGAAACAGCATAATACGGCGCTTGACTACAACTACCCATGCGATATTCTCCTTCATGTTTAAATGCAGGTCTTTTGTGAAAATATGTTTCATGTGTCAGCAAACTACTTTTCATTTGGTCGAGCTGTTGCTCCATTATGGATTTTTTGTTTAAGTCATAATTTACTTTCTCAAGATAGACACTAAACTGTTCTTTTTCCGGAAAAATCTTTTGCGTATGAACTAATAACTTATCGTCTTTTGTCCTTATTCTGACCGCTCTATTTCCATACGAATAACATCTCCACATGGCATCAGTTTCGGGGTGTTTTGACCAACATTGAGCATAGGTGAACCACTTACTGTGCCACATTCTAAAATAATTGTCAGGAATCGCATAATAATTTCTTGGGCACAGATTGTAATACATTTCCCTTACTATTTTCCGTACATCCCCAGGGGTTTCCATATGGGAAAATAAATACCCTTCATATTTATCCTCCCATGAAGATGGGCGAACATATCTATCTTTGTTATTTATGATGAGGTTTATAAAGTCTTCAAAACTTATATATCTAAAAAGGTTCTTACTCATCGAATACCTCCTCCCTGATATTCGCAACATTTCAAATAATATAATAGCATACGTTTCTATGTATTTCCGTATGAATCCCAGAGTATCAACATTTTTCAACCTTCAGCATAATTCTGGAAAAATATCATAACGGCCGCTATTTCTATAAGGGACATGTGACTCTGGGCATCACTAAACACCCCTACTCCTCCAGAATGCGCACTGCTTCTACGAGATAGCCATAGGCCTCCAGCTTATGCTTTTTTATATAGGACAGTTTCTTATATCTGCTCTTTGCCATGGTCTCGGCTATGTATCTCTCGGGATTTCCTATTTTTACAAATGGCCGTCTTTTCAAAACACAGGCCGCAAGGTACATCACCTGGCAGGCGTCTATGGCAGCTCTTTCCCCATTATACTTGCCCTGCAGGATATGGCTGTCGAGGGCGTTTGCTCCCTCTACATACATCGGGTATTCCTCCGGGTCTGTACAGCCCCTTCCGATAATGCAGGCCGCTGTACGAATCGTGTCCCGCAATACGCTTTCCCTGTCTTCTGCAATATCCCGGAAAGCGATTTCTTCCGCCACCACCCTGTCATACGTCTCCCACAGTTCCCGCTGGTCTGTAAAAATCTCCGACAGGGTGGCCACATCATACAGCTGCTTCATGATTTCCAGTTCTTTCTTTGTCCCGAGCGGGATGCCCGTCGTGTGGGGTGCAAATGCCGTCATCTTGTCGCCTAAAATACAGTTTGCACTTGGCATCACTATCTTCGATGATTCCCCTGTGGTGAGCAGGATATCGTTCTGTATTTCCCGCTCTACCAGAGCAGCATAGGGACTTTCCATGAATACGATGTCCAGCAGAATATAGAAATCCTTTTTCAGGATTGGCGAGGCATACATAAATTTATAATGCGCCTTCTCTATCCTGTTCTTTCCTTTCCGGCTCTGTTTTTCATGGTGCTTGAATGGGAAAATCCTTGCTGCCTCCATCACAAACTTCTCCACGTCAGTCCCAGGTTCCACTATGATATCGATATCCGTGGACAGCCTCAGCGGATGCTCCGTAAGCAGGAGAAGGCTGGTGCCTCCCTTAAAGACAAAATTCATGCCCACCTGCGCCAGTGCCTCCAGCAGTCCAAAAGCATACATGACCCTTTCCAGCAGCCCCGGATCCTTTTTATACTTTTTCTGTAACCCTTTGATGTACTCCAGCGTAAATATCTCCCTTGAAAGCATGCCCATCCTCCTGCTGACTGTATCTTAATTCCACATTTGTTTTTTCCTTCAGGAATGTCTTTATCTCTGTTTCCAGATGTCTCCGCCTTGCATATCGGAACAACCTCATCTCATCAATGCTGTATCTGGAAAACGCATCTTCATAAATTCCCTGGTACTCACTTCTGCTGACCAGTCTGCCCGTCAGCTTTTTTGAGAATAGATCCACAAGCAGCTTCTCCAGAGGGGCAGAATGCCCTATGGCAGGTTTTGGGGCTTCTGAAACCAGTTTCTGCACTACGATAGTATCGTCATTTCCCCGCTGCCTATAGTACATGTCCTTACTGGGGCAGAACAGCACATCCGGGAATCTTTCATGCAGCATTTCGAATACCGAAGCCTCGCACATGTTTTCTACTTCCACAAATATAGTGTTTCTTCCAAATAAATGGTTTACAAATTCATTCATCTGGTACATCTCCCACATCTGGAATTCAATCAGTGGGAATTCACGGCTGACTGCCTGCTCAATCTCCAGATATGCTTCAAGGTGGTCATAGTTATATTCCCTTTTTCCGCTTTCCTCCGTAACACGGATATATACGCCCCGTCCAATGCTGGCAATCCTCTGCTCCCTCTTCAGTTCTGACAGCAGCCAGGAAACAGAGCTGTCTGAATAGTTTGCGTTTGTTTCCCTTACCTTGTTACTGAACTGCTGTTTTGTAAAGCTTTCATCTACAGGCATGTGTTTGATGATGTCCTTCATGTCCATAATTTCACCCCTATTATAGATTCGGCAATTTCTGTTATTTTTGCCGAACTTATAATACGAGTATATGCTATATACAAAAATAAGTCAATATTACAATTCCGGCAATTTTTAATATTTTTGCCGAAAATGTAATATTGTATTCTAGCCCTGCCTCACCTCCAGTCCATCCAGCGTAAGCCCCGGCAGCCCCACCAGATACCACTTGTCGTCCATGCCCATCTCCACGCGGGCGGGAACCCAGACATCATTCAGCCAAACGAAACATAGAAAATCTTAGATGGCGTATTTTGACATCTTAGATTTTCTTTTCGTTTTACTCAAAAACCTCCCCACAGTGGATGCCGCCGTAATCCCGCCTGTCCCCGTCCTCGTCAACGTAATGGAAATTGTACCTGCCGCTTTTCCTGTCGTAAAATAATGTACCCTGCTTCATAAACAGTCCTCCTCTAAAATTGGTTTCTCATATAATAAGGAGAGCCTTCTTTGCGTTTTCTTGAAAATTTCCTCAAATTCATTTATAAACTTTTCATAGACAGCGCTCCGATTCATATTTCTTTGCCAGCCGGTAGAAGCTGTCCTTCTTGAGCCCTGTGAGCGTCATGGCCTCCTTTGCCGTGATTACGCCGGACTTCCATCTCCCATAGCAGTCCTCCCAGTTCTCCGGATACTCCACGCGCGGCCTGCCCAGATGCCTCCCGTCCGCTTTCGCCACCTCTATCCCCTGGCGCTGCAGCTCATGGCGCTCTGTCCAGTCTTCGTCCGCTACATATGCGAACACAGCCAGCACCACATCCGTAATCAGCTGCCCCACCAGCTCCTTCGACTGGGTGGTGTCCAGGATTGGCATGGAAGTCACTTTGATGTCGGCACCAATCTCCTTTGTGATATGGAACCATTCCTTGTATATCTCCCCATAGTTCCGCCCAAACCGCTTCAGCTCCGTCACCACCAGCAGGTCGCCTTCCCGCAGGATGTTGTCAACCAGGGAGCGGTAGACCGGACGCTCGAAATTCCTCCCTGATTCCTTCTCCACATAGATATCGCGCTCATCGATGCCCTCCTCGTCCCGCAGGATATGAATCTGCCTCTCCGGGTTCTGCTCTCGGGTACTCACGCGGACATAGCCAAACCTTTTTGCCGCCATAGCAGTTCCCCCTTTCCGTAATCTGTAGCATCGCAAAAGGTGTACCTTTGGAGATATGGAAATCCATATGCTCTTTGGGGCATTTTCCCGTCGCAAAAGGTTCAAAATCGTTTCTGCGACATCGCAGGCCATGCACCATACCTTTTGCGACACATTATTTTATACGCAGGGGATGCCCAAACCACAACATCCCCTGCGCAGTTTCATAAACTGTTTCCTCAAGCCCTGCCTGCTACACCTTGAAAACCTTTATGCAGTTCAGCAGGGTCGCAGAGAACTCCTGGTACAGATCCTCCTCGAACACGTTCTGCTCCATAGCGTTCTTCACAAGCAGGGGCCGGTACATCCGAAAGATTGCCTCCTGCGCCGCTTTATCCCCTGCCAATCATCAGCACTCGCTGCTTCATAAATCTGTTCCTTAGTAAGGGCGATATTGGCATTTGATGCCAGAAAATAAAGTACGTCAAACTCCATTTTGGTAAGCTTCACTTCCTGATCATTCTTATAAACCGATCTGCTTGCAGGATAAATATGAAGTTTTCCATATACCAACCTTTTATCTATCTCTGCCATCCGTTCTACTCCTTTCCTGCTATTTATTGCGTCAACGCCCAAAGGCCTGAAAGACAGCTTAATCTCTGTAAACCACTTTTTGTTCCTCCTTCAGTCGATGACATTGATATTCATATCTTTATAATCACTGTTCAGAGAAAAACTGTCCCTTATTCCTTCTGTCAGATATATATTTCCATCTTCCATAATCAGGATCATTTCATAATCCTTGTGCTGTCTCCAGTACTCTTTTGCCTGTTCCAAACCCATAACAAAAAGTGCGGTAGAGAGTGCATCACACAATTTCCCTTCACTGGCAATGACCGATACCGAAGCGATACCGTTTTCCACTGGACGACCCGTCGCAGGATCAACGATATGTCCATATGTTTTGCCATCGTCTCCGACAAAAAAGCGTTCGTAATTTCCTGATGTGACCACAGCCATATCTGATATTTGAAAGATTCCAAGCACATTTCCCGAAAAAGGATCTTTCAGTCCTACACGCCAGTCGCTCCCATCCGGTTTTGTTCCGATTGCCTGAATATTCCCTCCTATATCAAGCAGTGCAGCGGTAATGCCACGTTCACGTAAAACCTGTGCCGCTTCATCCCCTGCATATCCTTTACCCACAGCACCCATGTCAATCATGCTGCCAGGTTCTGTCTGGATTTGATTTTCATTCAGTTTTACCTTTTCATAACCGACTTTGAACAAAATCGCTGCGCGATGGCCTGCCAAGGTTACGCATAGCGATTTTTCT
>CAJUGL010000078.1 GCA_910586515.1 uncultured Acetatifactor sp.
ATCTTGTCGAATCCCGTTTGTCGAATGTCGAATTGGGTGGGGTAAATGGGGTAAAAGTCATCATAATCTAACAGCGGCACAGGCCGCTGTTTTCAAACCACTGCTTCTGCTTCTTGAATTCCCAGATACTGGCGGCACTGGGACACAGCTGCTTAGGATCCGCCCACATGCGGAACGCAAATCCGCTGGCGGCAATGATATCCTCCGCATAGGACTCATATTCGCTGTTCTTTAACACTGCGGCAACGCATTTTGCCAGGGAAAACAAATACCCCGTAGTGTCTGTAATGCCGTCAAAAGTTACGTTTAATTTTGCCATATCTGTTCCTCTTTTCTTTTTATTTTAAATGGCTGTCAGCGCTTTTTTTGCAGGGGAATATAAATTTCCTCCGAGAATGTGCGGCTGGTCTCCACATAAGTCTCAAATTCAGCGCCGCCTGTCCTTTCGTACCCGTTCTCCGGCAGCCATACACCGGCAATATACTGCCACGTCCGTTGAATGGTGTTCACAAAATTGGCATGTGTGCTGTCCGGCGTTCGAAATCTGGCATACAACCCGCCCTCCACCGCAATCCGAATCGTGCCGGCAAGGTTTCCATGTGCTTCTTCAGAAGGGATGCCGATATAATAATCCAGTTTATTGCAGCAGGCATTCCAGATACTGACGCCGTAATCCTCCACAACCTTACCGCCGGAAAGCCTGGCAGACCATCGCCCGGCATTGTACTGGTTCCAGAAACTGGTGGGCAGCGCCTGGTCACAGGCATATGTCACAAGTTCAAAGGGACGCAGTTCAATCAGCTCCCCATCTGCCCTGAAGGGACCGGGCGCAAGTTTCAGTGGTCCATAGAGCTTCAGGCTGTTTCCGGCGGCCCTGAATTCTGTGGGGAGGATGCCGTGTTCCCTCTTAAAGGCACGGGTAAAATTTTCCTTTGACTGAAATCCGTAGGCAAAGGCAATAGCCGAGGCCGGTCTGCTGTTTTCCGCCATCCGGCAGGCGATTTCCGTGAGGCGCCTTTTGCGGATATAATCTGCCGGTGTAAGCCCTGATACTTCCCGGAACACCCGCAGAAAGTGATACTCGGAATATCCTGCGGCCCGTGCCAGTGTCCGGTTGTCCAGAGCGTCTGTCAGGTTTTCTTCGATGTATTCTATTGCTTTCCGAATATGCTCCTGATAATCCATTTACGTGCCTCGCTCTATTTGACAACGGAAAAATTCCGCTGCAGTTTTTCTGCCGGAATGCTGTGCGCTTCGGCGCATCCGGAACCGGAAGTTGACGATGGTTACATTCTACCACATAATTCAGATTCATGATTGATAAAAATTGCTGAACAGTGGCTTAATGATACCCGGATCGTGGCAATGCTGCGGAATAGGATTACTGTTTACAGTAACGGAATAGGGACTGATAAAAAGATACCGGGCCTCTTGCCCTGCGGGACTGTTTCGTATATACTAAAGATAAAGAGATACATCCGTGGATTTTTTTCATAGGTTGTCAGGAGATCGAGAAGGGATTGACTGGCGGCAGATTACCATGAAGGCAGGACGGAAACGGAAAGGGGAGCTGGGTCCCATGGGGGATAATCTGGAAAAGACAGAGATACAATGGCATCCGGGCTTCTACGGGGCAGCGGAACTGGAACTGATATCCAACAGGGAGGAACTGGAGTTTCAGCGGGAGTACAACCTTAGCAAGAAGCCGCTTCAGATGGACTTATTGATTATCAAAAAGCTGGCGGATGTGCAGATAGAGAATGAAATAGGGCGCATTTTCAAAAAATATAATGTGGTGGAGTATAAGAGTCCGGAAGACAGCCTTACGATAGACGATTATTACAAGACCATGGGATATGCCTGTCTGTATAAGGGACTGGGAGAGAAGGTGAACCAGGTGCCGGAGGAGGAACTGACCGTATCGATTTTCCGTGAGGCATATCCCCGGGAACTGTTTGAAGCCTTCAGAAAGTCAGGAAGGACACCGGAAGAGCGGTTTCCGGGGATATATTATATTCTTGGGAACGGTCTCTTTGACACCCAGATTGTGGTGACCGGGCAGTTAAGCCGGAAAACCCACAGCAGCCTGCGGATACTGTCCAGGAATGCAGAGGCGGAGGATGTAAGGGCCTTTCTTGCCGGGGTGGAGAGGCTGACGAGGCCAGGAGACCGGCATAATGCGGATGCGGTGCTGCAGGCGAGTATTTTTGCAAACAAAAGCTTATATAACAGGATCAGGAGGGAGTCGGGTATGTGTGAAGCGTTGAGAGAATTAATGAAGGATGAAATAGATGCGGCAGTAGAGGAAGGCATGGTTTCCGCAGTCAGAAATTTGATGGACAGCATGAAATGGACGGCGGAACAGGCGATGGAGGCTATAAAGATTCCTGCGGAGGAGAGGGGGAAGTACGCTTCCCGGCTTTAGGAAGACGGATGGCGGCAGACAGGAATAATTTATCGTGGAAAGGTAGAATCTTAAAATCTGTCAGAGAGAGGTGCATGCCGGAGAGAAGCCAGGGAGCAGTTGGTTTGACAGAGAAAGGAGCTGTATATGGCAAGGACGGTTGGCATAGGGCATCAGGATTTTGAGCAGTTAATTACCAATGATTATTTCTATATTGACAAGACGGGATTTATCCGGGAATGGTGGGAGAATGGGGATGCTGTGACTCTGATTACCCGTCCGCGGCGTTTCGGCAAGACGCTTGCCATGAGCATGGTGGAGAAGTTTTTTTCTGTAGCGTATAAGGGAAGATGCGAGTTATTTCAGGGGCTTTCTGTCTGGGAGGAGGAGAAGTACCGTTTGCTTCAGGGGAATTATCCTGTTATCTTTCTTTCCTTTGCAAATGTAAAGGAAAGAGATTTTCGGAGCGCACGTTCAAAAATCTGTGCACTGCTTGCCAGAGAGTATGCACGCTGTGAGTTTTTGGTGGAAAGCAGTCGGCTGACAGAGAGAGAAAGGGACTCTTTTTTCCGGAAAAAGGTGGATATGGATGATACGGATGCAACATTGGCATTAAACGAGTTGTCGGAATATCTGTATCGTTATTATGGGAAAAAAGTAATTATTTTATTGGATGAATACGATACTCCTATGCAGGAAGCTTATGTGAACGGATACTGGGAGGAAATGGTGGCCTTTACCAGAAGTATGTTCAATGCTGCATTTAAGACCAATCCGTGGCTGGAACGGGCGATTATGACAGGGATCACCAGAGTCAGTAAGGAGTCGGTTTTTTCGGATTTGAATAATCTGGAGGTGGTAACTACTACGTCCAGTAAGTATGGTACGTCCTTTGGTTTTACAGAGGATGAAGTATTTGCTGCGATGGATGAATTTGGATTTGCGGAGAAGGAAGAAGTAAAAAACTGGTATGACGGCTTTGTGTTCGGAAAATGGAAGGATATTTATAATCCCTGGTCTATCTTGAATTTTCTTGACAAAGGGGAGCTGACAACCTATTGGGCGAACACCAGTTCCAACAGCCTTGTGGGGAAGTTGGTTCGGGAGGGAAGCCCTGAGGTGAAGGCAGCCATGGAAGACTTGTTGGAAGGCGGGAAGCTGCATACCCAAATAGATGAGCAAATTGTATTCAGCCAGTTGGATCAGGATGAAAATGCCGTCTGGAGCCTGCTTCTGGCAAGCGGATATCTGAAAGTGGAAAAATATGTGCTGAAGGACGGGGAAGGAGAGTATGAGCTGGCCCTGACGAACCGGGAGGTCCGGATTATGTTTCGGAAGATGATAAAGGACTGGTTTGCGGTATCGGCTTCAGCTTATAACAATTTTATCAAGGCATTGCTGCGGGGAGATATAGAAGCCATGAATGTATATATGAACCGGGTTGCATCAGCTACTTTCAGCTGCTTTGACACTGGCTGCAGGGCTTCGGAAATCACGGAGCCTGAGCGGTTTTACCATGGCTTTGTATTGGGACTGATTGTGGAACTGGCGGACCGGTATGCGATTACTTCCAACCGGGAGAGCGGGTTTGGACGGTATGACGTAATGCTGGAACCTTTAAACCGTGAGGAGGATGCGATATCAAATATGCGCTGTGGGGATGCGATATTAAATAATCGCTGTAGAGATGCGATATTAAATAATCGCTGTAGAGATGCGATTATTATAGAATTTAAGGTGCATACTCCGGGGAAAAAGGGTGAGAGTACTATGGAAGACACGGTTCAGGCGGCTTTGCGGCAGATCGAGGAAAAGCAGTATGCCGCCAGCCTGGAGGCAAAAGGGATATCCAGGGACAGAATCCGGAAATATGGGTTTGCTTTTGCAGGGAAAAAGGTTCTGATTGGTTGAGGGGGCACTAAAACGCTGAAAAGAAAAGGGATTTTCCTGAGAAAACGAAAGAAAAAGTCGCCGGAGAAGAAGATAAAGCTGACGAACAAGCTGGATAACGAAGTGAATCAGAAGTGCATGAACATAGATTTTGAGCAATTCAATGATTCCTCTGTATAGGACCGGATTCTGCTGATCAATCAGGCTGTGCGGGGAAATAATTTCTTTACCAGCCTTACCACGGTTTTTGCAATGATTTCTCATATGATAACCCTGGTGGGTATTGTTCTGATTATGACCAGGCTGAATATCTGGCTGCTGGCCATAGCGCTGGCGGTGATTGTATTACAGGCCCTGCTGCATTATATGAGCCTGAAATATGACAGAAAGTTCAAGGCGATTTCGTGAATGATCAGCGCAAGACCGCATATGTGTCCGGGCTGGCAAAGGATATTGAGTGCAAGAAGGATATTGCTTCTTTAATCAATTTTATGTCCGCCTCTTCCTTTGTGGCAGCGAATATTGTGAATTTTAATGATAGCTTTTTTACATTAAGCAATACAATTCCTTTCAGAAGTTCCGGAGCAAATACAGCGAATCATCGGAATTTACCATTGAGGACTTTGATCTGGATAATGTGGAAATCGAATTCCGAAATGTGTCATTCCGTTATCCCAACAGTACTTCTTTTGTGCTGAAAAATATAAATCTAACCATAAAAAATAAGGAAAGTCTGGGTGTAGTGGGCTTTAACGGGGCCGGCAAGACTTCCTTTGTATTGCTGCTGACCCGCATGTATGATCCCACGGAAGGCGGGATCTTTTTGAATGATATCGATATACGGAGAATTGACTATAGGGATTATCAGAAAATCCTGGCAACGGTCAACCAGGACTTTTCCCTTATGGCGTTTTCTTTGCTAAATAACATTGCTGTCAAAGATGAGGTAACAAAGGAAGAAAGGGATGCAATCACAGAGCTTTTTGAAAAAAACGGCATGGGTGAGCGGCTGAAAAAGCTGTATCGGAGTCTGGATACGCCCGTCACAAAGCGGCTGTCGGCCTCCGGGGTGGATTTGTCCGGCGGCGAGCGGCAGAAGATTGCCATTATACGGGCGCTTTATAAGGATTCGCCTGTGCTTGTGCTGGATGAACCTACTTCCGCGCTGGATCCTGTGGCAGAGGCGGCGGTCTATCATCGATTTGGGGAAATGTCCAGGGAGAAAACTACGATTTTCATTTCCAACCGGATTTACAGTACACGTTTCTGCGATAAAATCGCGGTTTTTAACAAAGGAGAAATTGTGGAGTACGGAACCTTTGAGGAGCTGCTGGAGCAAAAGGGGCTGTATTATGATTTCTTTGAAATGCAGGCAGAGAATTATAAATTATCTGAATGTGAAAACCACAGCGGCAGAGAGCCGCATTTATGCAGTTGAGGCCTTCTGATCAGGCCTTTTTCCTTTTTTTCAATTTTATAAAAAAATCAGTTGGAAAGAGAGCTAAATTTTGGTATAATAGGGACGGCGTTTCTATAGACGAAGGGACGAAAGGAGAAAAGACGTGGAAAATAGGAATGTGACAGATTCGGTTGAACTGAAAAGCAGTACCTGCACCGCCTGTGAAGAGGGGACGGTAAATGCCGAAAACGCGGCGGCCGTAAAGGAAGCGGAGGAGAAGCCTGTTTTTGACAAAGAGCTTTTCAAGAGAAGTATCCTTTACAACGTAATGAATATGTTCCGCAAAAATCTGGAGGAGGCTACGCCCCAGCAGATTTTTCAGGCAGCATCTTATTCCATAAAGGACAGGGTGATCGGCAATTGGATGACTACCCAGGAGGCATATGACAAGGAAGATCCCAAGATGGTCTACTATATGTCCATGGAGTTTCTGATGGGACGTGCCCTGGGCAATAACATGATTAACCTGCAGGCTTACCAGGGGGCGAAGGAAGTTCTGGAGGAGCTTGGCGTGGATATCAACGTGCTTGAGGACCAGGAGCCCGATGCCGCTCTGGGCAACGGCGGACTGGGACGGCTTGCGGCCTGTTTTCTGGATTCCCTGGCTACTCTGGGATATCCTGCTTACGGCTGCGGCATCCGCTATCGTTACGGCATGTTCAAGCAGAAGATCGAGGACGGCTTCCAGAGGGAGGTTCCCGATGACTGGCTGGCGGACGGCAATCCTTTTGAGCTGCGCAGGCCCGAGTACGCAAAGGTGGTGAAATTCGGCGGTTATGTGTCCGTGCAGTGTGACGAGAACGGCAGAAACCATTTCGTGCAGGAGGGGTATCAGGCAGTAAGGGCCATTCCCTACGATCTGCCCATCGTGGGATACGGCAACGGTATCGTGAATACGCTGCGTATCTGGGATGCGGAGTCCATGGCAGGCTTCCGTCTGGATGCATTTGACAAGGGTGACTACAGCAAGGCAGTGGAGCAGGAGAACCTGGCCAGGAACCTGGTGGACGTACTCTATCCCAATGACAATCACTATGCAGGCAAGGAGCTGCGCCTGAAGCAGCAGTATTTCTTCATCTCCGCGTCCGTGCAGGAGGCAGTGGAGAAATATATGAGAAAACATGATGATATTCACGGCTTCCCGGAGAAGGTGACCTTCCAGCTCAACGATACCCATCCCACGGTGGCGATTCCAGAGCTGATGCGCATCCTTTTGGATGACTACAATCTGGGTTGGGACGAGGCATGGGATATCACCACCAGAACCTGCGCGTACACCAATCATACCATCATGGCAGAGGCGCTTGAGAAATGGCCCATTGACCTGTTCTCCAGACTGCTTCCCAGAATTTATCAGATTGTGGAAGAGATCAACCGCAGGTTTGTACAGCAGATCGAAGAGAAATATTCGCATATTTATAATGTCAATGTAGGGGAGAAGATCCGCAAGATGGCTATCCTTTACGATGGACAGGTGAAGATGGCCCATATGGCAATCGTGGCAGGCTATTCCGTCAACGGTGTGGCAAGGCTGCATACAGAGATCCTGAAGAGCGAAGAGCTGAAGGACTTCTATGAGATGTTCCCCGAGCGCTTCAACAACAAGACCAACGGCATTACCCAGAGACGTTTTCTGCTCCACGGCAATCCCCTTCTGGCAGAGTGGGTGACGAAGCAGGTGGGCGACGGCTGGATCACGGATCTGCCCCAGATCGCCGGTCTGAAGAAGATGGCGGAGGACAAGACAGCCCAGAAGGAGTTCATGGAGATCAAGTACCAGAACAAGCTCCGTCTGGCAAAATATATTAAAGAGCACAACGGCATCGAAGTGGATCCGGATTCCATTTTCGACGTGCAGGTAAAGCGTCTCCACGAGTACAAGAGACAGCTGATGAACATTCTCCATGTGATGTACCTGTATAACGAGCTGAAGGCTCATCCGGAGATGGAGTTCTTCCCCAGAACCTTTATCTTCGGCGCAAAGGCTGCGGCAGGCTACCGCAATGCCAAGCTGACCATCAAGCTGATCAACGCCGTGGCGGATGTGGTGAACAACGACGCATCCATCAAGGGCAGGATCAAGGTGGTATTTATCGAGAACTACAATGTGTCCAACGCGGAGATCATCTTTGCCGCATCGGATGTATCCGAGCAGATTTCCACGGCCAGCAAGGAGGCTTCCGGCACGGGCAACATGAAGTTTATGCTAAACGGCGCACTGACACTGGGAACCATGGACGGCGCAAACGTGGAGATCGTGGAGGAAGTAGGAAGGGAGAATGCCTTTATTTTCGGTCTGTCTTCCAACGAAGTTATCCACTTTGAGAATAACGGCGGCTATGATCCCATGCAGATTTTCAATGCCGATGCGGATATTCATAAGGTGGTGACACAGCTGATTGACGGCACCTATGCTAAGGATAAGGAGCTGTTCCTCCCGCTGTACAATTCGCTGCTGAATACCAAGTCCACCTCCAAGGCGGATATGTATTTCATCCTGAAGGATTTCAAGGCCTATGCGGAGGCACAGAAGAAGGTGGAAGCGGCGTACCGCGATACGGCAGGCTGGGCAAAGAGCGCCATCCTGAACGTGGCCTGCTCCGGCAAGTTCACCTCAGACAGAACCATTCAGGAGTATGTGGATGAGATCTGGCATCTGGGTAAGGTGACTCTGGACTGAGCAGAAAGTGAGAACTCTGTTCCATGAAGAGAGCTATGGAGTTGAAGAAGGAAAAGTTTATGCGAGGGCGTGCATTATGGCACGCCCTTGCGTCCATTGGCATCATGCTTTCGGTACTGCACCTGTCTGTGGGCTGCGGCAGAATTGATTCCGGACAAAATTGGGAAAAGCATATTACGGAGGAAAACGTTTTCATAGAAGGACTTGAGAGGGAGTACACCCTGTTGTTCCTGACGGATACCCATATGGTAGTCAGAGGAGAGGATGTCTCGGCGCAGGAAAAGGAAAATGAGGACCTGCGCTTTCCGGAATTTGTCAACGAGGAAGGGGTGCCCTCCGCAGAACAGTTTCCGGAGTGGGTTCGTTACGCCAACGAAACGGAAGTGGACGGAGTGCTTTTGGGCGGAGACATCATTGATACGCCCTCGGCGGCAAACCTGCAGTGGCTGAAGGAACAGTTGGCAGGACTGGACATGCCCTGGCTCTACGTCAACGGCAACCATGACTGGACCTATCCCTGGGAGTATATGACGGAGACGGGAAGAGAGACATATCTTCCCCTTCTGCAGACTTTTACACAGGGCGGCAAGGCCGTCCAGAGCCTGGATTTCGGCGAATTCCTGGTGGTGGGGATAGACGACAGCACCAATCAGGTGCCAATGGACGCCCTGGAGACATATGAAAACCTGATAAAGGAAAACCGTCCTGTGATCGTCATGGCCCATGTGCCTTTTATGACCCAGTCTGTTCTGGCCAGATCCAGGGAGGCATGGGACAGCCCTGTTGTCATCGGCGCAGGAAATTTCGGAGGGATCTACCCTAACGAGGATTCGGAAAGGTTTGTCAGCCTGACTACGGCTTCCGCAAGCCCGGTGGAATTGGTTCTGGCCGGACATGTCCATTTTTATGACAGGGATGTCATAGAAGGCGAAAAAAATGTACTTCAACTGGTGGGCGGCGCTGGCTTCCAGGGAAATGCCATTTTACTTCATGTGACTGGAGCGGAGCAAAGCGCGGCAGAATAACGGAACCGGAAAGCAGTATCCAGGGCGGAACTGGAAAGCAGCCGGACCGAAGCGCGCCCGGGAAGGAAATTAAAGCAGAGCCCTATCCGGCAGAAATTTCCTTCCAGAGGAGAGGGCGTGCAAGGGAAGGCGGAACTGGAAAGCAGCCGGACCGAAGCGCGCCCGGGAAGGAAATTAAAGCAGAGCCCTATCCGGCAGAAATTTCCTTCCAGAGGAGAGGGCGTGCAAGGGAAGGCGGAACTGGAATAGGAGAGAATATTATGATAGAATTGATGCAGAGTGGCGCATATCTGGTGAACGGCAGAGAGATCATCCCCGACGGTCCGGAAGCGCAGCAGGCTCTTTTGCACAAAACAGGTAAGGAAGTTACCAGGTCTGAGGCGGCAAAGCAGACAATCTGTTACGGTATCCTGGAGAGTCATAATACTTCAGGTACTATGGATAAGCTGAAAATCAGGTTCGATAAGCTCACCAGCCATGACATTACCTTTGTGGGCATTATACAGACTGCAAGGGCCTCGGGACTGGAGAAATTTCCCATGCCCTATGTACTGACAAACTGCCACAATTCCCTGTGCGCTGTGGGCGGAACAATCAATGAGGATGATCACATGTTCGGACTTTCCTGTGCCAAGAAGTACGGCGGAGTCTATGTGCCTCCTCATCAGGCGGTGATTCATCAGTATGCCAGGGAGATGCTTGCGGTCAGCGGCCAGATGATTCTTGGCTCTGATTCCCATACCCGTTACGGGGCATTAGGCACCATGGCGGTGGGCGAGGGCGGACCGGAACTGGTAAAGCAGCTGCTGAATCAGACCTATGACATTAACAGACCACAGGTGGTGGGCGTGTATCTCACCGGCGCACCGGTGAAGGGGGTTGGACCCCAGGACGTGGCGCTGGCCATCATAGGAGCCGTTTTCCGCAATGGGTATGTGAAAAATAAAGTGATGGAATTTGTGGGTCCCGGAGTAGCTTCTCTCAGTGCGGATTTCCGTATCGGTATTGACGTGATGACCACGGAGACTACATGTCTGTCCTCTGTCTGGGAGACTGATAAGGAAATTGAGGAGTTTTATGAGATTCATGGACGCAAAGAAGATTATAAGCAGCTTGTACCCGGGGAAACGGCATATTACGACGGCATGATTAAGGTGGATCTTTCCGCTGTGCGTCCAATGATTGCCATGCCTTTTCATCCCAGCAATACCGTAACCATAGAAGAATTGAACGCCAATTTGCTGGATATTGTAGATGAGACGGAAAAACGCGCGGCGGTCAGCCTGGACGGAACGGTGGATTTTTGCCTGAAAAACAAGGTGAAGAACGGAAAGTTTATGGTGGACCAGGGTATTATAGCAGGCTGCGCAGGCGGCGGATTTGAGAATATCTGCGCCGCGGCGGATATCCTGAAGGGTAAGAGTATAGGATTTGACGGTTTTACGTTAAGTGTATATCCCGCCTCAATGCCCGTTTATATGGAGCTGGTGAGAAACGGCTGCGCTGCGGCCATCATGGAGACAGGCGCCGTCATGAAGACCGCTTTCTGCGGTCCCTGCTTCGGCGCGGGAGATACTCCGGCCAACAATGCTTTCAGCATCCGCCATTCCACTAGAAATTTCCCCAACCGTGAGGGCAGCAAGCTTCAAAACGGCCAGATTTCCTCCGTTGCGCTGATGGATGCCCGTTCCATAGCAGCTACTGCGGCCAACAAGGGGATACTGACTCCTGCCACGGATTTTGACGGAGAAATCGGAAAATATAAATATCACTTTGACAGCAAAATTTATGCCAACCGGATTTTCGATTCCAGAGGCGCAGCGGACCCGGACGTAGAGATTCAGCTTGGCCCCAATATCAAGGACTGGCCGGAGATGGGGGCATTGCCGGAGAATCTGGTTCTGCAGGTGGTCAGCGAGATACATGATCCGGTAACCACCACAGACGAACTGATTCCTTCCGGAGAGACTTCTTCCTACCGTTCCAATCCCCTGGGGCTGGCGGAGTTTACCTTAAGCCGCAAGGATCCCGGGTATGTGGCCCGGGCCAAGGAAATCCAAAAGGCAGAGAAGTCCCGCCTGATGGGAGAGCATCCCTGCCAGGTGATTCCTGTGCTGAAGGAGATAATCGGCGAGATCAAACAGAAGTATACGGAGATAAACCACAATAACACAGGATTCGGCTCCACCATTTTTGCGGTGAAGCCCGGGGACGGCTCCGCCAGAGAGCAGGCTGCCTCCTGCCAGAAAGTGCTGGGGGGATGGGCCAATATTGCCAACGAATATGCTACAAAGAGATACCGCTCCAATCTGATCAACTGGGGGATGCTGCCTTTTCTCATTGAGGAGGGTAAGCTGCCGTTTAAGAATCTGGACTATCTGTTTATTCCGGATATTCGGAAGGCTGTGGAGGAGAAGACAGAGGTTATTACGGCCTATGTGGTGGAGAAAGGGGGACTGGAACCCTTCGAACTCCGTCTGGGAGAACTGACCGACGAGGAGCGGCAGATTATCTTGAAAGGCTGTCTGATCAACTATAACCGTGTGGAGTAGTTGTGCTGAATTTTCGGTTGCGTCAAGCACTCTCAGTGGTTTATAATAAAACAGACGGCCCCGCTGTCTGAACTGCTGCCGAAAATAAAAGCAGCCGTGCAGAAAACGGATACGCTGAAAAGAAAAATTTAGTTTAAAAAGGAGAAATCATGGAATTCAATAAACCAGTTTCAAACCCCATGCTGGTGGGCGCCATTGAGCTGATGAAAGCTGAGGATACCCAGGAACACCGCAATATGTTTATGGGGGAAGTGATGAAGGCAAGCTTTATCTCTCCGGCCATTGTGGAGCCGGAACCTGTGGAAAATGAAGAGGGCAAGCTGACGATTGCGCCCGGCAGCAAGGTACAGCTGCCCATGCTGAACACACCGGACGGAGCCAGATTTTTCATGGCGTTTACGGATATAACCGAGTATGAGAAATGGCAGGAGAAGAACCAGAAGCTTCCCACATTTGCCCTGCGGCTTGAGGAATATGCAACCATGATCCTTCGGCGGGATGCAAAGGGTAATCTCTGTCCGGCTCTGGGAATGGTCATCAATCCGTTCAGCGCGAATATCGTGCTGCCAAGGGAGATGCTGGCAGGGATGATGTCAGCCAAAGCTGCCCAGGCAGAAAAGGCCGCTCAGGTGAAAAAGTAATATTCCGCAAAGGCATGACAGTGCAGGATTTTTGTAAAATAGATATCAGATTAAGCATAGAGGCGATCACATAAGGGGAGAGAGGAATCCTAAATGTGAAAGCCTCTTTGTTTTAGCGATAGATAATATTTATAAAGGAACCGTGGAGACAGGGCAGAGGAGAGAGAATATGGAATACAAGATTACGGACAGGACTATTACGGAGTATGAAGAATATCTATTGCGGGAAGAGTATGCCGAAAATACCGTGAGGAAATACTTGCGGGACATTCAAGCCTTTCTTCTGTGGCAAAGTAAATGCTGTGCAGATAGGAAGGAGGAGATGGATAGTAACACATCAGATCGCAATATTCGAGGCACGGTGATCACCAGGGAAGATGCAACTGCCTGGAAGGCTTATCTGGTAGCAGAGGAGTATGCGCCGGTTACTGTCAATGCAATGTTGTCTTCCTTAAATGGATTTTTCAGTTTTTTGGGCTGGGACGAGTGTCGGGTAAAGTTTTTGAAGATACAGAGAAGAGTTTTCAGGGATCAGGATAGAGAGCTGAGCAGGGCGGAATATGAGCGACTTTTGGAGACTGCCCATTCCTCCGGCAATATTCGTCTCACGCTGCTTTTGGAGACGATCTGTTCAACCGGTATAAGAGTGTCGGAGGTAAAATACATTACAACTGAAGCAGTCAGCCGCAGAAGAGCCGATATCTATCTGAAGGGCAAGATCAGAACGATTCTTCTGCCGGGTAAATTATGTAAAAAGCTAAAAGAGTATGCCAGAAAACAGAATATATGTTCTGGAGAAATTTTTCTTACGAGAAACGGGAATGGCATATCTCGACGCCAAATCTGGCAGGAAATGAAGAATCTATGCGAAAAAGCAAAAGTAAGTTCTTCAAAAGTATTTCCCCATAATTTACGCCACCTGTTTGCAAGAACATTTTACAAGATTTGCAGGGATATTGTGAAACTTGCGGATGTCCTTGGTCATAGCAGTATTGAGACTACACGTATTTATCTGATATCAACCGGAGAAAACCATGCCCGCCAGATGGAGAGATTGGGATTGGTGAGCTGAGGGGACAAATTCACCATTTAGTTGACTATACTTTTTATTTATGGAGTGAAAAAGAAAAA
>CAJUGL010000079.1 GCA_910586515.1 uncultured Acetatifactor sp.
ATCGAAGTAGGTGTCCTCCATGCTCCGGCCAGATACGCCAATGACGAAATCCGCTTTGCGGGACAGCGGAGTATCCGGCACGGGTATCACTTCTGTGGGGATGTCGGAAAACAGGTATTCGCCCCTTCCGGCGGATGCCATCCTCTGGTAGTAGGACAGGAAGCGCATGGGGATGATTTCGGCTGTGGTGGATGAAGGCTTGCTTTCCGGTTCCGGCTCCGCTGTTGATCGTTCCCATTCCTTCAAGAGGGTGAAGTCCACCATTTCTTTGCCGTGGGGGTCAAGGGAGCGGTATTTGCTGATATGATCTTTTTCAGCAATTGATAAGGGTTCAGGTTCACCTATGCCTTGCGGATTGTAGGTATTGGCTCCTCCAAATGCCTCCTCAGCAGTAATTTGTGGAAAATCATCAGAAGCCGGCGTTTCTTGTCTAGCAAGGGCGGTTCTAAGTGTACTACCTGGAAGTCCAATGACATCAGCTATGCGAGTTACCCATTCATAACCGATTTCGTAGTCCCCAAATTCACCTGGTGTGAAGGAATCAATATGCTGCAACCAATAGAGAGAGATTCCGGTTTTGTTGGCTACTTCTTCTGTTGTCATTTGAATTTTATCTAATTGTTTTCTAATAATATTTTTAAGCGATGCTTCCATAGGTACATCTGCACCAGTTAACCAATTTTCAGACACATCAAGAGCTTCCGCTAATAAAAGAATGTTATTTTGTTTAGGTATATATCTTCCTGAAATGTAAGAACTCAGCGCACCCTTGCTGATTTTTGTTTTTTCAACAAGATCTGCTTGAGATACATTTCTTGCAGACATTGCCTTTTTCAATCTTGTTGATATGTTTTCCATGCAGTATATCCTCCTCGTATATTAAGAATATCATAAATGTTTAGAAAACGCAACACAAATGGATTGGAAATATAAAAAATTTAGAAAACTAAAAATGTAATTGACAGAGATATTTTTGTGTGCTAGTATTTGTTTATATATCTAAACGTTTATAAAGGAGGTAACAAAAATGCTTTTTAATTATCAAAAGCTGCGGGGAAAGATAAAAGAGGTGTGTGGTACACAAGACAATTTTGCAAAGCAATTAAAGATTGGGAGAGTATCCTTAAGTCAAAGGTTAAATAATCAACTGGAGTTCTCTCAATCAGAAATTCATGACTCTTGTCGTATTCTAAATTTAAACAAAAATGAAATTCCGTTATATTTTTTTGATTTAAAAGTTTAGATAACTAAATAATTAAAGGAGGACGCATGAGCGATTTAACAAGAGTAACGCTTACTTCCATGGAAGTGGCACAGATGGTTGGAAAAGAGCACAAGAATTTAGTGAGGGACATTCGTAGATACTGTGAACAATTAGCCGAGACCAAGATTGAGCTGGGCGATTTCTTCACAGAAAGCACCTATCTGGATGCAAACAACCAGAACCGCCCCTGTTTCATGGTCACTAAGAAAGGCTGCGAGTTCATCGCCCACAAGCTGACCGGGCAGAAAGGCACAGAGTTTACGGCATGTTACATCAACAGATTCCACGAAATGGAAGACGGTGAGACGCTCCTGCCTGAGGAGATTGAGGGGGCAGCGAGGCTTTATGGAGTCCCCCGTAGGCTCCTGGAATGCCGTAAGGTCTTCATGCTGAATATGGAAAAATGGAGACACTGGAAGTTGATTGGTGAAATTGATGCCCTGCATGTAAAGCTTAAGTGCATGGCAAAAGATGGCAACCAGGAGGCAGGGAAGTATCTGGAATAGCTGGCGACATAAAGGAGGTGAGAAAGATGGCAGAAAAAACTATTAAAACAATCAAGAAGTCATTGAGTTTTGAAAAAAGTGGAGAAACACTTTCAGTAGAAATTGGTTTAGAAAATATTTCTCCGAATGTGGGGACAGATACTATTATATCATTTTTGGACACGCTTTTCGAGCGTGCTAAAGAGATTGTTTGTTAGTCGGAATTTGCTTTGAAATATTAATTAAGGTTTGCATTTTATCAGGATTTTCAAGCAATATGGGAAGCAATTTGTCAATCATAAGGATTTCCAGGAGCAGGGGGGAAGCGGTGGGAGCTGCAGAAGGAGGTGCCTGACATGACAGAGTATATGTACACAGTGATCAGAGAGTACCCCGACGGGAGTTGGGGGAAGCGTAAGCGGAAATATTACAGCAGCAAGCCAAAGCTTAAGGTGGGAGAACTTTATGTACACCTTGGCAGCAGGTTTCCGGGGATGCAGCGGGTTCTGTGAGATAGATATGATTGAATGCCTTGCAGGAAGGAGGTGAAAAAATTGAGTGAAAGGGTAACTGTGGATGAAGCCGCAAAAATCCTTGGGATGTCGAAGCAGGGCGTCAGGGAGCACATGAAAAGGAAACTGTTTGCCATGCCGATCGGGGAGGTGACCCAGATAAGCAAGGGGCGGTATCAGTACCACATATACCGGAGCCTGCTGGACAGGCATGTTGGGAAAGAGAGTATCAGGGAAAATAATTGAAAAAGCAGTTGCGATGTCGCAGCAGGAAGGAGAAGTCAATGAAAGAATACAGAGTACGGTTTTGGCAACAGGAAGGAGACGGCAGGGAGGATTACCTGGAGCTGGAGACCATGGAGCAGGCGCAGGATTTTTATGACAGCCTGGACGGGAAGGCGGAGATTCAGAAGTACGTGGACAGGCTCCATGCCTATGAAACCCTTGTGGGGCCGATCTATGAGGTTTAGCAGGAGGAAAGATATCCTGCTGCCAGGCAGAAAAACGGATGAACTGCAGTTGGCGAAGAGGAAGCCCCGGCCTGTGATAGACATATCTTATGTGGAGCTGCCGGAGCGGGTGACGCACAGGATCAACCTGAGCAGCATCCTGGGGACGATTTCCTTTTTCTCCATGCTGTTTGCGCCGGCAGCAGTGGAAGGAGAATCCTACATACTGGCGCTGGCCCTGGTGGCCGCCTGCGGAATCTGCGCGCACCTGGCGATTCGGGAAGAAGGAAAAAGAAGATAGGCTCCACCGCCGACCAAAGCATGGAGCCTGTCAGAAACAAAACAAATAACTATGCATCCATTATACGGATGTGGGAAGGAGTTTGCAAGTGAGAAATAATGAAATGAAGGAAATTTTTCGGGATCTGAAGGGGGACTGAGGGATGTTATTTAAAATCTGCGAATACTGCGGCGCACATCTTGACCCGGGAGAGTCCTGTGACTGCCGGAAAGAGGAGGCCGCGGAGAGGTGCTGCTGCAAGACTGTGGCAGTACCGCCTATAAACAATTTACATAATGCAAAGAAGGAGGAAACAGAAAATGTCATTAGAGAAAAATATTGAGAGGATCGCGGATGCCCTGGAGGTGATCGCGAAGACGATGGGGGCAAAGGCTCCTTCCGAAGACAAAAACACCCTTGTTCAGCAGGCCGGTCAGCAGATTCCCGTACAGCCGCCTGCACAAGGAAACTGGCAGGGGCCCGGGGTGGGAAACGGACAGGCACCCCAGATGCAGCAGCCTGTGTCCCAGGGAGGCCCGGTACCGGTATCCCTTCCGGCAGGCATGGGGACACAGTGGCAGGGAGCCGGCAACAGTACGGTGATGCCCGGTGCCCAATTCCAGCAGCCTGCCGGCTCCGGGACAGTGCCGACAACCGCGGCAGCCCAGCAGTACACCTTTGACCAGCTGGCGGTGGCAACTGCAAACCTTGCATCTGCAGGCAAGGATGTATTTTCAGTATTAGCCAGGTTTGGCGTAAACATGCTGATGGACCTTCCACCGGAAAAGTATGGTGAATATGCGGCAGCACTCAGGGAAGCGGGAGGGGTGATCTGATGGCAAGGAAAACAGAAGAGCGGAAACATGCGCTGCTTTCCGCATCCGGCGCGAAAAAATGGCTGAACTGTACTCCGTCTGCCTGGCTGGAGGAAGCTGTTCCGGATGAACAGAGTGAATATGCTGCGGAGGGCACTCTGGCACACAGCATCTGTGAACTGAAGCTTGCAAAACAGTTTACCGATAAGAACATGTCGGACAAAACCTATAAAGCCAGATTAAATAAATTAATGAAAGATCCGCTTTATTCCAAAGAGATGGATGGATTTACGGATGCATATGCGGATTACATTACAGGCATTGCCTATAACTTTCCCAGTACGCCATACGTGGCAGTGGAGAAAAAGGTGGATTATGGCCCCTGGGCTCCGGAAGGATTCGGTACCTGTGACTGTATCCTGATCCATGGTAACGGGATGCATGTGTGCGATTTTAAATATGGAAAAGGCAAGGCGGTGAGCAGCCTTGAGAATCCCCAGCTGATGCTTTATGCCCTGGGTGCCTGGAATGCCTTTCATATGATTTACCCGATTAAGACAGTGACCCTGCACATTATTCAGCCCCGCATCGACAATACCTCGTCCTGGGAGGCATCGATGGAAGATCTTCTGCGCTGGGGTGAGGAGAAAGTAAAGCCCCAGGAGTAAATATAATAGACTGTGCCAGAGGGGAGCGGCTCCCTGAACATATCACCGCAGCGCTTGGTGATCCAAACGTGAAAAAAGTGGCCCATAATGCGGCTTTTGAGATATACTGCCTGAATAAGTTTTTCCACAGCCCGGTATGTCAGTGGCACTGTACCATGGTACACTCCCTTTACTGTGGTTTTCCGGCGTCGTTGGATGCGGCGGGAAGGGCCATGGGGCTTCCGGAGGATAAGAGGAAGATGGGAGTAGGGAAGCAGCTGATCCGGTATTTCTGTGTGCCCTGTACGCCTACCACAAGGAACGGGGGACGTACCAGAAACCTTCCCCATCATGACCCCGCAAAATGGCAGCTTTTTAAGGATTACTGCCGCCAGGACGTGGCGACAGAGGCAGAGATCTACCGGAGACTGGAGAAATATCCCATTCCGGAACAGGAACGGCAGAACTGGATCCTGGACCAGTACATTAACATGGCAGGAGTAAAAGTAGACATGGATTTGATCGGAAGCGCCCTGGAGCTGTACGGGCAGGTCAGCGGGGAGTTATCCGGGAGAGCGAGGAGGCTTACCGGATTGGATAATCCCAACAGCGTTGCACAGCTGAAGAAGTGGATACAGGAGCATTCTGGGATGGAACTGGAGAGCATGGACAAGGCAACGGTGGCGGAGATACTGGCAGACAAGGACGGGGAGAAACTGGTGAAGGAAGTGTTAAAGATTCGCAAAGAGTTGGGAAAGACTTCCGTAAAAAAATATGAGGCCATGAAAGCCTGTGTGTGCGGAGACGGACGGATCCGGGGACTGCTGCAGTTTT
The DNA here is from genome assembly GCA_910586515.1 of uncultured Acetatifactor sp. GTDB lineage: Bacteria > Bacillota > Clostridia > Lachnospirales > Lachnospiraceae > Acetatifactor. The sequence goes on from CAJUGL010000079.1 coordinate 5,287, forward strand.
ACGGGGCCAGCAGAACGGGGCGCTTTGCCGGACGGCTGGTGCAGGTGCAGAACCTTCCAAGAAATTACATCGAGGACCTGGATCTTGCAAGGAGACTGGTAAAAAGGAGACAGCCGGATGCCGTAAAAGCAGTTTACGGAGATGTGCCGGACCTGCTGTCCCAGCTGATCAGGACCGCTTTTATCCCGGGAGAGGGATGCCGTTTTATCGTGGCGGATTTCTCTGCCATAGAAGCCCGTGTGTTGGCCTGGCTTGCCGGAGAAGAGTGGAGGCTGGATGTATTCCGTACCCACGGGAAAATCTACGAGGCTTCCGCCAGTGCCATGTTCGGCGTCCCCATTGAGAAGATCAAAAAAGGGAATCCGGAGTATGCGCTGCGCAGCAAGGGTAAGGTGGCGGAACTTGCGCTCGGATACCAGGGAGGGGCACATGCGCTGATCAGCATGGGCGCGCTGTCCATGGGTCTGGCGGAGGAGGAACTTCCGGATATTGTGAGCCGTTGGAGGAAGAGTAACCGGAGGATACAGGATTTCTGGTATGCTGTAGAGAATAACGCTGTGGACACGGTGCAGTATGGGACTGTTCATACCATGGCGAAGGGGATCAGCTTTTACCGGGACAAGGAATATCTTTTTGTCCGTCTGCCTTCTGGGCGGGAGTTGTTTTATTACCGTCCGGAGCTGGTGACGAATGCCTTCGGCAGGAATGCAGTGGGATTTTACGGTACCAGCCAGACAACTAAGAAATGGGAACTGACAGAGACTTACGGTGGGAAGCTGACGGAGAATATCGTCCAGGCGGTGGCGAGGGATCTGCTGTGCAGCGCCATGATGAACCTGTACAGGGCCGGGTACGCGATCCGCTTCCACATACATGATGAAGTTATACTTGAGGCGCCAAAGGAGAGCGGCAAAACGCTGCAGGAGGCGGTCAGGCTGATGTGTACCCTGCCGGAATGGGCGGAGGGCCTGCCGCTGGATGCGGCCGGATTTGAAGGATATTACTACAGGAAGGACTGAGGGCGGGTTTATGTATTATGACAAGCAGATCAAGATAGCAACAGGCGGAAGCCGCAAAGCAGTGTCCTGGGTGGTGCAGGAGATTTCCTGGTCAGCTTTTCTGTTAAAGCTTTCGCAGCCGGTCAGGACGCCGGAAACTTTTCAGGAGTATAAAGCCCTCCCGAAACCGAAACAGGACGATCTGAAGGATGTGGGCGGGTTCGTAGGAGGGGTGTTGGCCGGACCACGCAGGAAAAAGGATTTTGCCGGGGAGCGGTACCTGGTCACCCTGGATGCGGACACGATAGGACCGGGAGGGACACAGAGCGTGCTGAACGCCGTATCTGGTTTGGGATGCGCCTATGCGGTTTACAGTACCAGGAAGCATGAGGGCGCTGCGCCCAGGCTGCGGATTGTGGTGCCGTTGGATGAGCCGTGTACGGCGGAAGAATATGAGCCGATTGCGCGGAAACTGGCTTCTTTTCTTGGAATGGAGATATTTGACCCGACTACTTTTGAAGCCGTCCGCCTGATGTACTGGCCCAGCTGTTCTTCTGACGGCGAGTTTGTTTTCCTGTATGAGGACAAGCCTTTTCTGTCCAGGGCGGGGATGCTGGGGATGTACCGGGACTGGCGGAATGTGGCCGAATGGCCGGAGGTTCCGGGAGCCGCAAAGATCAGGGACCGGTCTGCGAAAAAGCAGGGTGACCCGGTGGAGAAAAACGGCGTGGTGGGCGCATTCTGCCGTTGTTACAGCATAGAAGCCGCCATGGAGCTGTTTATCCCCGGTATCTATGAATCCTGTGTGGACGGGCGTTATACCTATACAGGCGGCTCCACGGTAGGCGGCGCCGTGCTTTATGATAACGGGAAATTTATTTACAGCCACCATGCCACGGACCCCTGCAGCGGAAAGCTCTGCAATGCCTTTGACATGGTAAGGCTGCACCTTTTCGGGGATGAGGACGCGGATGCAAAACCGGACACTCCTGCAGGCAACCTGCCCTCTTTTCTATCCATGTGTAAGTTTGCCGCAGGCCTGGAGCCCGTGGCGCAGTTGTTAAACCGGGAGAGGTATGAGAAGGCAGTGCAGAGCTTTGATACCCCTCTGGATACTGCGGCGGAAATCTTTGACTGGCTGGAGCAGCTGGCAACCCACCCCAAGACAGGGAAGCCTCTGCCGACGGTGATGAATGTCCAGATCATCCTGGAGAATGACCCGCAGCTGCGGGGGAAAGTGTATCATGATGATTTCAGTGACAGGCCAACGGTATGTGACCGGCTCCCATGGGAAAAATTTGCTTTTGACGGCAGGCACCGGCTGTGGAAAGATGCCGACGATTCCGGCCTGCGGGGCTACCTGGAATCCCACTACGGGATATCCACGAAAAACAGTATCCTGGATGGGTTTGCGGTATACGCGCTTAACCACAGGGTGAATTATCTGCGCGATTATCTTACGGGACTGCGCTGGGACGGGATTCAGCGTGTGGATACGCTGCTGATAGATTATTTCGGGGCGGAAGACACTTTATACACCCGGGAAGCTATACGGAAATGCCTGGCGGGAGCCATAGCCCGCCTGCTGTGCCCGGGTATCAAATTTGACCAGATGCTGATCCTGGCCGGCCCCCAGGGAATCGGCAAGAGTACCTTCTGGAGGCTGCTGGGCATGAAATGGTATACGGATTCCCTGTACACTTTTGAGGGCAAGGAGGCTGCCGAGCTGCTGCAGGGGTATTGGATTGTGGAATGCGGGGAGCTGTCCGGGATGACGAAATCAGAGATGAACACGGTCAAGCAGTTTATCAGCAAATGCGAGGATACCTACAGGGCAGCATACGGCCACCGGACAGAGAATTATCCCAGGCGCTGCCTGCTTGTCGGAACTACCAATGAGAAGGAATTTTTGAAAGATGAAACCGGAGGACGCCGTTTCTGGCCCGTGGATCTGGCCAGGTATCCGCCGCGGAAATCCGTGTTTTTGGATCTTCCGAATGAGGTGCCCATGATCTGGGCGGAGGCAATGCAGCTGTATAAAAGCGGGGAATCCCTGCTGATGTCAGGTGCTGCGCAGAGTCAGGCCCGGGAGGCCCAGGAAGGGCACAGGGAATCCGATCCTAACGAGGGTATTATTGCGGAGTTTCTGCAGAAAAAAGTGCCCGCAGGGTGGTACCAGAAGAGCCTGGCGGACAGGCGGAACTGGCTGGACAATGCCTTTAACCAGCAGCAGGCGGATGAGGACAGCCTGGTATACCGGGACAGGATATGCGCTCTGGAGATATGGAATGAGTGTTTCCGGCAGTTTACCCGCATGAAGAAATCGGAAGCAAGGGAGATCAATGCAACGCTTGGAAGGATGCAGGGGTGGAAACGGGCGGAGCGCCCTTTTCGGTTCGGAGGGGATTACGGGTTACAGAGAGGGTACATAAGGGAAGCAACATAACCCTTTTCCTGCGTTACAGCTGCAGGAGAATGTAACAGAGGAGCTATTATAACAAGGGAAATAAGGGTATGTATAACCCTTGATACCCCTGATTTATATAAACAATACGCGTATGCGCGCGAGGAAAAATGTAACACACAGCAGTTCCGCGGGAGCGGGGGCAGGAGGAACGATGAGGGAAAGAGAGATTGAGAAGTACCTGGTTGACAGGGTAAAGGGGATGGGGGGCATGGCGCTTAAATTTGTCTCCCCAGGATGTACGGGGGTGCCTGACCGGCTGGTGATTCTGCCAGGGGGAAAGATCGGATTTTTGGAGCTGAAGGCGCCAGGGGAGGTGCCGCGGAAGGAGCAGTCCCACCGGATACGGCAGCTTCGGAGACTGGGATGCAAGTCCGGGTTTGCCGACTCCCGGCAGGATGTGGACTGGTTTCTGTACAGCATGACCACCAGGATCCCCGTACGGGGAGGGATGCCGGACCTGCAGAGAACAGGAGGGCGTGATGAAGTTTAACCCGCATAATTACCAGAGGTACTGCATACAGAGGATGCTGCAGGAGCCGGCGCTGGCACTGTTTCTGGGGATGGGGCTTGGTAAGACGGTTACCACGCTGACAGTCGTCAATGACCTGAAATACAATCGTTTCCAGATGCAGAAATGTCTGGTCATAGCGCCGAAGAAAGTGGCGGAGGATACCTGGACCCGTGAGCAGTCCAAGTGGGAACACCTGAGGCTCCTGCGGGTAGTGCCTGTATTGGGCAGTCTGCAGAAACGGATCCGGGCGCTGGCCTCTCCGGGCGACGTGTATGTGATCAACCGGGAAAACGTGACCTGGCTGGTTGACCATTACCGGAACGACTGGCCCTTTGACACGGTGGTGATAGATGAGTCCAGCAGTTTTAAGAGCCACCAGGCGAAAAGGTTCAAGTCCCTGCGGAGCATACGGGGGCATATCAGCCGTCTGTATGAGCTGACCGGCACCCCGGCCTCCAACGGCTACATGGACCTGTGGGCGCAGATTTTTCTGCTGGACGGCGGGAAACGGCTTGGACGGACCATCACGGAATACCGGAATCAGTATTTTATCCCGGGCAAACGGAATGCCACAACCATCTTCAGCTACGAACCGCGGACTGGAGGGGAGCGGGAGATACAGGAACGGATACGGGATATCTGCATCAGTCTTTCCGCGGAGGATTATCTGGAGCTTCCGGACCGCATGGACAATACCCGTTACATAAAGCTGGATGCCAGGGCCCAGAAAGCCTATGACGAGATGGAGAGGCAGAGGATTTTGGAGTTCGGGGATACGGTCCTGGATGCGGGGAGCGCGGCAGTGCTGAGCAACAAGCTTCTGCAGCTGGGGAACGGCGCCGTGTATAACGTGGCGGAGAACGGGAAACGGGAGGTCATTGAGATCCACGGAAACAAGGTGGAGGCTTTCCTGGAGCTGGTGGAGGAACTGAACGGAAAACCGGTGCTGGTGTTTTACAATTTCCAGCATGATCTGGAGAGATTGGAGCGTGCATTGCGAAAGACGAAGCTGCGGGTCAGACGCCTGGAGGGCAGCCGGGACATAGAGGACTGGAACGGGCACGGCATTGATGTCCTTCTGGCCCATCCGGCAAGCGTGGCCTACGGGCTGAACCTGCAGCAGGGAGGGAGCAACGTGGTATGGTTCGGGCTGAACTGGAGTCTGGAGCTGTATCAGCAGGCAAATGCCAGGCTTCACAGACAGGGACAGGAGTATACGGTATTTATCCATCACCTGGTGGTGGCCGGGAGCGTGGATGAGGATGTCATGGCAGCGCTGGGGGCGAAAGGGGACTGCCAGGCAGCGCTGCTAAACGCTTTAAAGGCGAGGGTGGAAAAGGTGAAGGGGGGGAAGAGGCCTGAGGCGGAAAAAGAGGAAACAGATACAGGAAAAAGGCATCCGTCGGAAGATAGATGCTGCGGAGGAGGACTTGGACAATGGATGCGATGAACAGATTTAAGGCGGGAAGTGAGTACCGGATTCTGAATGAGGCAATTAAGAATGCCATAAGGCGGTCTGCGGGTTCCGTGGTGATGCTGGGCCATCTGCTGCGCAGGATGATGGACGAGAAGCTGTGGGAAGGGCATTACAGCAGCCTTGACGATTACCTGCGGGCAGAACTGCATATGGATTACACCATGGCATGCAGGTTTGAAGCGATCAACAGGAAATACTCTATTGGCGGAAGAAGCGGACACATTGACGAGAAGTGGGAGGATTATTCCCAGGGCGTCCTGATTGAAATGCTGAACATGCCGCCGGAGCTGGAGGCAGAGGTGACTCCGGATATGACGGTGAGGCAGGTAAGGGAACTGAAGAGGCAGGCCAGGCAGAAGAAGGAAAACGAGAAAACGGACAGGAAAGCGCCTGAGGGGAAACCGGCAGAAGAAGCATCCCCGCCGCAGGCAGGCGTGGGATACCGGGAGGCGCCGGAAGAACCTGTTCGCGCCAGCATTCCGGAGAGGAGATGTCCGGAGGAATCTCCACAGGGTGAAATTCCGGATGCAGAATTCCGTGAAGTGGAGGTGCCTGTGAATGACGCCATGCAGTGTCCGGAACCGGAGATACGGGAAAAAGTTGCGACGTCGCAACCGGAGAAATCCGCATATGGGCTTGAGAAAACGGTGTATCCGGAAGGAAGCCTCCTTTCAGGAGCAGGATGCGGGAATAAGTACCACTGTTTCTCCTGTGCCCAGGACTGTGACATACGGCAGAAATACCGGTACTGCAATTTTGCTCCGCTGGGGAATCCTTTTGGATGCGACAGGATGGAGGCCCTGAAAGAGATAAAAGCAGGGGTGGGGGAACGCTGTCAGTTTATAAATAATGACCTGGCAAAGCATAAGGCGGGAACCGGTGAAGCGGCTCCCTGCTGCACGGACTGTACCGAGGACTGCGCTTTTCGATGCCGGAGATCATGCCGGATGGAAGCTGATAAACTGCAGAAAACCAGCGATGGCAGTATCCAGCAGGAAGATGGGATGATCGATAACCTGACTGCGGTGAAGCAGATCCTGGAGAAAGAGCAGAAGCTGCTGGACGAGTGTCTGGAGGTATCGGCAGAAGACAAAGGCATTCTGGAAAGCCATATGTTCAGGCGGCAGACTACTATTGTGGCAGCCCTGACGGCCATGGTGCACAACATGGAGGAGGCAGAGGCTGAGCCGGAAGAAAAAGTACAGCCGCCCCTTCCGCTGCTGAAAAATAATGACCAACGCAAGAAATGGCTGGCAGGGTACAGGGAATGGGGACTCTGGTATCGAGATGAACATATCGGTGTGGAGTATTACAAATATGATTTTAGTAACGGAGCCAGGCTGATCGCAGAAGTGTATCAGGAGCCGAAAACGAAATATTGTGACGCTTATGAGTCCTGTTTCCTGCATCTTGTGGGAGGACCGAAACCGCAGGAAGACAAAAACGGGATTGGCAAATGGCAGCGGCATGAACGGTACAGCAGGTATCCGAATAATGAGACGGAGCTGGTGGAATTCCTGAAGGAGGTGCAGAGGAATGGTTAGGCTTACGGAAAAAGATGAGTCCGGCATGTGGCAGTTTAAAGGGATTCCCTGGGAAAGACTTCTGGCAGGGGAGACGATCACAAAAGAAACAAGTCAGCTCCTGTATTTGTGCCTGTGCAAGCTAAAGGATTATGAGGACAGCGGAATGAACCCGGACAGGGTAGGGAATCTGAAGTACGAAGCGGAAGCTATGGCGGCGCAGGTATGCGATAAGCTGTGCCGGCATCCGCGGGAGATAGCGGAGCAGGAAGCGCTGGATGAAGTTTGTGAAGGATGCCCGATTAATGCATACGTGAGGGCTTTTATAAGCAGGTGAGGAGGTGGGGGTGTGGAGAAGAGACCCAGCGAGATGATAAGGGAATTTCCGAATTTCCTGGAAACTGCAGACCGGGAGTATGAATTTGCTTACGCCGATGTGGGAAAGAGGACAGCAGGGTAGAGCGGAAGGTCCGGGCCGGTCCTTCTCGGAACCAGCCCGGACACGACTGTGCATTATCTGGGAGAACGGGCATCTTCCAGGACACGCAGCCAGTAAACGAGAGCTTTCCGGTCATTTTCCG
>CAJUGL010000080.1 GCA_910586515.1 uncultured Acetatifactor sp.
TGATGCAAAACTACATTTTTTCATTAGGACTAAATTCGGTGGAAACCCTTGATTTCTCAATGGATTTTTCAACCTGTCATTATAATAACTCAAAGCCCCGCCGGCGTGCAGGCCCAGCCCAGCCCCAGCACATTGGCAATCACATTCGCTGCTATGTACCCTTCCGCCGGATGTCCTTTGGGAATCCGTGGAAACAGGAAACGCAGAAAAGGCGCTATCCCCCGGGTAAGCTTACCCACCAGCCCTGCTCTCTGGGCAATCTCCATCAATCCCATCCATAGGGCAACCACTCCTGCCATAGTAAAACACAAAGAAATCGCCTCTCCGGCGCTGTCCAATGCCGCATTTGTCACATCGCTCATCCGCCCTGTAAATGCGCCGTAAATCACCGCAAGCAGTATCATCACCGCCCAGATTGCATTTAACATATTTCTTACCTGAAAATGCTTTTGTTTCAGTTTATGTGCCAGAGATTCCTCTAAGACCTGCAATTTCCGCGGCCGGCGTTAGAACTGCCTCTGTCTGTTCCCAAAAGCATAATAGTAAACAGGCGCCCTCCTGTCCGGAGAAACGCCCGCCTTTGTCCCCTTATTATTTTATCGCCTCTTTGGTATCTCTCTGGAATCGCCTTACAGGGTTCCCTGCGTAAACAGCCCTTTCACATGGGCAACTTCTTCTTCCGTAGCCTTGCTGGCAGGTACATAATAGGATTTCTCCCTGGCCAGCTGATACAGCTCATCCTGAGACTGCTCACAGGCGTTGCGGATCTGCTTCAATGTCTGCTTTAACTCTTTGTTCTCCGACTGCGCGATCATACCCGCGTAACGGGTCAGTTCTCCGTTGATACCGGCAAGGGTATCTGCTACCATTATTTTTTCCTGCATCTTCATCTACCTCTCATTCTCAAAATCCATAATGCCTTCCCTGCGCCAAATCATGTTCTCGTCTCCCGCTGTTTTTGAACCATGAAAAAAGTCGTTACTGTGAACTGATTGAACAGTAACAAGAATTCTTCCCGGTCAGCGCCGGAAACCTTAGCTCAGGAACTTCATCAGCTGCTGCTTATTATCCATGGCCGACTTTGCGCCTTTCTCAAAGAACTGTTTGATCTGGGGATCTTTTGCCTCCTGGGCATAGGCCTGCATCTTGCAATGGGTGGTATCATACCCGCCGATCAGGTGTCGCAGATTCTGTAAATCAAGTTCAGAAATGTTGCTCATATCCATACCTCCTGTTATTCATACCACTGAAAAATCCGAAAACGAACCTTCCATTTTGTGATTACGAGCTTATTATCTGCGCACAGAAAAAATATATACTGACAATTCTTGTAACAGTTCAGTGCTCAGTCTGAACTGCTGCGCAAATTTTCCGCAAAAAACAGGAAGCAGTCCCATATTCTTTTTTATTTTTCAGAAAAGATATTCCAGGAATATATTCCTTTATATCTGCCGCCTGACTATTCCGTATTCGTCATCTCTGCGGAAATAGGGGCATTCCCATCGGCTTCCTGACAAAAAGCGATACATTTCATCCTCGTCCAGATTCACCAGACAGCAAAAACATTCATAATCTTCATCATATACGTAATTGACACACATGTCACAACAACTGGCCGCCACTTTCTTCCCTCTCCGTTTCCCTGTTCAAATAAGCGTATATGTCCCGTTTTCCGACTCCTCTGTCTCTGGCTACCTGTTTCATCGCCGTTTTCCTGTCCATTCCCCGGTCCTCGTAGTGAGCCATGTGCTCTTCTATGGTCATTTCCTCCCAGGAGGCGATCTCCTCCCTGCGCTGTTCCTGAAAACTCTTCCCCTCCAGTACCAGCACATACTCTCCTCTGGGTTCTTCTGTCTTATACCGCTCCCTGGCCTGGCTCAGGGTTGTGGGCAGTATAGTCTCAAATTTTTTCGTCAGCTCCCTGCAAAGCGTAATCTTCCGGTCTCCCAGGCAATTCTCCAGCTCTTCTAATGTTCCGACGAGATGATGGGGCGCTTCATAGAGTATCATCGTGCGGCTCTCTCTGCGAAGCTCCTCCAGAACAAGCCTTCGCGTCTTCTTCTCAGCAGGCAGAAAACCCTCGAAACAAAAACGCCTGGCGGACAGTCCGGAAAGGGTCAGCGCAGTAATGCAGGCGCAGGCTCCCGGCAGGCTGGTCACCGGCACATGACTTTCATGACACATCTTCACCAGCACTTCTCCCGGATCCGAAATGGCCGGAGTTCCCGCATCCGTAATCAGGGCCACCTGCTTTCCCTCCAGCAGCAGCCCCACAAGCTGCTGCGCCTTTTCCACCTTATTGTACTCATGATAACTGGTCATCGGCGTGTGAATGTCAAAATAATTCAATATTTTCACGCTGTTCCTTGTATCTTCAGCCGCAATTAGGTCTACCATTTTCAGCGTCTCCACCACACGAGGTGTCATATCCTGCAGATTCCCGATAGGCGTGGCGCATAAATATAAAGTACCCGTCATTTTCCTCTCCCTGTCTGCTGCTCCGCCGCAGATCTCAAAACTCATAAATTCCACTGATTTCCGATGTATATACCCCTGGCTTCCGATAAATAATCATGGGTTTCTCCACCGTTAGCCTCGGCCTTCCTCCCCGTACCGCTTCCAGAAGTACCATGTTGGGTTCTTTGTCCGCATACGGATACACTAAACGCATCCGCTTCGGTTCTAACTTGTACCTGGTCAATGTAATCATAATCTCCGCAAGCCTGAACGGCCTGTGTACCAGAAAAAAATGCCCTCCCGGCTTAAGAAGCCTGGCCGTCTGCCTTGCCACATCCTCAAAGGTGCACATAATCTCATGCCGGGCAATTGCCTTGGGCTCCTCAGGATTGGTCAGGCCATGCTGACCTATCATATAGGGCGGATTGCAGGTAATACAGTCAAAAGAGGCAGACGGAAAAATCCGGTCTGCCTCTTTGATATCACCGGCCACGATCTCAATTTTATCCGTCAGACCGTTTAAAGCTACGCTTCTGGCCGCCATATCCGCGCTCTCCGCCTGAATCTCCAGTCCGGTCAGATGTCCGCAGCGGTATTTCGCCTCCATCAGCAGCAACAGAATCCCTGTTCCCGTTCCCAGATCCAGCAGCCGGTCTCTTTGTCCTGCCCTTGCGAAACTGGAGAGAAGAACCGCGTCCATCCCAAAACAAAATTTCTGAGGACTCTGGATAATCCGGTAACCGCAGCGCTGCAGATCATCCAGCCGCTCCCCCGGTTTAAGCATGGTCGTCATGATAGCCTTGACGCTGGCGGTTTCTGTTGTCCTGACGCCTTCTGTTGTCATAGCGATTCCTGCCCCCCTGACGTGAACCGGACAGCCTGTTCTCTCCAAGCTGCTGTTCGGACTGTGTTTGCCTGCCGTACTGGCGCTGTTCACCGTCTGACGAAACACCTGTCTGCCTTGCTCCCTCACCCGGCCTCTGATTATACGGCCTGCGGCTCTCACCGGTTCGCTGGCCCGGCTGCCTGGTATTTTCCGAACGCTGACTGAACGGCCTGTTTCCTTCCCCTCGCTGGCCGCCGCTCTGTCTGCCTTTCCCCTCGTGCCGGTTTCTGCCGCCCTCGGGTTTGTTCTCCCCTCCGTCCTCCTGCCTTTCCTGCTTCGCTGCCTCCTCCAGACGCTCCAACTCCTGCAGCTCCTCTTTCGACAGATCCATTTTCTCTTTCTTCCCGTGCTTACGCCGAAAATGCAGCTTATCCACCGGATACTCTTTTATCTCTTTTTCATCCCCCACATCTACCACTACCTTTACCAGCTGACGAAGCACGTTGACGCTCTGCACCTCACCCTTCAGCCCGTCCGCCGCAGTAACATAATCCCCGATGTCGGGAAGTCTCCTGTTCAGCTCCTCATAGGTCTCCTCTTCATTTTTCAGACAGCACATAAGCCTGCCGCACACACCCGATATCTTTGCCGGATTCAGAGACAGGTTCTGTTCTTTCGCCATCTTGATGGACACCGGCACAAAGTCCGACAAGTAGCTGTGACAGCACAGCGGACGACCGCAGATCCCTATTCCGCCCACCAACTTGGTCTCGTCCCTCACACCGATCTGCCGCAGTTCAATCCTTGTCTTAAAGACACTGGCCAAATCCTTCACCAGCTCGCGAAAGTCAATCCGTCCGTCGGCGGTAAAGTAAAAAAGCACTTTATTATTGTCGAAAGTATATTCCGCGTCAATCAGCTTCATCTCCAACTTGTGGTCATGTATTTTTTCCAGACATACCTTAAAAGCCTCTTTTTCCTTCTCCCTGTTGGCGTTCTCCTGCTCCACATCCCTCTGATTTGCCACACGAATTACCGGCTTCAGGGGCTGAACCACCTTCTCCTCCTCAACTTCCGTGACTCCGGTCACAACGGTTCCGAATTCGATCCCTCTGGCCGTCTCGACGATAACCCGGTCCCCTTTCTTTATTTCCAAATTCAGCGGATCAAAAAAATAAATCTTGCCCGCAGTCCTGAATCGTACTCCAATCACTCTGATCATCTATCCACCTCACCCGATCTATATCTGTATACAGCAACAGCCGACGGCGCTAATCACCGTCAGCTGCTATTTTAACACATCTCTTCCCAAAAAACTATAGTAAATTGCTGCCCTGTATTCCTTTTTCAGGCAGGCTCGAAACTTTATCATAAATTGCGCTTAAAACCCCCGTCGAGTTACCCGCAGACTGTTCCGCGCCCTGTCTGAACCGGGGCCGGGACTTAAGCAAGCTTCCTCTGCCTCCGCGGTCACGATACCCGCAATGTCCCTCCGCTGTTTTCCTGGATAGACAGCATCAGCAGTTCCATCACTAATTCAAAATTCACATTCGCGTCCAGGCGTCTTTTCGCAGTATCCAATGCCTTGATGATATTCTCTATTCCCTCGTAACTGCTGCGCTGAGCCGTTTTCCGCAAAGCCTGTATCTCTTCCCTGAAAATCAAATGATTTACATCGCTTGTAGCTTTGAACAGCAGCGCATCCCTGTACCAGATCGCGCAGATATCCAGATAATCCTTGATCTCCAGTTTATACTCCACAATTTTCTTTACCGCCGTAACGATTTCATTCAGGTCCATATCCTGTATGTACTTTAACAGGGACAGCGCTTCCGCCTTTACCTTCTCGAAGTCTTCGCTGGTTGCCAGAGCCTTCGCCTTGCCGATATTTCCCCTGGCAAAAGCTGCGCAGACCTCGGCTTTATAGTCCGGCACCTGGAGTGTGGTACAAAGATACTCCTTTACCTGCCTGTCCGTAACAGGCTTCATGTTCAGCACCACGCAGCGGCTTAAAATGGTGGGAAGCAGGGCATCCACATTGGCTGTCAGCAGCAGGATCACCACGTATTCCGGAGGTTCCTCCAAAGTCTTGAGCAGAGCATTCTGTGCCTGCACCGTCATCTTCTCCGCCTCGTTTACGATGTATATCTTTCTGGAGCTGCTGTATGGCTTAATGCCTACGTCATTATTCAGCTGCGAGCGGATGTCGTCCACACTGACCGTGTTTGGCTTCTCATGGACTACCCTCGTAATGTCCGGATGATTTTCCGACAGGGCCTGCCTGCAGGAACGGCATTCCTGACATGGCCTGCCTTCCTCTTTCTCACACTGCAGAGCCATGGCAAACACATTGGCAATGAACTCTTTGCCTGAGGACTTCTCCCCATTGATAATATATGCATGGGATATCTTACCCGAAGAAAGCGCATTCTGTAAATGCTCCTTTATCTGTTCCTGTCCGACAATATCCTGAAATCCTGCCATAATAACCCCCTTGTCCGTTCTTTTGTGAGCCCTTAAGTGAAGATATCCAGCAGCAATCCTCTGATTTCTCCGATTTTATCCAAAATCGCAAGATTATCTTCCTCGTCCTTCATCAGTTCCTTTGCCAGCTGGTCCAGGTTCTCATCAATCAGCCGGATAATCCCGTACACTCGATGCCGTCCGCGTCTGTCCAGAAAATTTTCTCTGGAAAAAGAGTGCGAATGTGTCACTACTTCGTTCATAAAATCCTTTACCAGCCTCCTGTAATGCCACATATCCCGCACATCCCGCCTCTTGTAAAGGCGCTCGCCCTGCATGGTGATCTCTTCCATCAACGTTTGAAGGCGCGCCTGAAGTTCCGCTCCCTCCACATGGCTGGCAAGCATAAATTTAAAACTGCCGTCCGATGGCTGTGCGCTCTGTACCGGCTCTACCGGAGCGCTGGGGTTTATCTGTCCTACTTTGATTTCCATATGCCTGCCCTTCTTTCCCTGCTACTCACCGCTCCCGACTGACTTTCCCGCCTCCATTGCCTCCCTTATACAGCTGCGTATTTCTTCCAGACAGCTGTCCAGGTTATTGTTGAAAAACCGTTTAGAAACGCCTGCTTCTGCGATTTTTTCCTCCGAAAAATCCTCGCAGTCCGCAAGAAACCTGCGGCACATCTCCTGATAACCGGGATTTTTTCTGGAGCGTTCTCTCTCAAGAGCCCTGTGCAGCCGGACGCCGTCCTCTAATTCTATCATAACCGGAATCAGCCTGTCTCTGCCAAAATAATCCTGCAGTCTACTGTATGCCTCCAATGTCCCTATTACGATATAGTTCTGTTCCCGGTCGCTCATCTGACCGTCATCCGCAGTAAAGTAGCGCCACAGCCCCTGGCTGGTATGGTAGGCCCTGTCCTCAATTATTTTTCCCCGGGCTTTCATCTGCCGAAAAAACGCCTCATCCGTGAAAAAGTACTCCACACCCTCTCTCTCTCCCTCCCGAATCGGTCTGGTGGTATAAGGGATAACGGCTTTCAGTCCAAGCAGTTCATCCTCCAGAAGCCTTTTATATAGAGTATCCTTTCCTGCCGCGCTCTTCCCCATAAGGCATATTATTTTGCCCATCAGCCTAACCTACCTCAACTACATGGATCATATTGGTGGTGCCTGCCACGCCCAGCGGTACCCCCGCAGTAATTACTACCACGTCTCCGCTCTTTACATAACCTGCCTTTTTCGCCGCTTCCACGGCATCCGCAAAAAGCGCTTCCGCAGTGTCCTGTCTGCCGGTCATCAGAGGCGCCACGCCCCACAGCAGGTTCAGCTGACGGCAGACCCTCTCCTTGACGGTACACCCGATGATGGGGCTTTCCGGTTTAAATCTGGAAATAGCCTCCGCGGTAAAGCCCGACAAAGTTACCGTAATAATGGCTGCCGCCTGTAAATCCCTGGCGGCAGTACAGGTGGCATAAGCAAGGGCAGTGGTGATATCTGCGTTTCCCTCATATTCCCCCCTCTTCATCCGCAAACCATAGTCAATATTATTTTCGGCAGCTTCCGCAATCTTCGCCATAGTTTTCACTGCTTCTACCGGATATTTTCCTGCCGCGCTCTCCCCAGACAGCATTATTGCGGTGGTGCCGTCATAAATCGCGTTGGCGATGTCCGTCGTCTCCGCCCTGGTGGGTCTGGGATTTTTGATCATGGATTCCAGCATCTGCGTGGCAGTAATGACATGTTTGCCTTGCCTGTTTGCCATCTGGATTAATTTTTTCTGCAGTACAGGCACCTCTTCCAGGGGTATCTCCACTCCCATATCGCCTCTGGCCACCATAATACCGTCGGAGACCGCCAGAATTTCCTCCAGATTCTGAATTCCCTGCATATTCTCGATCTTGGCGATGATCTTCATGTCGCTGCCATGTTCATCCAATATCCTGCGTACTTCCAGAATATCTTCTTTACATCTCACAAAAGAAGCCGCCAGAATATCATATCCCATCTCTATGCCAAACAGGATATCTTCCCTGTCCACTTCACTGATATACGGCATGGACAAAACTGCTCCGGGTACGTTTACGCCCTTGTGATTTGACACAAAACCACCGTTTATCACCCTGCAGACGATCTCTTCGCCGCGGATTTCCTCTACCATCATTTCGATCAATCCGTCGTCAATCAGAATGGTAGTTCCCTCTTTTATATCGTTCTTGAGATTTTTGTAAGAAATAGATGCCTTCTGCGCCGTTCCCAGAAGCTCCTCTGTGGTCAGGATAAATTCCTGTCCGGAAACCAGCTCCACTCTGCCTCCCTCAAAATCTCTGAGCCGAATTTCCGGTCCCTTGGTATCCAGCATAGTCGCCACCGGCAGGCCCAGCTCTTCCCTGGCCTGAAGTACCCTTTCAAATTTTACTTTCTGCTCCTCATGTGTGCCATGTGAAAAATTAAACCTGGCAACATTCATTCCGGCAGTCATCAATTCCCGCAGACGCTCTACGCTGTCGCTTGCCGGTCCAATCGTACAGATAATCTTTGTTCTCCTCATACCTTATCCTTCTTTCTGCTCTGATTTTCCTTTTTTCTTTCTTCTTTTATCTCTTCAATACCCTGATCAACATGTCTTCTGTAAAACCGCTCTCTGTTTCTCCTGAGATAATTCCCTGGACGGACAGTCCATTGGCCCCATACGCAAAAATCATCTGGACCATATCTTCCGATATCCTTTCTCCCGGCGCCAGAAGAGGTACGCCGGGAGGATAAAGGTTGACGAATTCTGCGGCATATCTGCCTGCGCTTTCCTGCAGTGTCACTGTCTCGCTTTCCCTGTCCCACGCCTCGGCCAAAGGAATGGCTTCCGGAGACCTCCACGGCTTTTCGCTTCCGTATTCCCTCCCGGGCAAAAGATCTTCTCCCGGCTCTCCGCATTTTCTGTCGATATCCAGCAGCGCTCTCTCCATGCGTCGGTATGTCTCTTCTGCGTCATTTACCGTAAACATGGCCAAAACATACCGCGGCGCCGCCATCTCTGCCTGTATATGGTATTCATCAAGCAGCATATCATAAACCTGTTTTCCTGTAAATCGCGTTTTTCCTGTATAAATACATAGCTTGCCCACATCCTGCCGCTCAGGTTCCCCCGGCAGAAACGTCAGGTACCTGCAGTTTTTCAGGACATCCTGCATTTGCCTGTACAGTGCCTCAAACCTGGCAAAGCTCTCCTTCCCTCTCTCTTCCGTATAGCGCAATGCGTTATCAATGCCGGCCATCAGAAGATAAGAAGGACTGCTGGATTGATAAATCCGCAAAAACCGCCGTAGCTTCTGCCGATCGACCAAAGTTCCGTTTACATGAAGTAATGCGGTCTGTGTGAGAGAAGGCAGGGTCTTGTGCACACTGTGTATAACCAGGTCTGCTCCCGCCTGACAGCTATTTGAAGCAAAACCCTCTGCTAACCCCAAATGCGCTCCATGTGCCTCATCCACAATCAGGGGAATGCCTTTTCGGTGAACGATTTCCGCAATAGCCCTCACCTCAGCAATACGCCCCTCATAGGTGGGTGACACAATCAACACTGCCTCCGGGCTTGTCTCCTCCAGAGCTGCCTCCACCTGCCGGGGCGTCACTGCGTCAAATACATCGTATTCCTCAAGGAAGGGCGGATAAAGATAAGTCACCGTCAGCTCTCTCAGATAAGCGGCATGATAAGCCGAACGATGGCAGTTGCGTGCCATCAGGATATGCCCTCCCCTGGGAAGAACAGTGCTGACTGCGCTCAGTATCCCGCATGTGCTTCCGTTCACCAGATAAAAACTTTCCTCCGCGCCGTAGAGTCTGGCCGCTTCTTTCTGTAAAGAGTCCAGAATTCCTGTAGGCTGGTGTAGATCATCAAAACCTTCGATTTCGGTGATGTCCATTTTGTACAGCGCTTCCGGAAGTTCCCCCCAGCCCCGTCTTTTATGTCCGGGCATATGGCAGGGACAAATATCCGACTCTGCGTTCCTGCGAAGTCTGTCAAATAAATGTTCCACTTCAGCCCTCTCTCAGTTTCGGCAGAACCGTCCCATGACCTCTGTGCATATGCATGGTTTCCATCATGGAACACCATTTATCCGCAGCGGTGACAATCCAGGCCTCCCTGCATCCCGGCGGAATTACCGTAAGCGGCCACATATGTTTTCTTATAATATCCTGCTCACGGATTGTCAATTTATATTCCTGCAGCGCATTCCGCAGAGCAACTCCCGGATGATAAAACCCATGGAGTCTGTGGGGATTTATCTGATCCGGAACATGCCAGTCATATAAAAAGTAATCGTGAAGCAGCGCCCCCCTGATCAGCTCCCGTCTGCTGCAGCGAATATGCAGCTTTTCGCTGATATATATACTGTATCTGGCAACATTCATCACATGGGCATTCACTGTCATATTGCCATGCTGAAGATATTCCTTCATCCTCATGAAATTTTCTGACTGCAGAATATCGGCGGCCTCCATCTCTATCTGCCTCTGTATTCGTCGGAACTGCTCCAGTTTTCTCTGCCACTTTAACGCCTGCCTCTCACTGCGCCGTTCTAACATATGCTCTGCCGTCTTCCCCATCTTCTTTTTTCTCCTCCTCTTTCTTTATGTGCTTTTTCCTGTCTGCTATACATTCCCCGGTTCCGGAACCGACTCCACCGGTTCCTCCGGAATCGACTCTCCGGGTGTCTCCGACTCCGAAGGCGGCTCCGGCGTCGGTTCCTCAGTAGGTTCCGGTGTGGGCTCCTCAGTAGGTTCCGGCGTAGGCTCCTGGGTAGGTTCCGGTGTGGGTTCCGGTGTAGGCGCCGGAGTGGGCTCCGGCGTAGGCTGCGGAGTCGGTGTGGGCGCCGCGGTAGGTGCCGGAGTCAGTGTGGGTGCTGCGGTAGGTACCGGAGTCGGGGTGGGAACCGGGGTGGGCGTAAGGGTAGGCAACGGTGTCGGAGTCGGGGTAGGTGTCGGTTCAGGCTCTGCCGGAGGTTCCCACCCTGAATCTGCCGGCTCCTCCGTCATCGGCACCTCAGGTTCCACTGGGGCTCCTCCTCCCACGTACGGTATCCCATCACTATAATAACATATAACCGGAAATCCGGTGGATACATATTGATATATCTGAGCAGCCATATCCGGCGGAAGATTTATGCAGCCGTGGGAACCGCCCGTTTTATAGATTTCTCCGCCGAATGCTCCTCTCCAATAAGCATCATGCATTCCGTAATTCCCGTAAAACGGCATCCAATAATTGACAGGCGTCCGATAGGTAGCTCCCTTAAGTACCGCATTCGTTGTCTTGTAAGTCAGACCGAAAATGCCCTCCGGCGTTACACAATCATACGTAGAGTTCATGGTACCCGACACAAAATCTGTCTCCAGCACCACCTCCCCCGCCTGATACAGATATAAATGTTGATTGGTCAAATCAGCCTCCACATAAGAGGATCCGATATCGTTTTCGCCCTTCTGCATGGCGCTGACACTGTATATGGGTTCTCTTTTCGTGTCGCTGCCCTGATAAATCAGCTCCAGCAAAGCTTTCGTCTCTTCCTCAGTATCAGTCTTCCAGCCGTATGATTTGCTGGCCAGAGACAATTCCACGCCGGCAGTCGTTACGAAATTCTTCTTTTTCCCATATGTATCATATGCGGAAGCCTGCTTTTTGACAAACGCCTTCACTTCTTCCTCATCAAGAACAGGACTTCCTTTGTCAATCGATACCCAATCCTTCAGTATCTTTCTGTCCAATATTACTTCACTGCCATTCCAGTCATATATGATCCTGGTTCCCAGCCAGCTGTTGACCGTATCTACAGTCCGCGTCAGCTTTTCGTCGTCCGCTCTCACAGATGCCGCCTTGTAACATTCCTGTTCCTCAAGATCGACAACATCTTCCTGTCTGCTCACGGACTCTGCAATAATAGATACCGCTTTATCCAAATCCAGTTCCGTGCCCAGCGTTTCCGGAACAATCTCATATTCTCCCAGTTCCTCAACGTAACCGCCGATATAGGCGTCCTGCGCCTTCTTCATGTTTATCCGCTTGAAGGCATCCCATGCTTTTACCTTTTCTTCCAGCAGTTCACTTTCAAAAGTGATGCTTCTCATTAAAGAATAAGATGTTTCTTTTTCAAAATAGGCCAATCCCCATTTTAATTCGTCCTGCCCGTTCAGCAGTTCCGTTACTTCTTCCTGTGTGGCGGTAAAGCTGAGGCCGATCTCATCGCCGGCGATTTCTCCCAGCAAGGTCCCCGAAGCTCCCGTTTCAGGCTTTCTTCCTGTCACCTTTAGGCTGTATTCATTGGTCCGGGCATTTAACAGCTCAACCACCGGTTCCACTTCCATCTTACTGCAGTCTATGCCATTGATAATGGTATTGGGAAAAAAATGAGTTTGATAGTACACTGTGCCCCTATAGTACACAAATACACCTGACGCCGCCAACACTGTGACAATTGCAAGAACAATAATCCAGATCCGTTTCTTTGATATGTTTTCCATTTTCTTCTTTTTCATCATCCTACTCCAGAAAATAATGCTTTTTTCACAAGCTCGTTTTATTATAACATATTTCTATACAAAAAAACAGCACCAAAAGGATTAATTTATACCTTTTAGCACTCTTTCGTCGTCCACAAAATATAAAATGCCCAGAACCGGAATCGAACCAGTGACACGAGGATTTTCAGTCCTCTGC
>CAJUGL010000081.1 GCA_910586515.1 uncultured Acetatifactor sp.
TTATCTCATACCTGGAAGCAGATTGAAATCCACCCTTAAATTAAGCGCTTACGATGAAACAGGCGTACCAGTCCATGCTCCAGGCAGGTGTTGAAAAGAAATACTGCATGCTGGAAGAGGAGATCATGAAGGATGTGGTACGCCGTATCCGCAAAGCCGGGAAAATCACTTCCGCTGCGGACTGGCAGCTGCAGAGGTACATGATCCTGGGGCACAGCACGGAAGACGTGGAAGCCATTGTCCGGGAAGCAGTAGGCGGCAGCCAGGAAGAGACGTCCCGCCTGTATGCCGAAGTGATCCGGCAGGAATATGTCCGGTCAAAGGATATGTATGAAAAGGTCAATGCCTATTTCATGCCCTATGAGCAGAATTATGAGCTGCAGCAGCTGACAAATGCCCTGATCCAGCAGTCCAACGACGAGCTGTTCAATATCACAAAATCCATGGGCTTCATGGTAGATATGGGGCACGGGAGGAAAGTGTTTACGCCGTTATCGGAGATCTATAACGGTTATCTGGACAATGCGGTTACCATGCTGGCCTCCGGGGCGTTTGACTATAACACGCTTATCCGTAAGGTTGTAAAGGAAATGACGGCATCCGGGCTGCGGACTGTTGACTATGCCACCGGGCACAGCAACAGGGTAGATGTGGCTGCCAGGAGGGCATTACTGACAGGAATGGGACAGCTCACCGGGCAGATATCCCTGATGAACGGCCAGGCGCTTGGGACGGATAAATATGAGGTGGACTGGCACCCTGGGGCACGGCCGGAGCATGCAGAGTGGCAGGGGCGCGTATGGACATACCAGCAGCTTATTGATATCTGTGGGCTGGGCTCAGGCCCGGGGCTTCTGGGATGGAACTGCAGGCATACATACTATCCTTTTATCGAGGGTATTTCAGCCAGGAATTATTCCGATGAATGGCTGGAGGAGATGGACCGGAAGGAAGCGCAGAAGGTAGCTTTCCGGGGCAAGGAGTACAATACATACGAGGCCACCCAGAAGCAGAGGCGTATGGAGACGGCAATGCGTGCCCAGAGGGAGAAGGTGCAGCTGCTGAAAGAGGGCGGCGCTGACAAGGATGAGGTCATGCTGGCGAGGTGCAAGTACCAGGCACAGCTGGATGAGTATAAGGCTTTCAGCAAAAAAATGAACCTGCCGGAGCAGAGGGAGCGGATCTATTATGACCTGCGGGGCAGGGTTGCCCCGTATGATAAGTCTGTGATGGGCAGTTTCCCCAAAGCGATGATTGAGAATGCAGGACGTGATATCAAACAGTATGAGCGGTATAAAGCCGTCCTGGGAAATGAAGTCGGATCACTTGCTAATTTTGGTTATATCAAATATAATGATCCTAAGAAGTTTGAATACTTTAAGGGGCTGAAGCATTATCTTGAAAAATACCCAACAAGCGATAAACGCTATTATGATGCCGCTGAGAAGCTGAAGGAGCTTGGCATTAAGAAAGGTATTGTCCTTCCGCCAGTCCAGAAACAGGCATTCATTCTCCCGGAGGGGAAAAAAGACCCATACCACATAATGAACCGGATGCTGGAACGGAATATCACGGATGATGATGTCCGTGCCTATATGAAAAATGCAAAGGCCATGTTCTCCCAATGGGGAGGACAAAGGCAGCTTTTTGTAAGCGATGCTGGGATGTGCCTAATAACTAAGCAGGATGAAGGGTGGATTTATAAAACGGTATGGTCAAAGTATGATTTTGATGAAGAGTCAGAAAAGATTATGGAGGTACTGAAAAATGCTGGATTATAATAGCGACCACTATTGCCCCGCGTACAAAAAGGTTATTGCCGCTGACCTGTGCTATGATTCGTTATGCTGTCTAACAGGAATGTTTAAAGTGGAATCAACCAAGGAACTGAAGGAGATCCCGGATATTGAAGAAGCCAGAAAGATTTGTAAGGAGTGCCCTTATAGTGACCTGAATGGCGGGCTGGATGAATGGGACGGGAATCTGGATTAGAAATCGGGCAGTGTGTTTTGGCTATGGAGGAACATTATGATCACAGTTTTGGCAGTGCCTGGCAGGATCCAGGTATCCGGCCATGCAAATACGGCACCCATTGGGGCGGACATCGTCTGTGCGGCGGTTTCCGCCCTTACGCTTACCCTGCTGGGTGGGATGAAGGAGGTAGCCCATATGGAGCTGTATGAAAGCGTGGGGCCGGGAAATATCTGCATTGAGTGGCAGGCCATCAATGATACGGGCAAGGCCCTGGCGGACACCTGGCTTTTGGGTATGCGCGGCATAGCTGCGGAATATCCGGTAATTGAATTTTTATAACAAGTGATTAACGCACCTGTAAAAGGGTGCTTTTTTCATGCCTGACGGGGCAGAAAATACGGAAATATGACAGAAAGGCGAGGATAAGGCAATGAGAAAGAAGTTTTTTGATCTGCAGTTGTTTACGGAAGGCGCGGGCGGTACCGGATCCGCAGGGGAAGGCAGCGCAGCATCCGGATGTCAGTTCTGTTGAGAAGCAGAGGGATGAAGCGCTGGCAAAGGTGGCTGAAATGGAGAACACCAACTACCTGCGGGATAAGGGAGTAAAGACCGACGATCTTGATTATGTGCTGTTTAAGGTCAGCAGGCAGGTGGACGACAAGACCGATTTTAAAAAAGCGGCAGATGCTTTCTTAAAGGAAAACCCGCGGTTTACGGGAAAGGGGTACAGGGTGGTCTCTACAGGGAAGCCTGACGGGGGATCCGGATCAGGACAGACGGCGAATGACGTGATCAACGCTTCCATTCGATCTGCGTTTGGAAGGTAACAGATTAACAGAAAAGGAGAGCAACGGATGAACAGAAATAAAAATTTGGTGAAGAAGTTATTTGATTTGCAGCTGTTTACAGGGGGAGCCGCAGGGACGTCCATTACCAGGGATGATGCATCGACTCTGATTCCTACTCAGGAGAGCAATGAGATCATTCAGGGGGTGGTGGAGCAGTCGGCCGTACTGCAGCGCGGCCGCAGGCTTCCGAACATGACAGCCGCACAGTACAAGATGCCTGTGCTTGACATGCTGCCGGTGGCGTATTTTGTTAATGGAGAGGGCGGGAGCGCAAAGAAGAGGCTGACAAACATGGCCTGGGATAAAAAGGTCATTTATGCGGAGGAGATTGCGGTTATCGTACCCGTTTCCGAGGCGGTGCTCGATGACGCGGCGTATGATCTGTGGGGAGAGGTTAAACCGAGGCTGATTGAAGCTTTCGGGCAGAAGATTGACGGCGCTGTTCTGTTCGGAGTGGAAAAGCCGGCAACCTGGAGGGACGATGTGGTAACCACGGCGGTAAAGGCAGGTTCCATAGTTACGCTGGGGCCTGACCTGTATGATTCCATTCTGGGGGAGAAAGGGGTGATTGCCAAAGTAGAGGAAAGCAGTTATTTTGTGAACGGCCACATGGCAGACATTACCATGAGGGGAAAGCTGCGGGGATTAAAGGATAACACCGGTCAGCCGGTGTTCCGGTCTGACATGCAGTCAGGAACTACATATACGCTGGATGGTTCTCCCATGAATTTCCCCCGTAACGGCGCCTTTGACCGCAGTAAGGCCCTGATGATTTCAGGAGATTTTTCGCAGCTGGCTTACAGTATCCGGCAGGATATCACTTTTAAGCTCTTTGACCAGGGGATTGTTCAGGATCCGGCCACAGGTGAAATTCTTTACAATCTGATGCAGAATGATATGGTGGCGCTGCGGGCGGTGATGCGCCTGGGCTGGGAGATTCCGAATCCGATCAACGCCATGGTACCGGATAAGACAAAGCGCTGCCCGTTTGCTGTTCTGAAAGCAGCGGAAGCCGGCGCGTCCACGGCATCCTATTTAACCGCTCCCGGGCAGGAGCCTGTCACATATACGGGGGCGGATAGGTATACTGCAGAGCAGCTGTCCGGTATGACCATTGACAGCATCAAGGCATTGGCAGCGGTGAAGGGCTATGTGATCACCAAAACCGTGAAGGCTGAAATCATTGCGGAGTTTCTGGAACAGCAGAACGATTAAGGGAGGAACGGGGGATGTATGTGGACTTTGGGTATTATAGGGATACATTCGGCGGCAGTCTCCTGAAAGAGGGGGATTTCGCCGGCGCTGCCCGGGAAGCAGAAAATTACATCCGTTACCTGACTTATTTTAAGGGGGATATATTCGAGGACACTGCACAGGCGGAAGCGGTAAAAGGCGCTGTCTGTGCTGCCGCGGAGGCAGGTTATGCCGCGGCAAAAGAGCAGGAGCAGGGCGGCAACGTGAAGTCCGAAAGCAAAGACGGAGTTTCTGTTTCTTTTGTGGTCTCAAGGAAGGATGGGGAGACTGTGCCGGATTATGTGAACAGGTGTATGTATCAGGCAATCCGGGTCAGGCTTCTGCCTACTGGATGGCTGAACAGAAAGGTGGGATGCAGGCATGATCACAAATGTGGAGGCCGTGACTGTCTTTAATGGCAGAACGGATAAGGCGGAAAGAAGAAAAGTGTATACTCCGACGATCATATACGGCGTGTGCTATGCGGAGGCAAAAGGTTCGTCGGTAACGGATAATGGAGTGTGGAGCGCGGATGTGCAATACAAGATACGCATTCCGATAACTTCCCCTGTACAGGATAACAGGGCGTACCTGCCGGAACAGCGGTATGCGAAGCTGGAAAAGGAGGAGGCCCTGGGACATTGGACAATCAGTAAGGGGGATTTTATTATCTGCGGGGAATATACCGGAGACAAGCTGCTGCTGTATGAGGAGGAACTGCAGGCTTATGTCCGGGAGAACTGCGCAGAGCAGATACGCATCACGGAATATGCGGACAATACAGCCGGCGGCAGCATGTATATGAGGCACTGGCGGATAGGGGGCAGGTGATGGGTGCACATCAGATTGATACGCCGCGGGGCAGTATAATTAAAACAGGAGATACATCCTGTAAACTGGAGTGGAATTCTGGTTTCGGACGTGAAAGTACGGCAGAGTTTGAGCAGAAACAGAAATTTGTAGATAGTGAAGTATTGCGGTACTGCAGTCCTTTGGTTCCGTTTCGGACAAGTATGTTGGAAAAGTCAGGAGTCCTTGGCACGGTAATCGGGAGCGGAGAGGTGAAGTATATTGCGCCTTATGCGCGGTTCCAGTATTACAGCACAGCTCAGTCCAGAAGCTATGACCCGCGCCGCGGCGGTATGTGGTTTGAACGGATGAAGGCGGCTCACAAGAATGATATTTTATCGGGAGCCGGGAAAATAACGAAGAGGGGGAACTAAAGAAGATGGTGGAATCAATCATTGAGGGGCTTGACCGGTATTTCAGAGACTGCCCTCTCTTACAGGACGGTGTATTCCGGGTGGATGCGCTGGGGGATGAGGCGGTGGAGTATATGCTGGAGCCGGGCATCTCAAGTCCGGTGGTTAAAAAGTATGTGGACGGCTCCAGTGTTCGGCAGTACTTGTTTAACTTTAACAGCCGGGAGTATTACGGCATGGACAGGGTGCAGGCAATTCAGAACAGTACTTTTTATGAAAAGTTTGGAGAGTGGGTGGAGGAGCAGAGCGAGGCCGGCCGGCTTCCGGAGCTGCCGGAGGGAATGGAGGCCCGGTCTATATCGGTATTGACCTCCGGCTATCTGTATGACGCGTCCTTTACAAGCGCCCGGTACCAGATACAGCTGCAGCTAAAATATTATAAGGAGGCATGAGTGTTATGTTGAAAGGAAAGAGCAGAAAGGATGTTTTGAAGCGGCATCATTTCGCGGATTATCTGAATGTTGGAACGGAAGAGAATCCGGATTATGTGCTGATGGGGACCGGTTTTACCACGATGGATGAAAGCCCTGGAGCAAAGAAGTCCACAAAGAAGTATGTGAATGAGGCGTCAAGTTCGTCGTCCATAACAAGTTATGAAACAACGTTTCCCTTTGAGTCGGACCTGATTAAAGAGGAAAGGGCTATTATCGCCCTGTACAACGTGGGCCGTAATCACTATACCGGTTCGGATGCGGAGTTCGAGTATGTCCGCGTGGAGCTTTGGGACGCGGTAAAAGGGAATACGAATGAGTTTGCCGCCAGGAAGTTTATTGTGTCCGCTGAGATTTCCAATATCAAGGGCGAGGATGAGATGCAGGTGTCCGGAAACCTGAATGCTGCCGGAGATTTTGTGACAGGCACATTCAACACAGAGACCAGGATGTTCACAGAGCTTGCGCATTGGGACGGGATTACTGGTGACGGAAACAGTTCGGGCGGGGACACGGTTGATCCCGGAGATACAGGGGAGGAGCCTTCCGAATGACGGAGGGCTGATCTGAGCGAAAATAAGGAAATGGAGGAGCGGATATGAAAATATTAGGAATAGAGTTTGCATTTGATTTCTGTGATGCGGATCAGGCGGAGGTTTATGAGAGGGAAGTTAAACGTGTCGTAGAGCAGGTGCAGGATAAGAATCAGTATGCGGGAAAGAGCAATGCGGACAGTATGCGGTTCCAGTGCAGAGTCATAGACAACTTTTTTGATGCTGTGCTTGGCAGGGGAACGGCAGACTTACTCTTTCACGGGAAAGCTAACCTGCGGGAACATCTGGAAGCCTTTGGGGAGGTATCTGACGCGGCAAAGGAATCCAATGCACAGCTTTTTGCGTTGACTAACAGATATGCGCCGAACAGGGCGGAGAGGCGTCAGGAGCAGAAATGTCAGGAAAGACAGGCTGGGAGTGGAAAAGCGCGGCATGCCCCGCGGGTAAGATAAATGGGTGAGGGGATCTGTCTGCCGAACCTTTTAATTGACAGGCTGCCGGATACTGTTTTGGTGGGCGGCAGGGAGTACAGCGTCAGGACGGATTTCCGCGTGTTCATTTTGTTTGAGCTGCTCTGGCAGGATCCTGATATGGAACCCGCGGAAAAGATACGGAGGTCTCTGCTGCTGTGCTATCCGGAGGTTCCCGGCGATTATGGGCCGGCAGTTGAAGGACTGCTGTGGTTTTACAAATGCGGCAGACAGGAAAGCAGACGGAAACAGGAGGCTGCCTCCAGGCGGGGAGCAGAGAAGGTTTATTCCTTTGACCATGATGCAGGGTATATTTATGCAGCGTTTCTGTCCCAGTACGGCGTAGATCTGCAGGACATAGAATATCTGCACTGGTGGAAATTTCGGGCACTGTTCAATGCCCTGTCCGATCAGACGGAATTTGTGAAGATCATGGGGTATCGGAGCATTGATATTTCGGACGACATGTCCGGCAGCCAGAAAGCTTTTTACAAAAGGATGAAACGGATTCACGCGCTCCCGCTGCCAAAGGAGGAAGAGGAAATGCAGGAGGCCATTGAGGTTGCGCTGATGAATGGCGGCGATCTTACGGGCATTCTGGATAAAGGAGGCGGTATCGATTGAAAAAGTAGAGGGGAAGCTGCGCCGGGTAAGGTGCCCGGAATGCGGCTATGAAATGCCTGTTTTTTATGATGCATCCGCAGGCTGTACCGGTGTGAAAATATCCTGTAAAGGAAGAAACTGCCGCACTTTTTTTGCGGTAAAAATCAAAGACGGAAAGCAAATCAGGTAGTGCCATTATGAGCCGATGATTCTGCGCCCGGAAGGGGGAGAATATCTTGGCTTATGACGGCACTTTAAAATTTGACACAAAAATTATCAGTGATGGGTTTAAGGCCGGTATCAGCAGTATCGGTGACATTGCGGCCAAAGGGATAAAGGCAACAACGGCGATTCTTTCCGGGGCAGCTGCAGCAGTAGGGGCGATAGGTACTGCGGCGGTCAAGGTTGGTTCAAGCTTTGAGGCGGGTATGTCTCAGGTGCAGGCTGTTTCCGGTGCATCAGGGGATGACCTGGAACAGTTAAAAAATAAGGCCATGGAGATGGGAGCTGCCACAAAGTTCAGCGCCACCGAGTCCGCAGAAGCCATGAATTATATGGCAATGGCAGGCTGGAAAACGGAGCAGATGCTGGGCGGCATAGAAGGAATCATGAATCTTGCCGCGGCAGCCGGGGAAAACCTGGCCACCACTTCGGATATTGTGACAGATGCAATGACAGCGTTCGGGCTGTCGGCTTCGGGGACAACAACGGTTGTTAAGGATGGATTTACGAAGGAAGTGGCAAATGCCACACACTTTGCGGATGTCCTTGCGGCAGCTTCTTCCAATGCCAATACAAATGTCTCCATGCTTGGCGAATCTTTTAAATATGTTGCACCGGTTGCAGGAGCCATGGGGTACAGCGCGGAGGATACGGCTATTGCGCTGGGGCTTATGGCAAATGCGGGAATCAAGGCATCTCAGGGCGGTACGGCATTACGTACCATGCTGACCAACCTGGCCAAACCCTCAGACCAGGTGGCCGGCTCGATGATGAAGCTGGGCATATCACTCCAGAACGATGAAGGGGAAATGAAAAGCTTCCTGGAGCTTATCACTGACATGCGCGGGGCGTTTGCGAACTGCAAGATGCCGATGGATGAGTTTATTGAAAGTGTTGCCAGCCTGGAAGAGGAATATGCAAGCGGCGCCATCACAGAGAAAGTATATAGCGCGGAACTGAAAAGACTGACAGACAGCGCTTTTACTGCGGAAGAGGCGCTAAGGGCACAGGAGGCTGCCACTATCGCGGGCATGGGCGGCATGTCGGGTTTGCTTGCCATCGTGAGTGCAACGGATGAAGACTTTAACAAGCTGACCGAAGCCATTTACAACTGTGACGGGGCTGCCGAGGAGATGGCAGCAATCATGCAGGACAACCTTCAGGGGGCGGTCGTTATCCTGCAATCTGGTTTGGAAGGGCTTGGCGTGTCCATATATGGCAATCTGCAGGAGCCTTTGAAGGATGTGGTGAAAGAAGCCCAGGCCATGGTTCAGGAGTTGCAGGTGGCTTTCAACGAGGGTGGACTGGACGGGCTTGTGGGGGCCGTGGGCGGCGTGCTGGCAAAGGTGGTTCAACGAATAGCCGAAGAGGCTCCTGTGCTGACGGATACCGCTGTACAGCTGGTGTTTTCTTTCTGTGGGGGGCTGAAAAATGCGGAAGGTTTAGGGGAGACCGGAGCGGGGCTGGTGGCATCCCTTGTATCCGGAGTGTTATCCTGCGCCGGTGAGATGTGGAGCACGTCAGTTGTGCTGTTTGCGGATTTTTTGTCTGGCATGGCTTCACAGCTTCCACAGATAATTGAGACCGGAAAAGAGGCCATAGCGCAGTTTGTGCAGGCTGTAGTGAGCAATGCGCCATCCATTTTTGCATCAGCTGAGACAATTGTTTCAACTCTGTTTGAAGGCATCATGACTGCTTTGCCGGAAATCACAGCAGCGGGAGTGGATATCCTGAACCGTTTGGCGGAGGGTGTCTCCAGCAGTCTGCCGGAGCTGATTCCAGTGGCAATGAATGCCCTGATGGAGTTTTCGGGTTCCCTGCGGGAGAATGTGGGACTTTTGGTGGATGCCGGACTGAATCTGATCATGTCGCTGGCGCAATCCCTGATTGACAATATACCCGTATTTATCGAAACGGTTCCCACTATTGTCACGAATATAGCCGGAATCATAAATGACAATGCGCCGAAGCTGCTGGCTGCGGGAATAGAGCTGATTGGAAGGTTGGCCATGGGACTGGTTCAGGCAATTCCCACATTGGTGTCAAATATTCCCCAGATTATTCAGGCTGTGGTATCTGTTTTTACCGCATTTAACTGGCTGTCGCTTGGAAAGAACATTATTACCGCAATAAAGGACGGGGTGGAGAGCCTTGCAAAGTCTCTGCCGACTGCGATTAAGAATATCGGTACCCAGGCCAAAGATTGGCTTAGGGGCATTGACTGGAAGACGCTGGGCGCGGATGTCATCAACTTTATTGTAAACGGTGTAAAATCTCTTCTTACATCGATTCCTGAATTGATCAAGTCTATCGGCCATACTGCGGTGGAGTGGTTTAAGTCCATCGACTGGATTGATCTTGGGATAAACCTGGTAAAGGGCATCATAGGCGGTATTACCGGCGCGCTGGAAGGTTTGTGGGATGCGGTGGGCGATATGTGCGGCGGTGTTCTGGACGGCATTAAAGGATTCTTCGGAATTCACAGTCCTTCCACAGTGATGGAGGAGCAGGGCGGTTATCTGGTGGACGGGATGATTATCGGTTTGGAACCTCTGCCGGAGGAGGCGGGCGGGATTCTGTCCGAGACCCTGAATGGGGTGAAGCAATGGGGATCCGATATGCAGCAGAGCGCTGCGGAGAGCGCCGACGGTACTGCAAGGCAGGTGGAGGGCAGCTTTTCGGAGATGTCTTCCCACTTGGGGGAAACGCTTGCGGACACTTTGGCCAATACAAAGAATTGGGGCGATGCAACGCAGCAGACCGCCGCGGAGTCTTCGGAGGAGGCTTCTTCCTTTGCGGAGGGACGTTTTGCGGAAATGGCCTCCAGGCTGGGGGCTACTTTGGCGGAGAACCTGGCGGATACGGGTCAATGGGGAGAGGATATGCTTCGGAGCGCTTCCGACAGCATGGAGGAAACTACCACATTTGTGGAAACCAGCTTTTCCGACATGTCTGTGCAGTTGGATTCCACCATGGGCGATACCCTGGCCAATACAGCGCAGTGGGGAACGGACATGCTGCAGAGCGCGTCGGATATGTCGGACGATACCCGGTCTTTTGTGGAAACCAGTTTTACCGGCATGTCCGGCAGCCTGCTGGGGATTCTGACAGATACGTTGTCCGGGACCGACGGCTGGGGGGCGGACATGCTCCAGAGCGCCACGGATATGGCAGTTGCGGCTACTTCTTTCCTGAAGGACAGTTTCCGGGACATGTCGAACAAGCTGGGGGACACCCTGGCGGAGACTTTGGCAGGTACCGGCCTGTGGAGCGGGGATATGATCAGCGAGGCGGTCAGGGCGGCGGAGAGTTTTGTTTCCGGCATTGTAAACGGGGTAAGCGGTCTTCCGGGCATGATGACGGATATCGGCGGCAACATTGTCTCAGGCATCGGCAGCGGGATATCTTCCGGATGGGGCTGGCTGCAGGAGACCGTGTCAAGTCTGGCGGGAAGTCTGTTCAGCGCGGCAAAGAATGCCCTGGGGATTCATTCTCCCTCCAAAGTATTCGCGGATGAGGTAGGGCAGTGGATTCCTCCCGGAATAGGGGAAGGTATGGAGGAGGCCATGCCTGACCTGGAGGCACAGATGGGAGATGAGATGGCGCATCTGGCCGAAAAGATGCAGGCAGCCGTGGAAGTGGAGACTGGGGGCATCACTGTAAAAT
This sequence comes from uncultured Acetatifactor sp., assembly GCA_910586515.1. GTDB lineage: Bacteria > Bacillota > Clostridia > Lachnospirales > Lachnospiraceae > Acetatifactor. Next base: position 11,264 of record CAJUGL010000081.1, read on the forward strand.
CTGCTGCAAAAGCGCAGCATGAAGCGGCTAAGGAGTATCCGGGAGGCGGTGATACCTATGTGGAGGAGAAGTTTGAGCAGCACAATACCTATAATACGCCGGTTGCCACGCCCAGTGAGGTGGCCAGGACGCAGAGAGAGGCTGCCAGGAAGCTGTTTGGAGGTGTGCAGTAAGTGAGGGCTAAAAGTTATATTGACCTGACAATGGAATGCAACGGTATGGTTCTGCGGTTTGGCAGGGCCGCGTCAGGAGAGCGCCGGGAGTTCGGCATCACGAAGATAGAGGGGCTGGAGTCTTCCGAGCTGGAAGTTACCACCACGGACAATGCGCTGGCGGACGGCTCCACGGTTGCGGGAAAGCGGATCCTGAATCGTGTCATTCATCTTGAGGCTACACTGCGGGATGATCGGAACAATGGGCTGCACCGCCGGCAGATCATAAAGTTTTTTAATCCGAAATATACAGGCACGCTGACTGTGGATCACAGCGGAACGAAGCGGAAGTTGCCCTATGAGTTGGAAGGATGGGCCTTTGCTGCTGAGGATGGGGTGAACAATCAATTGTCTATTGTAGCTGATCTGAAATGTCCGGATCCCTTTTTCAGGAATCTGGATGATTTCGGGCGGAACATGGCAGAGATCAGCGGGCAGATCGCCTTCCCGTGGCGGGTAGTCCGAAAGAAGGTGCAGGTGCCGGCTCCATACGGAACGATGGGGCTTCCGGGACAGATTACAGGGTACAGATCACTTACCGAGAAGTTAATTCTGATTTTCCTGACATTATCTGTACATACACCACTTTACAACTTATGCCAACCGCTACATTGATGCCAAAGCAGCTGTTT
>CAJUGL010000082.1 GCA_910586515.1 uncultured Acetatifactor sp.
CTGAGATTCAGGCTGTCAGAGCCGAGCTGCAGGCTGAGATTCAGGCTGTCAGAGCCGAGCTGCAGGCTGAGATTCAGGCTGTCAGAGCTGATCTCCAGACCCAAATACTTCAGATGAAACTGTTCCAGGAAAATGTAATGATGCCACGGCTGAACACAATCGAAGCCTGCTACCTCTCAACCTATAACCGGTACAAAGACTCCGTAGAGGGCTACGATGCGCTTCAGGCCGATAATGCGCTCATGAAGAGCATTATCATGGAGCACAGCGACAAGCTGCAAAAACTGGCATGAATGCCGGAAAACCGCACCCAGGGCTTTTGCCCTCAAGGTGCGGTTTTTCATCGCAACAAATGCTTACATCACACAGTCCTTGCAATGCCAGGGCAGAATAATTTGGAAAATCCGTGTTGAATACTCCGGTTCTTGACAAAACCTATAAAATAGCGCACAATAAAACAGAAGATCTGTCAAAATATCAAAAAGAATTCGCTCTAGCAGGAGGATACGAAAATGAACTATATAATGAAGAAAAGGGGAACACTGATGCTGGCATTCCCCCTCTGCCTGTTGTTGGCAGCATGTGCGGAAAAATCGGCAGAGAGCGATGCTGCGGAATACAGCCCCCAACCCTTATCCGAAAATGCATCCAATGAAATTTCCCACACGGACAGTTCCGTTGAAGAGGAAAGTACGGAGGAAGCCTCTCCTGAAAGCGAAGCGCCAAATCCCTATACGAAACCGGATTCCCTGGAAGACAATGACGATATCGAAAATGCCCGAAAATACATCTGGCATGAATACTTGAATCAGGTGAAAAACGATAAGACCAGAATAGAGGAAGTCGAAAACCGTGCCATGACCTTCGATGATGCTACCATGAAATACGGATTTTTTGTCAAAGGTGAGCCTGACGAATCCGGTTATCCGCTTTTTATCGCACTTCATGGAGGCGGCCAGAGCGACACCCCTGATCTGAACGACAGTCAATGGGTGCACATGGCATCCTACTACCGAAACAGCGTGGAGAATGGCATTTATGTGAATCCAAGAGGAGTACGGGATACCTGGGACTGCCACTTTAACCCTGAATCCTACCCTCTCTATGACAGGCTTATAGAAAATATGATTGCCTTTTATGATGCGGATCCCAACCGGGTCTATCTGACGGGTTTTTCTGCAGGCGGAGACGGAGTATATGCCATTGTGTCCAAAATGCCCGATCGCTTTGCCTCAGCCAATATGTCTGCCGGACATCCCAACGGACTGCCCTTGTGGAATCTGTACAATATGCCTTTACAGCTTCAAGTGGGCGAAAACGACACTGCCTATGAAAGAAATACCGTTACGGCCCAATACGGCAAACTATTGGATGAGTACCAGGCAGAACTGGGAGGCGGATATATACATAACACCTATGTTCATCAGGGACAGGGACATAATTTCCGCGACACCTCAATGGAAAACCAGACTGTAATGGCAGACAGCGCAGCATGGCTGGACTCGGGAGACAGTTCCGTCATTGAGACAGACACCAATGCCATCAGGCTTGTAGAACAGTATGTCCGCAATCCTCTCCCTGTGAGAGTGGTATGGGACCTTTCCCAGCGCGCAGAGAAACGGACCGGGGAGAGCTTTTACTGGCTGCAGGCAGACAGCCATATTATGGAAGGAAAAATCATTGTCTCCTACGACAAAGAGACAAACTCCATCAACGTGGAAGAATGTTCCATTGCAGGAGAAGTTACCTTTCTGCTCAATAATGATATGTTAGATCTGTTTGCTCCCATCACGGTAAATACTCCTGCCGGCAGCAATACCATCACAGTGACTCCAGACTATGACCTGCTGTATGAAACTACAATGGAGCGAGGAGACTGTAATTATCAGTTTGCCGCAAAAATCACGTTTCCATTTGAGCCATGATAAGATAACAGGGTACTGCTCCCCATCTCAGGCGCAGTACCCCGCTTTTCCAGGCTTTGCCATTCAGTTACTCCCCATTCCTCCGAAAGAGCTCTCTGCAGGCAGGATAAATCTCCCTGAACTGTCTGTACCTTTCCTGGTATTTCTCCACCAGTGCGCTTTCCGGCTCCACGGTCTCCACTACCTTCACAATCTTTCCGGCAGCCTCTTCCACACTTTCGTACTCACCGCAGGCCACTGCCGCCAGTATGGCTCCGCCCATGGAAGGCCCTTCCTCGTTCTCCAGTACATCCACCTTCAGATTCAATACATTGGCGATAATCTTCTTCCACAGAGGACTCTTTGCGCCGCCGCCGCAGATCTTGGTGCGGGTCAGCTGAATTCCAAGGGATCTGGCCACTTCCAGGGAATCCCGCAGGGCAAATGCCACCCCTTCCAAGACCGCCTGAGTCATGTCCGCCCTGGTGGTGTCCATGGTCATTCCCAGGAATACCGCCCTGGCATTGGGATCATTATGGGGAGAGCGCTCTCCCATGAGATAGGGCAGGAAATACACATGATTCTCTCCCAGTTTTCCGATGGCCTGCTGTTCCGTCCCGTAGTCCCCGGTGCCCAGGATATCGTCCATCCACCACTTATTACAGCTGGCCGCGCTGAGCATACAGCCCATCAGATGATAGCTGCCGTCCGCATGGGCAAAGGAATGCAGCGCATTGTATCTGTCCACACCGAATTTTTTTGAGGAAATAAAAATGGTCCCGCTGGTGCCCAGGGAAATGTTGCACATACTGTCTCCCACAGCGCCTGTGCCCACGGCTGCAGCCGCATTGTCCCCGGCCCCTGCCGCCACTTTCACGGAATTTCCGATACCCAGTTCCTCCGCCACTCCAGGCAGCACCGTCCCCACGGTCTCATAACTCTCATAGCATTTTGCCAGCTGCGACACCCGGATACCGCAGATCTCGCACATCTCCTGTGACCACCTGCGGTTCTTAACATCGAACAGCAGCATTCCCGAGGCGTCGGACACGTCCGTGCAGTGCACGCCGGTAAGCTTATAGGCGATATAATCCTTTGGCAGCATGATTTTGGAAATCCTTGCAAAGTTCTCCGGCTCCTTGTTTTTTACCCAGAGAATCTTGGGCGCCGTAAAGCCTGCAAAGGCAATATTGGCCGTATATTCCGACAGCTTTTCCGTGCCGATGACAGTATTCAGATACTCCGTCTCCTCCGCGGTCCTGCCGTCGTTCCAGAGAATGGCAGGACGGATCACCCTGTCCTCCTCATCCAGAATCACCAGTCCGTGCATCTGTCCGCCGAAGCTGATGCCCGCCACCCGGCTTTTGTCCACATCCCGAATCAGCTCCTTTATACCCAACAGGGTCTGTTGGTACCAGTCCTCCGGTTTCTGTTCAGACCAGCCCGGACGGGGAAAATACAGGGGATATTCCCTGGATACAATATTTACGATTTTACCGTCCCTGTCCATCAGCAGCAGCTTTACCGCCGATGTCCCCAGGTCAATGCCTATGTAGAACATAACTTCTCCTCCTGATTTTATACTGCAGACCGCAGTGGCTCCTTCCTGCGCCTCCCGCCATTCTCAGTCCTCCGTAAGACAGAGATTCTTTCCCTTCAGTCCCAGGAAACAGCCTTCCTCCAGTCCGCCTTCCTGATGACCGATAAGCCATTTGTTCACAGCGGTGAGCATGGCATCCTCGGTCATTGCTTCCGCGACTTTCTCATGTTTTCCCTTCAGGGGATAATTGGTTCCCCGGGGCAAGACAATTCCTACCTGAAAACCGTCTGCTTCCCTATGGCAGGGCGCATAGTGCAGGGTGGTGGCGTATATTTCCACAGCCGTTCCTGCAGGCACCAGGAATGCCTCCACTTTTGAAGTGTCATAAGTATGATCCGCCTCCACATCCGTCAGAAGCCCAAGCATCAGCACCGCTTCCGTGGCAGCCACGTTGATCTCGGAATCCCTGTGGTATTCCAGGGCATTCAGCATGGTGTTATGCCCGTTACAGTAGCCGATCTGAATGGGCATCTCTCCGTATGCCACCCGGGAAAGCTCCTCCATCACGGGAAGAGCCTCCAACGCCTCCACCGATGGCTCATACACCACATTTTCCGGACAGGGTGTATGCTTCAGCGCCTCCACCAATCCGGTAAAATCCACATTGTCCACTATCCTGCCGTATTTTTGAAAGGCAGGATCCGTCACTTTTAAAATATTCATTTAGTCGTACCTCCTTGCTCTGTTTGACGTTTTACAGCTTGCCCTCCCCTTCGTCCGGTCTTTTCTCCCGGACAGTTTGTCCCCTGCGGACCTGCAGCTTCCGCTCCCGTCCGCTTCGGCCCCTCAGATCCCCATGGCTTCCTTCCACGCCCGGGCAATGAGCCAGTGGCCTGCCGCGGTGGGATGGACGCCGTCTGCCGCCCAGTGTTCTGCGGGGTATTTCTTCTGAGCCTGGTCAAATACCTGCTGCAAATCCACATAATCCATCCCGAACTCCTCCGCCAACATACAGGCAATGTCCCTGCGGGCCTTCACCTCATTGGAGAAGGTCTCCCACTCAGGATCCGTAGCCGTGCCGTGAATGACATAAGCCCCCATCAATACAATACGGGTCTGGGGCAGAACAGCCCTGGTCTCCCGCAGTATGATCCGGTATACCTCCTCAAACAACGGCCCATCCACCCCGTTCCTGTTCCCCAGTTCGTGCCAGACATCATTCACCCCGATGAGGATGGTCAGCACATCCGGCTTCAAATTCAGACAGTCCCTCTTCCATCTGGCCAATAAGTCCACCACCCTGCTGCCGCTGATGCCGCAGTTCATTACCTCGCAGTCCCCGTTCCCTGCCGTCAGCTCCGCTTCCAGAAGACGCGGATAACCGTTTCCCATGGCATAAGGGTTCTCATAATCCCCCCTTCCACAGTCCGTAATAGAATCACCCTGAAATAAATATCTCATTGTCTGTCCCTCTCTTTTCCTGTGTCTCTGTATATTTATCCGTTCAAAGGAGCATATCCGGAATCCTGCTCCCTGACCTGCAGCCCCTTCTGCTATTTCAAGATCTCCTGAAGCGTACCCATAAGCATGGCGATGTCAATGGGTTTGGCAATATGACCGTTCATACCTGCTTCCAGAGCCAGCATCCGGTCCTCGTCAAAGGCATTGGCGGTCATGGCCACAATGGGAATGGCAGACTTGGCCGGGTCCTCCAGGGCCCGGATAGCCCGGGTGGCCTGATACCCGTTCATAATGGGCATCTGCACATCCATCAAGATCAGGTCATAGGAATCCGCCGGCTTCTCCTTCATCTTCTCCACAGCCACGGTTCCGTCCTCCGCCGTATCAATGACAAAACCCGCTTCTTCCAATATAGTCCTGGCAATCTCCTGATTGATCTCATTGTCCTCCACCAGAAGAATCCTCTTTCCCTCAAAACACTCGGAAAAATCTTCTTTTATTTCCTCTGGCTCCTCAGTCTCATAGGGCGCCGTGAGAACCTGGCAGAGCTCCGAAAGGAAGATCGGCTTTGAGCAGAAGGTGGTAACCCCGGCCTCCCTGGCTTCTTCCTCGATATCCCCCCAGTCATACGCAGTCAAAATGATGATGGGTACGGCATCCCCCACCATTTTGCGGATCCTGCGGACAGTCTCCACACCGTTCATGTCCGGCATGAGCCAGTCCACCAGATACAGGTCAAAGGGCTCCTCCTGCTCTATGGCAAACTTACTTCGCACCACAGCCTCCTTGCCCAGAGTGGTCCAGTCCGGATGCAGGCCCATGGCGGAAAGCATCTTGCTGATACTGGTACAGGTATTGATGTCATCATCCACCACCAGAGCCCGCTGGCCCGCCAACCGGGAAAGATGTTCCGTCTTTAACGGTTTCGCGGATACTTTAAACCGGAAGGATACAATAAACTCGCTCCCCTTCCCAAGCTCGCTCTCCACCGCAATGGTGCCGTGCATCATATCCACAATATTCTTGGTGATGGACAGCCCCAGGCCTGTCCCCTGTATTCCGCTGATGGTGGCTGTCTGCTCCCGCTCAAATGGCTCGAAAATATGCTCCAGAAACTCTTTGCTCATGCCGATGCCAGTATCCTTTATCCGGAATTCAAAGGAAGCATACCCCTCCGGCGCATCCCCGGTCTGGATAATGCGCACACTGACCGTTCCTCCGGGTTTTGTGTATTTCATGGCATTGCTCAGCAGATTCAGCAGCACCTGGTTCAGCCGCAGCTTGTCGCAGACAATGATCTCGTCCGTCACATCCTGGGTATCTATATAGAAGGACAGCTGCTTGGCCTTTACATCCGACTGCACGATGGTCTTCAGATCATGCATGATCTCCGGCAGACTGGCCTCTTTCTCATCTATCTTCACCTTGCCGCTCTCGATACGGCTCATATCCAGTACGTCGTTGATCAGACTCAGCAGGTGATTGCCGGAAGTAATAATCTTCTCCAGATAATTCTGCACCAGTTCCCTGTTGTCCAGGTGGGAAATCGCCAGTGTAGTGAAACCGATGATGGCATTCATGGGCGTCCGGATATCATGACTCATGCTGTTGAGAAAAGTAGTCTTGGCGTTATTGGCATACTGGGCTTCCCCCAGAGCCTCTTCCAACATCAGCTTCTGCACCTGCTCCTCCCGGATGGTCTCATCGATATTGCGGAAGCCTGCCAGTATGAAACCGTCCTTTCGGAAATCGCTCTCCTTCACATAGATATAGGTAAACTGATAATTATGAACATCTTCCCCGTCCCGAACCCGGTAATTCCCCTGGTAATCTCTGCCCGTTTTCAGTTTTTTCATCACATTGTCAAGGGCAAGGGCTTCCGCGAGAAAAGCCCGGTCCTCCTCATACACCCGCTCGTTGATATATCTGGCCAGGATCACGTTATAAGTGAATTCCTCCTTGGTATCCCTGGTCAGTCCCGTGGTCACATACCCCATCATTTTGATGATCCTTGCTCTGTCCCGTTCGGCGTCAATGGCAAAAATATTTACATAGTCACGGCTCAGCGCATCCACAATGGCAAACTGCTCCATCAGCTCCTGATTGGATTTCTCCTTGGATTCCAGAAGTTTTTTGCTCCACCTGGCCCTGGCTATAAGCACTACGATAATGGCTATGACTGTCACTGCCGTCAGTCCCACAGCCATCATGATTTCAGGGTGAAGCTTCATGTACTCCACAAAGCCCAGGTTTTCGGAAGCATACGCGGTATATTTTGTGATCAGCTGATTCATCACATCGTCCGGCATCTGGGCAATACATTTATTCAGTATGGTCACAAGCTCTCTGTCACAGCTGCCCCGGACATACATCCGAAACGCGAAGCCAACGTCGTTCACTACGGCGTAATGCAGGGCATCCGTAGAGTCATTGTTCACAAACACCTGGGCCGTGTACGTATACACAAAAGCCGCGTCAGCCTCCCCGTCCAGAACTGCCTGCAGGGCAGATTCCCTGTCGGGATAGCGCAGGATTTCCGCATCCCCTGTCAGCCCCTGTTCGATGGGAACATTCCCCTGTGTCTCCGCAACGGCCACCGTGGAAATCTCCCCTTGGAAATCCTTTCTGGTCACCTTGGTAACCCCGGCCGTCATATAGGTATCCGTGCTGAAGCCCCTGTTGGCCATGCCCTCCGTCACGGTATCGGTCATCTTCCTGTCTATCACCACGTCCACGCCGCCGTTTTCCGCCAATTCATAGTACTCGGCACGGTCCCCTGTCACCACGGTCTCATAGGGCAGTCCCGCAAACGCCATCAGCTCCGCAAAATAATCCGGCATTATACCCGTAAGCTCCCCGTCTTCCACATAGGAATAGGGCGCCCTGTCCCCGATGGCCGTGGCCGTGATGGTCTTCTTACCCGATCTCACATCCTGGATATAGGCTTTTTCCCGCTCCGTGAAGGCGCCGGAATCCGAGTACTCCGGCCCGTAATACTTGTAGAACAATACATTCATCCAGTCGCCTTCATTGACATCCATCTGGCTGATGGCATAATTGATCTCCTCCAACAGCCCTGTGTCCTCTTTTCTGACAATGGCATAAAAATAATCGAATTCTATCGTGTCCAGAGTCTTTTCGTTTTTGGTTTTACGAAGACTGGTGGACAATATAGCATCTATTTCACCCTCCTGCAGAGCCTCCGTCAGCGCATCCGCGCTGTTGTATTCTATAATCCGGTACGTAAACCCGTGTTCCTCCGCAAAGTCCTCCAGACTCTGCTTCTGGCTTCTGCCTTCCACAGCCCCGATCACCATTCCGTCATAGGTATCGTAATCGCCGCTGCGGAGTCTGGGATTGTCCGCCAACATGGAAAGAATGGTGCTGCTGCGCCCTATGGGAAGGGAAAACGCATATTTTTCCTCCCATTCCTCAGTCTTCCGGCCGGAAGTGACAATGTCGATTTCTCCATTCTCCAACATAATGAGCATGTCGTTCCAGGATTTATCATATTCCGTATACTGGAAGTTCAGGTGAGAGTATTTGGCGGCCAGATTCAGAAAATCGATGCCGTATCCGGTAAGATTGCCCGCCTCATCCTTCATGTGATACCCATCAAAATGGAAAATGCCTGCTTTTACCGCCCTGTTTCCGGAAGGCTCCGCAGCCTGCGCAGTCATGCTCCCCAGGATTCCCGACAGAAGAAGCATCAGCAGCAAAACGATGCCGATGCCGCCCCGGGACGCTGTCCTGCCCCGCCGCTTTCTGACGACTCTGCTCTCCTCCCTGTATCGACCTTGCCCTGTCATGTACTCTGATGTCATGTTTCCTCCTAATTCCAGTTCCGCCTATCAGTATTTTATGCCGGACGCAGGTATCGTCCGGGCGGATAATATTTACGCTTTCCCTCATTCAGAGCCCTGTCTGCCGTCACGCAAAAAACAGGTAAACCCTGGCCAATATTATACCACAGTTTCCGTTTTTTTCCTATCCGTTGACAGTACAAAATTTACACGAATTTCCGCTTTCCGGGAGGCATTTTCACAAAAATGGCCGCGCTCAGGCAAAGTATTGCGCCCTGTCTTTCACTTGAAGATAGATTACAAAGGAAAATCTTTACAATTATACTGAAAAAGCGTTATAATGAAATAACTTCAGGAAGGAGAAGAGACAATATGGACATTAAAGAACAGATTACAAAAGTCGTAGAAAAGATTTCCGGAGATAAGGATCTTCAGGAACAGTTTAAGACAGAGCCGGTAAAGGCTCTGGAAAGCATACTGGGTGTGGATCTGCCCGACGATGTGCTGGACAAGGTAATACAGGGAGTCCGTGCAAAATTAACCGCAGAAAAGGCGTCAGATGTAATGGATTCCCTGAAGGGTTTTCTGAAAAAGCCGTAATGTGACAAAGCCTCATCCTCATATATTGTAGAAATTTATGAAGAATGTGGATACAAAAAAAGAGTATGAGGACAATTTATGTAAAGGACATCTTTTCGAAGGTTCCACAACTAAACAGCGCCAAAGGGAAAAAGACCGTTTTTACCGCTTTGTTCTTAGGCGCCATGTTTTTCCTGGGCAGATCTGCCGCAGAAATGACAATCGATATGCGGCAGACCGCCTCCTACACGGTGGTGGAAAGCGAAAACTGGGGGCTTGGCTTTGGCCGGGAGGGCCAGAAACCTACCGGAAACGTATCCGGAGCCGAGCTCGCCAAATATGATGCTTACTTTTGCGGTGAGGGTGAGGAGAAGGTACTTTATTTAACCTTTGACTGCGGTTACGAAAACGGCAATACGGAACCGATTTTGGATGCGCTGAAGAAGCACAATGCACCGGCCACCTTTTTTGTGGTGGGACATTTTCTGGAGTCCGCTCCAGATATGGTAAAACGTATGGTAGAAGACGGCCATACGGTTGGCAATCATACATATCACCATCTGGATATGTCAAAAATATCTGATAAAGCCACATTTCAGAAAGAAATGTCCAGTGTGCAGGATCTTTTCAGAGAAGTGACAGGAACAGAACTCGCAATGTACTACAGGCCGCCTCAGGGAAAATACAGCACCATAAACCTGCAGATGGCAAAGGAAATGGGATATTCTACCTTTTTCTGGAGTCTGGCCTATGTGGATTGGAACCAGGATAATCAACCCAGCCATGAGGAAGCTTTTGAGAAGCTCATGGGCAGGATTCATCCGGGCGCTATTGTACTTCTCCACAGCACGTCGAAGACAAACGGGGAGATCATGGATGAACTGTTGACTAAATGGGAGGAACTGGGATATACTTTTCGTCCCCTTTCCGACCTTGCAGAAGACAGCTGAAACGCGCAGGCGCTCCCGAACATATGGGGAATGCGCTGTCTGAACTGTTACAGAAAGGAAACTTTCAATAGGAGGAGATATGGATAAAGAACTGGTGATCGTTATTGACTTTGGCGGACAGTATAATCAGCTTGTAGCCAGACGGGTCAGGGAATGCAGCGTTTATTGCGAAATTTATCCTTATAAGACAGACTTAAATAAAATAAAGGAAATGAATCCTAAGGGAATCATTTTGACGGGAGGTCCAAGCAGCTGCTATGAGGAAGGCGCAGCCACATGCTCCCCGGAACTGTTTACTCTTGGAATTCCGGTTCTGGGATTGTGTTACGGCGCACAGTTGATGTCGTTTGTACTGGGCGGGCAGGTGGCTCGGGCAGAAGTCAGAGAATACGGCAGGACGGAAGTGGATGTGGACAGAACAAGTCGGCTTTTTACAGATGTTACGGCTCATACTGTATGCTGGATGAGCCATTTTGACTACATTGCGGAGATGGCCCCGGGCTTCCGCTCCATTGCCTCAACAAAAAACTGCCCGGTTGCAGCTGCGGAAGACGAAGACAGAAAACTCTACGCCATCCAATTTCACCCTGAGGTTCTGCACACAGAAGAAGGCTCCAAAATGCTGTATCATTTCGTGAGAGATATCTGCGGCTGCAGGGGAGACTGGAGAATGGACTCTTTTGCGGAGGAGAACATCAGGGCAATACGGGAAAAAGTAGGAAACGGAAAAGTTCTCTGCGCCCTGTCCGGCGGTGTTGATTCCTCCGTAGCGGCAGTGCTTCTGTCCAGGGCAGTAGGCCAACAGCTGACCTGCGTTTTTGTAGACCATGGACTTCTTCGGAAAAACGAAGGCGATGAAGTTGAAGCCGTCTTCGGCGCCGGAGGAAACTATAAGCTGAATTTTATCCGAATAAACGCCCGGGAGCGATTTTACGAAAAACTGGCAGGCGTAACGGAACCGGAAAAGAAAAGAAAGATAATCGGTGAAGAATTTATCCGTGTCTTTGAAGAAGAGGCAAAAAAAATCGGCGCGGTAGATTTTCTGGTACAGGGCACCATATACCCGGACGTGGTAGAGAGCGGCCTGGGCGGAGAATCTGCGGTAATCAAATCTCACCACAATGTAGGCGGGCTGCCGGATTGTGTTGAATTCAGGGAAATCATAGAGCCTTTGAGAAATCTGTTCAAGGACGAAGTCAGAAAGGTAGGACTCGAGCTGGGGATTCCGGAGCGCCTGGTATTCCGCCAGCCCTTCCCCGGTCCGGGACTGGGCGTACGCATCGTGGGCGAGGTAACCGCCGAAAAGGTGAAAATCGTGCAGGATGCGGATGCCATATATCGGGAAGAAATCGCGGCTGCGGGACTTGATAAATCCCTTAGCCAATATTTTGCCGCTTTGACCAATATGCGTTCCGTGGGCGTCATGGGCGACGAGAGAACTTATGATTATGCAGTTGCCCTGAGGGCCGTAAATACGGTCGATTTTATGACAGCGGACGCGGCGGAGATTCCCTGGGAAGTGCTGAAAAAGATTACCGGCAGAATTATAAATGAAGTGAGACATGTGAACCGGGTGATGTATGATATCACCAGTAAACCGCCCGGAACGATCGAGTTCGAGTGATGAAATGGGTTTTAAGAACCCAGTGTTTATGCGGTTCCTAAACAAATTTATTTAGGCACTGGCAACGATTTGGCAACATTTTTCACATCACGCATTAAATAATTACTCCCTTTTC
>CAJUGL010000083.1 GCA_910586515.1 uncultured Acetatifactor sp.
GCTTTTTGTATGAAAACTAAAGTATAAACTGCAAATCTAATCGGTGTTTAGTATAATGAGCTTTGGAGGTATGGCGCCGCCCTGGCGGAGGGCGACGAGGAGGAAAAAGCAGAAAAGGTATTGGTGAAGATAGCGGAATGGATTCATACAAAATTATAGGAGAATAGTGATGCGTCTGTTTACATGGTATGATGTTGAGGTTGAATTCAGGAAAAGGCGGAGTTGGTGGCCCCTGTGGTGGAACAGGGTTGATGTATACAACGACGAAATTGTCATCAATATTGACCCGGAGAGAAATAACAAAGAGGAAAACGAAGAGACATTTATAAAAATTTTCGGGAAATTCTACATGAACGGTAAGGTTATGGTAGAATTTGACCAAAAACAATTGGATGTCATTTATGAAGAGGGCGATGAATCTGACAGGGCGGAACCCATAAAGACGCCGCTGTTTAAGGATATGTTTACGAGGGAAGAAACGACAAAGCAGGAAGAATTAGCGGGGAGTCCGCTTACGGTATTCCATTCCTATAAAGGCGGCGTGGGGAGGACCTTGGCCCTGATTTCTCTGGTAAGGGAGATATCCCAGGCGCATGGAAATCAGAGAAAGGTACTGATTGTTGATGCGGATTTGGAGGCTCCGGGTCTGACCTGGATGTTGGGACAGGGGAAAAGCAATGAGAAAATCAGTTATTTCGACGTGTTGGAATTGCTTCATTTTAATTCTCTGAACGAAAACTTTGTAGACAGGGTTGCCGGGCTTGTGAAGACCAATGTGATTAAGGTGATGACGGAAAAACTGGAGGTGGAGCACTATTTTCTTCCTGTATATAGAGAAAAATCTCAAATGCTGAATATCTATTCAAGTCCGGAGAAAATCATTTCTGTACAGAAGGATAAATATGTCATTACGGAATTTCTTTCCAGGTTGGGGGCCTCCCTAGGGGCAGACCTTGTTTTGGTAGATTTGAGGGCCGGGGTTACGGAATTTTCCGCGCCGTTTTTATTTGATGCCCGTGTGAACAAGTTTTTTATTTCCTCCACGTCCATGCAGTCAATAAAAGGAACGAAACTTATACTGGAAGAGATACAGCGGAAGGTGAAGGACGGACATTTGAATTCCAAACTCCTGCTGACCATGATTCCCAGAGATATGGAGGAGGATAAGGTGGGGAATCTGGAAGATGAGTTGGCAGAAAGCCTGGAACAGGATTTTGACCCGGAAAACATGAATGTATTAAGAGAAGATTATCTCTACAGGGTACCTTTTGACTCGGCGTTTGCTTCACTGGGGGATTTTCAGGAAATATGTGCTTTGCTGAAGGGAAAGGTACTTTCCGATGTTATGGCAAAAATTGCGGGCAGCATGCTGAAAACCGATACGAAGGCTGACGGTACGGGAGAGAAGCCGCTTTCCCTGGAGAATATGAAGGATACCATAAGTCGGCTGCATGAGATTACCACCATGGAGATCACAGCTGAAGGAAGTGCATCCTCCAATATGCTGGCAACAACGTCGATACGGGAGATTGTGCGGGAGTATAAGGAAACGGTTCCGCAGCTGGTGGTATTGGGTGCAAAGGGATCCGGAAAAACTTATATCTATAAACAGCTGCTTTCAAAAAGAACCTGGGAAAATTTTGTGAACGGCGTAGAGACGCCAGGTGAAAGAGACAGGGAGAGAACATTAATTCTACCCCTGGTCTGTTCATTGAATATGAAAAAGCTGCATCCTATGGTACAGGAATGTATTGTAAACTGTAATCATACTTTTGAAGAAATGAACATCAGACCGGATATTGTTGACTGCAATTACAATAAACTGGCTTCTTATGCCGAAAAAGAGACATCCCTGACAGAATGGATGGAAATATGGCAAAGGCTGATGTTGGATATGGTGGGCGGCGGTTACAGTGATTTATCCGAACTGGATCAATATCTGGAGAGAAAACACAAAAGAATTCTTTTCATTGTGGACGGACTGGAAGACCTTTTCATGGATGTGCAGATACAGACACAGAAGACCTGGAGATTTGCAGTTCGGGCTTTGTGTCAGAATGTAGTAAATACATTACGGAATCTCCGTTTTGAAAATATAGGGATTGTTATTTTTGCCAGAAAGGATATGGCGGAAGAGGCAATTGAGATTAATTTTGAGCAGTTTCAAAATCAGTATCACAAATATGAATTGAAATGGTCACCGTCGGAAGCGCTTCGCCTGGCATTGTGGATTGCGAAGCAGGCGGCCCCTGCTCTGGGAGAGAATGTTGATATTTTGAAAGCCAGCAGGGAAGTGTTGGAAGAATGTCTGGAAAAACTGTGGGGGAAAAAGTTGGGAAGATACGATTCCAGAGAGGCAAATTCGGCAAAATGGATTATTGCGGCGCTTTCTGATTTTACAAACCAGTTACAGGCAAGGGACATTGTACGCTTTTTGCAGTTTGCTACCAGTACATTTCCGGAAGGAAAGCCGCCGTACGAGGACAGATATATTATGCCGAAACAGATCAGGGAGGCTATTCCGGGCTGCTCCAGGGAAAAGTATAAGGAGATCAGAGACGAGATGAAAGCGGTTTATCAAATATTAAAAAAATTTGAAGATATGCCGGAAGAAGAGAAAGTATTGCCGCTTACATTGGACAAGATCAGCCTGACAGGAGAAGAGATTGCCAGATTAGAGAACCAGGGCTATTTTATTATGTCAGATAAGAAATATTATTTTCCGGAAATTATCAGATTTGCCCTGGAATTTAAGTATGTAAAAGGAGCCAGGCCCAGGGTGTTGTCCCTGTTGGCAAAATGATTCGGGTTTTAACATTGAAGAAGTTTTCGGGAATAGCAGAAACCGAGATTTACAGAACCCCCGGAAACCAACCCATGGAGGTCAGTATGGAACACAGAGAAACAATACCCAGGAACGAAACGATTGACACAATACACGATAAATCAGGTGAGAATTTCCGAAATGCAGACCGGAATACAGCAGAGGCGCCCCAATATCAATCCGTCAACAAGTCCGTCCGCAAGAAGGACGCCATGCAGCTGTTGTTGGGAAAGCCGGTGTACATGGATGATATCACGCCCCGGAACGCCCTGGCGGTGAAGCTGCTGCGCAGCCCCTATCCCAATGCTGTTGTGCGGGAAATCAACACCGAGACCGCAAAGAAGGTGCCCGGGGTGGAGGCTGTCTATACCTGGGAGGATGTACCCCGGACCCGGTTTGCCATTGCGGGACAGACCTATCCGGAACCCTCCCCCTACGACAGGCTGATCATTGACCGCCATGTTCGGTTTGTGGGGGATGTGGTGGCCATCATTGCTGCGGAGACGGAGAAGGCGGCGGACAAGGCCATGAAGCTGATCAAGGTCAGCTATGAGGTACTGGAGCCGGTTCTGGATTTCCGAAAGGCAAAGGACAATCCTGTACTGGTGCATCCCGAGGAGGACTGGTTCCCGCCCTGTGAGGTGGGCGGCTCAAACCGGCGGAATCTGGTGGCCAGCGGGGCGGAGTCCCAGGGGGATGTGGACTCCGTGATGGCGGACTGCGAAATCCGGATAGACCGCACCTTTCACACAAAAGCCTTTAACCAGGCCATGATGGAGACCTTTCGGACCTATACGGATTTTGACCGCTATGGGCGGCTCCATGTGGTCACATCCACCCAGATTGTGTTTCACTGCAGGCGGATTCTGTCCAGGGCCCTGGGGATTCCCAAGAGCAGGATACGGGTGGAGAAGCCCAGGATCGGAGGCGGTTTCGGCGCAAAACAGACGGCGGTGTGTGAAGTCTATCCCGCCTTTGTGACCCTGAAAACCGGAAAGGCGGCAAAGCTGATTTATACCAGGGAGGAGGCACAGACTGCAGGCTCGCCCCGGCATGAGATGGAGATTCGGGTGCGCCTGGGAGCGGACAGGGACGGCAGGATTCGGGCTTTGGACCTCTATACCCTGTCCAATTCCGGCGCCTACGGCGAGCACGGGCCTACCACGGTGGGACTGTCCGGACATAAATCCATTCCCCTGTACACCGGCGGCCTGGAAGCATACCGTTTCGGCTATGATGTGGTTTACACCAATACCATGGCGGCAGGCGCCTATCGGGGATACGGCGCCACCCAGGGGATTTTTGCCCTGGAATCCGCAGTGAACGAACTGGCGGAGAAACTGGGCATGGACCCCACGGTGCTCAGGGACAGGAATATGGTGCGGGAGGGCATGGTGATGCCTGCCTATTATCATGAAACCGCCAATGCCTGTGCGTTGGACCGCTGCATGGAGCATTGCAGAAAGATGTTTCACTGGGAGGAGAAATACCCGGTGCGGGAGATGGGCGGCGGCAAAGTCCGGGCGGCGGGTGTGGCCATGGCCATGCAGGGCTCCTGCATCTCCAATGTTGACGTTGGCTCCGCCACAGTGAAACTGGGGGAGGACGGCAGCTATCAGCTGCTCATCGGGGCAGCGGATATGGGCACGGGATGCGACACCATTCTGGCCCAGATGGCGGCGGAATGCATGGAATGCGATGTGGAGGATGTGGCCGTGTTCGGCGCGGATACGGATGCCTCCCCCTATGATTCCGGCTCCTACGCCTCCTCCACCACTTACATTACCGGCAAGGCCGTGGAGAAGGCCTGCGGGGATTTGAAAAGGCGGATTTGTCACATAGCGGCACAGATGATGGACTGCAGCCCGGAGGAAGTGGTTTTTGAGAGAGACAGAGTCCGCCGGATAGGGGCGGACCAGGAGGTAAGCCTGACGGATATCGCCTACAGAACCCAGTGCTTTGGGGGAGAGGCCGCGGAGGCAACCGCCACTCATTCTTCCCCGGTGTCCCCGCCTCCCTACATGGTGGGAATGGCGGAAATCGAATTGGACAGGCAGACAGGCCAGGTAACCGTACTGGACTACATGGCGATAGTGGACTGCGGCATTCCCATCAACCCCGCCCTTGCCCGGATTCAGGCGGAAGGGGGCATTGTTCAGGGAATCGGCCACACCCTGTTTGAGGATATTCATTTTGACAAAAGGGGCTGTCCCGGGGAATCCTCTTTTCTGCAGTATAGGCTGCCCACCCGTCTGGACATGGGACGGCTGAAGGTGGAATTTGAACACAGCTATGAGCCTACCGGGCCTTTCGGCGCCAAATCCATCGGGGAGATTGTGATCAACACCCCTGCCCCGGCCATTGCCCACGCCATTTACCGGGCCACAGGGGTCTGGCACAGGGAACTGCCCATTACCCCGGAGAAAATCGTGATGTCAGAGCCTTGAGCCGGTGCCGGCCGGGATACCAGGGGGTTTTTGTCCTTGGCAGCTTGCCGTACAGATAAGGAACAGAGCCGTTTACGGTAAAAGTTCCTGTGCCATTCCGTCACCACAGACAGTTGTGGGCCAATCTGCATGTCTCTGGCAGTCACGGCTCTGTTCCTTTCTGTTGTATGAATCTTCTAATGATTGCCTGCCTTTTGATTTGCGGCGGAGCATTGGGATGCAGGGAAGTTTCGGAAGGAATACCCACAGGAGACAGAGGGAGAAACAGAAAGAAATATAGAAATAAGAAATATAGAAATAAAAAATATAGATAGAACAATGGAAAGAAAAATAGAAAGAAAGGGAGCTGCTATGAATGCGGAAATTGATATAAGCGCCGTAACCCTGCAGACTGCCAGACTCACGCTTCGTCCATGGAGGGAGACAGACCTGGAGGATTTCTATGAGTATGCCTCCGTGGACGGTGTGGGACAGATGGCAGGTTGGAAGCCCCATGAAAATAGAGAGGAATCCAGGGAAATTCTGGGGCGGTTTATGGAAGGGAAGAAAACCTTTGCCCTGGAATATCAGGGAAAGGTGATCGGTTCTCTGGGCATTGAAAAATACAACGAAGAGAGGTACCCGGAATTCGGGGAAAAGAAATGCCGGGAAATCGGCTATGTTTTGTCGAAAGACTATTGGGGACGGGGACTGATGGCGGAGGCAGTGCAGGCGGCGATTCGCTATCTTTTTGAGGATGTGGGACTGGATGTGATATTCTGCGGGCATTTTCTGTCAAACGGACAGTCGGCCCGGGTACAGGAGAAGTGCGGGTTCAGACATTACGCATATGGTCAGTTTGAGACCAAAATCGGAACCGTCCATGAGCATGAGGTGAATCTGCTGACAAAAGAGGAGTGGGAAGGCGGTTATGGCTGCAGGCTTCTTTTATTTGATCTGGACGGGACTTTGCTGCGCAATGACAAAACCATATCTCCGGCTGTGCTGAAAGCAGTGCGGGATTGCCGGGAAAAGGGCATGCGGATCGGTGTGGCTACGTCCAGGGGGGAACAGAATGTCCTGTCTTTTCTGGAGGAACTGGCTCCGGACCTGTTGATTGCCAGCGGTGGGGCAGTGGTGAAATATGATGGCCGCTGCCTGTACAGGGCCGAGTTTTCCGGGGAAGAGACGAAACGGATGATTGAGCTTGCCAGAGAAGTATGCGGGCCTGACTGTGAGATTACCATTGATACCATGAATTCCCACTACTGGAATTATCGGGTTGATCCGAAGAAACAGTACCCTGATTGGGGGAACAGTATTTATACGGATTTTAAAGATTTTGAAGAGCCTTCCCTGAAGATGTGCGTGGAGATCTTTGAAGAAGAACAGGCAAGACGGCTTTCAGGACTTCTGGATGAGTGCGACTGTGTCCGTTTTTCAGATGGATACTGGTATAAATTTACAAAAAAGGCGGCTACAAAAGAGCAGGCGATTTTGAAAATATGCGCTGCATGGGGAATTGGGACAGAGGAAATCGTGGCCTTCGGGGATGATTATGCGGATATGGGAATGCTGGCCCTGTGCGGTAGAGGCATTGCCATGGGGAATGCGGTGGATGCAGTGAAGGAAAAAGCGGATCTGGTCATCGGCAGCAACGAAGAAGACGGAATTGCGGAATATTTGAACCGGCAATACCTGGGAAACAGCGTTCCGGAATCGGCCTTGGGATATATACAACAGAGTGTTGACGGATCAATGTGATTCCGTTCTTGACATCGGCTTTGGCACCGGAACCCTGACCAGGAAACTGTACAGTCAGGGCTGCCATATTTGGGGGCAGGATTTCTCGGGGAAAATGATGGAACTGGCAAAGGAAAAGATGCCGGAAGCGGCGCTGTACCAGGGAGATTTTTCAAAGGGACTGGCGGAGGAACTGAAACGGAACCGATACGATGCCATCATTGCCACGTATTCCCTGCACCATCTGACCGATGGGGAGAAGGCCGGACTGATCGAAAATCTGCTGTCCCTGCTGCGTGAGGGCGGATGCCTCTACATCGGGGATGTGGCATTTGAAACACGCGCAGAGATGGAGCGGTGCAGCTCATGGATCGGCCAGGAATGGGACGATGAGGAATATTATTTTGCAGCAGACGAATGGATGAAATTATTCCCGCAGATGACATTCGAAAAGTTTTCATTCTGCGCCGGACTGCTGTCCTTCAAAAGCGGAACGCTTTCCCGGAAAGAGAGAGGAGAAACCAATGGAGAATCAAACCATACCACAGGAAAATAAAATGGGGGTCATGCCCATAGACAGGCTTTTGCTGTCCATGTCCCTGCCCATGATGATTTCCATGCTTGTGCAGGCGCTTTACAATATTGTGGACAGCATTTTTGTGTCCAGAATCAACGAATATGCCCTTCGGGCCGTATCTCTGGCATTTCCCATCCAGAGTTTGATGATTGCCGTGTCAGTGGGCACCGCGGTGGGAATCAATGCCTTCCTGTCCAGGACCCTGGGGGAGAAGGAATACCAGAAGGCCAATACCATTGCGGCCAACGGGGTTTTTGTGGAACTGATGAGCTATGTGGTATTTGCCCTGGTGGGCATTTTCGCAAGCCGTCCCTTTTTTGCCAGTCAGACCGCCATTGAACAGGTGCGGGAGTATGGAACCACTTATCTGACCATCTGCTGTACCGCGGGCATCGGTATCTTTATGCAGGTTACGTTTGAGCGTCTGCTGCAGTCCACGGGCAGGACTTTCTACGCCATGATTACCCAGGGCGTGGGGGCGATCATCAACCTGATTATGGACCCCATTCTGATTTTCGGGTATTTCGGGATGCCGGAAATGGGGGTGGCGGGGGCGGCCGCAGCCACGGTACTGGGACAGATCGCCGCTGCGGTACTGGCCATTGTGTTTAATGTGAAAGTAAACCGGGAGATTCATCTGTCTTTCCGGGGATTCAGGCCGGATAAAAAACTCATTGCAGGGATTTACAGGGTGGGCATTCCTTCTATTATTATGCAGGCCATCGGCTCTGTGATGACCTACGGCATGAACCTGATTCTGGAGGCCTTCGGCACGGCCCAAACCGTATTCGGGATTTACTTTAAGCTTCAGAGCTTTATCTTTATGCCTGTGTTCGGCCTGAACAGCGGCATGGTGCCCATCATTGCCTACAATTTCGGCGCGGGCAGCAAGGAGCGGGTGGTGCGGACCATGAAGAGCAGCATCAAGTATGCGGTGGGTATCATGCTGGCAGGTCTGGCGGTGATGGAGCTGTTTCCGGCCTGGCTCATCGGGCTGTTTGACGCGGAGGCGTCGTCGGACCTTCTGGTGATCGGAATTCCCGCCCTGCGGATTATCTGTTTGAGTTTCTGCTTTGCAGGGTACTGCATTGTGGTGGGAAGCGTATTCCAGGCCCTGGGAAACGGCGTATACAGTATGTTGGTATCCATCGCCAGGCAGCTCTGTGTGCTTTTGCCTGTGGCGTGGCTGTTCTCCCTTAGCGGCAATGTGAATCTGATCTGGTGGGCCTTCCCCATTGCGGAACTGGTGAGCTTGAGTTTGAGTACCTATTTTCTGATGCGGATCAACAGAGACATCATTGTCCATATCGGGGAAGAGAAATAGGAGATCAGGTCTTCGGGTTTGGGGATTGCTGTTTCGGAAGCGTTTTTGTCAGAACAAAAGCATATGCCGCAACCAAAATGAAGTTTACGGCAGAGAACAGAATGCGTTTTTCTACGGTAAGCGCCGCCTCATTGGCAAAAACGCTGACGGCATTATTGACCGAATGGGCAGCAATACAGGGAAGCAGACTGCCCCCGCCATAGAAAATAACAACAAAAAGGAAACCGCAGGCAATGGCGCTCACGATCTGCCAGAGATTGGCCGTTATATCCATTCCGCTGCCGTTGAACAAATTCAGGATATGCCCCAGACCAAAAGTGACACTGGATATGAGGACTGCCGTTTTTACATTCTCTTTTGCCAGGGCCTTGAATAAAAAGCCTCTGAAAATGACTTCTTCCAGAAAACCCATGCAGAGCATGCTTAGGATATAACAGGCTGTGTCCGCTGCCGGATAATTTACGGCAATTCCAAACCAGAGGTTGTGGGACATGAACAGCAGCAGCGGGAGATACCAGAGAAACCTTCCTGCCGGGGAATGGGGGCTGCATAATCCATAGTACTTTGTCATGCCCTTTTTCCGAAGCCACAGAAACAGCATGACTGTGAGAAAGGAATTGCATATAAGAGACGCAGAACTGTGGATACCTATGGCATCCGACAGGGGATTGGCCAGTGAGTTTAAAGTACAATAAATGCCAATCCATACCAACGCAAAAGTAAGTTCATTCTTTTCAAACAAATCATCCAACCACTTTGTCATGTGAATCCCCCCTGCCGCCTTTGACGGCTCAAATAGAAATGAAAAATGCAGTTTTTTGTGCGCTTTGGCGCAAAAGCAATCAGAATATGAAAGTCTGCTTTCACAGTTATATCTCTCTGTTCGCTCTGCGCAATACCAATGAGAATATGGAAGTCTGCTTTCACACTTCGCCCTTCTGTGATGCCGAGACTGCCCCCCGGTACGCCCGTTCCAGATGAGCGGAAACAATGGTTTCGTCAAATGCAAGCGAATTATTTGCGATGAGGCTGGCGTAGCCGTGGGCAAATAATGCAATCGTTAAAAACACTTCTTTCATTTGGTTTTCCTTCATCCCGGTGGCTTCCTGCATGGCAGCAAGAAGGGGTTTCAGTTCCCGGGAATCGATCATTTCAAGCAGACTGTTCTCCGCCGCATACCCGGATTGAAACAGAAAGCGGAACAGATGCGGCTCCTCAATGGCAAAATGGATATAGTTCAGCCCTATGGCGAGCATGAAATCTTCTGCCTGTGGGTCAGCTTTCATCAGATAGCCGGTATGGTACCTGTCTGTTTTTTCATAGACCACTCTTTTCAGTTCCTCGATCGTTGCAAAATGGTACATCACCGGCTGCGTGGAACAGTTCAGCTTTTTTGACACTGTCCTTGCATTGATGTTTTCCGCCCCTTCTTCCCGGGCGATTTCAAACCCGGCGTCAATAATCATATCTCTTGTAATCTTTGCTTTCGGCGGCATTTTGATTTCCTGCCTTTGTATAATTATTGTTATATAACATCAATTATATATCGTTCCGCAGGTATTGTCAAGGATTGAATAGGAGCGTGTTTGGATTATCCTGCTTCTTAGCCTGCTTCTTTTGGTTGGGATTTTTGCTGTCGGAGCAGGAAGATCTAAAGAAATCTTTATGGTTTTTATGGTTTTCTCTTTATACTTCCTCTTTATACTGAAAGCATCAAATGACAGCATAGCACGTTGAATTTATATAAGTCCAGTTAAGAAATGTCAGTGCTTTTGAAAGATAATTTCCATGACAGGAAAGTCGCAAAGGTTTCGTGCTAGGCGAAGCGATTTAAATAAGGAGGAACATCTTATGTGGCAGTTTTTAAGAGAATACATCAGTGCTCCGGACACGATCGGAGCCATTGCACCCAGCAGCAGGCATCTGGCGGCGGCCATGACGGCTTCTATTGATTTCGATAAAGCGCGCTGCATTGTGGAATACGGGGCGGGGACAGGCGTATTTACCAGAGAGGTGGCGGCAGGAAAGCGGCGGGATACGACTTATATCGTGATTGAACAAAATGACCGTTTCTACGAAATGCTGCGGAAACAGTTCCATGGAATGCCGGGAGTGGTGCTGATCCATGGAGATGCCGGAAATGTATGCGGTTACTTAAGAGAACAGGGGTTTTCACATGCGGATTATATCATTTCCGGTCTGCCGTTTACATCTCTTCCCCGGCAGGTGTCCCGCAGAATACTGTCGCAGACGCAAAAGGCCATGGGAACCGAAGGCGTGTTTACTACATTTCAGTATACACTGCTGCGGAAAAGCTTTCTGGAACAATATTTCAATATCCAGAGGATTGTACGGATCTGGCGAAATCTCCCCCCGGCATATGTGCTGCACATGAAACTAAAATCCTGCCATGCCAGGCAGATTTCCGCGAATGATGCGGTGTGAAACAATAGCAGGAGGTGATGTTATGTGGTGTGTCTATTTTCTTATCTGCGTGCTGCTCCCTATATGTGTTCCGGTGCCGGAAACGGCAGTGGTACTGTGGGGAACCGGACAGATCGGCAGCCTGGGGGCCTTTTTCCTCGGGGTCACAGGTTCCGTTCTGGGATTGGCGATTATGTATTCCTTATCTTCTCTGATTGCAAATCGTATTTCAAGGGAGAAGAAAGAGCAAAGGCAGCTGGCGTGGCTGCGGCAGCTGACGGGGCGGTACCGCTTTTGGATTCTCGGCATACTGCTGATCGTTCCG